>JBLFYM010000053.1:0-37606 GCA_047608975.1 Limisphaerales bacterium | reverse complement strand
CCAACAAAATCGTCGGCTTGCCCGAGTCGTGACTTTCAGTAACATCTGACTCCGATCTACTTTTGCAGCCACCCCAGAGATTACATGAACAAACATATCTGCCGACTCAGCGCGCTGCTGATGATTTTGTCCGTTAGCACCTCTGCTGCCGAAACTGCGGAACAGCTCCGGACGAAATGCCGCTTCAACGGAGGGATCATTGTTCATCTGGACGCGAACGGCTCCAAGCTGTCCACCGATCTGGCCCAAGGCGACAACGTGCTCCTCCACGTCTTGGATCCCACGGAGAAGGCGCTCGCCGCCAGTCGCAAACGCCTCTTCGACAAAACCGCCTATGGGCAGGCTTCCGCCATGCGCTACGACGGCAAACAGCTTCCCTATGCCGACAATCTGATCAACATGATCGTCTGCGAAAAGGCGACCACCGTCCCGAAAGCTGAATTGCTCCGAGTCCTACGCCCACTGGGAACGGCATACATCAACGGCCAAGTAATCGTGAAACCTTGGCCGGACGATATTGATGAGTGGAATCACTTTCTCCATGGCCCCGATAACAACGCCGTCGCCAAGGACAAGCGCGTGAACCAACCGCGCTCCATGCAATGGGTCGCCGGCCCGAAATGGAGCCGAAGCCACGAAGAGATGGCCAGTCTCAGCGCGATGGTCACCGCTCGCGGCCGGATGTTCTCCATCCTGGATTCCTCTCCCCTCGCCTCCATCCGATTCAATGCGAACTGGAAACTTCAGGGCCGGGATGCCTTCAACGGCACACTCCTTTGGGAACGCCAGATTCCCGTCTGGAACGATCACCTGCGCCACTTCCGTTCCGGACCGGTGCATCTGCCGCGACGTCTGATCGCAATCGATGACGACGTGTTCGTCACGCTGGGACTCGGCGCGCCCATCAGCCATCTGGATGGGGCCACCGGCAAGACGATCAAGACCTTTGCGGGAACTGAATACGCTGAAGAACTGATCTACGACAATGATACGCTGTTCACCGTGGTCGGTTCCTCGGAGGTGTACCGCCAAGGGGAAGGACTGCACACACGCAAGGAACCCAAGGCGACGTCATTCCGCTTCATCGCCGCCTACGATCCGAAAACTGCAAAGCAGCTTTGGAAGCTGTCGTTCAAGCAGGGAGACTTTTTGCTACCGCAGACCATCGGGATCAAAGGAAACAACCTCTGCTTCCAAAGCACGCAAGGCATGGGCTGTGTGGACGCGAAGACCGGCAAAGTTCTGTGGCGGAAAGATCGTCCGTCACCCGCACGTCGAATGGGTTATTCGTCGCCGACCGTGGTCGTCACGGAGGACGTCGTCATCTCCTCAGATCGCGAGCCGAAAAGCCCGGGCGACGCCGCCGTCGAAGGCAAAGTGACCTGGGGCGTCAACGGGTGGACTGAGAAAGGCTTCGCCCGGAAGGTGCCAAATATCGTGCGCGCCTATTCACTCAAGGATGGCAAACAGCTTTGGCAGGCCCAGGCCACCGAGGGCTACAATTCACCCGTGGATGTCTTCGTCATCAAAGGCGTCGCCTACATCGGCACGAAGTTCAAGGGATACGACGTGAAAACCGGCAAGATTCTGAAGGAAGTCGATACCGCGGCCAATCCGGTCAGCATGCCGCATCCGCGCTGTCATCGCTACAAGGCCACCGAGAACTTCATCCTCACCGGACGCTCTGGCGTTGAGTTTCTGGATCTTGATGCCGGCAATTGGGTCGGCAACAACAGCTGGCTGCGAGGCACCTGCCAATACGGCATCATGCCCGCCAACGGAATGATCTACGTCCCCCCGGATGCCTGCGGCTGCAATCCCACGGTAAAAGTCCCCGGTCTTTTCGCCGCCCGCGCGCGCCATACCGAAAGCGGCCACATCAATTTCCCAAAAAAGCCAGTTCTCATCCAAGGGCCGGCGTTCAATCGGACACCCAAGACATCAGCCAAAGCAACCGACTGGCCGATGTATCGTCACGACAATCAGCGCAGCGGCACTTCCAAGATCGCGATTTCAGAGAAGGTGCAAAAACGCTGGTCCACCTCGATCGGTGGCAAGTTGACGCAACCCATCGCGGTGGGCTCCTCGCTCTACCTCGCCTCGGTCGATCAATACACCGTCTATTCCGTTTCGCAGGACAAAGGCGAAACCCAATGGAAATTCACCGCGAACGCCCGCGTCGACAGCGCTCCGACCTATCATGAGGGCCGAGTCATCTTTGGCTCCGCCGACGGTTGGGTCTACAGCCTCGACGCCAAATCCGGAGATCTCGCCTGGAAGTTCAGAGCCGCCCCGGAAGAACGATTGGTAAACATCTATGGCCGCCTTGAATCACTCTGGCCCGTCCACGGTTCCGTCGTTGTGCAGAACGGCCGAGTAAGTCTCACCGCCGGTCGCTCCACCTACATGGACGGCGGCATCATCTACTACCAGTTGGATCCGAAGACCGGCAAAGAGATCAACCGTTCCGTCCTCTACGATCTGGATCCGGATTCCGACAAGGAGCTGAGCATTGAGAAAACTCGCTCCTTCGACATGGCCGGTTGCAGTTCGGACATTCTCAGCGGCGATGGCAAGCAGATCTACCTGAAACACCTTGCCTTCGGCCCCGACGGCAAGAAGTCCGATACGAGCACCCCGCATCTCTATTCCGTAACCGGCATGCTCGACGAAGAATGGTTCGTACGGGCCTACTGGCGTTACGGCGTGAATCACGGCGCAGGCTGGTCCAAATGGGCGCAGTCGGGTGGCCAAGTTCCGTTCGGCCGAATCATGTGCGTCGACAACGACCGGGTCTTCGCCTACGGCCGCGAATCCGTCCTTGGTGGTCGCACCGGTCATCAGACCGACACCTACCACCTGTTCAGCGCCGACAGCTCAATCAAGCCCCCTACGCCGGCAAGTGAAAAGGCCGCCCGTCGCGGCAAGAAAAAGAGAGTTCCACTCGTCCCCGTCGACAAACTCTGGAGCACCAAAAAGCCCATCACCGTGCGCGCCATGGCCACAAGCAAAGCCAAGATCATCATCGCCGGCCCCGTCGACGTGGGTGAGAAAGGTGAACACCTGAGCTTCACGAACGCGAAGGAAGCCCTGGCCGCATTTGAAGGACAGAAGGACATCTTCCTGCAAATGATCGACAAAGAAAATGGTCAGAAACTCTTCGAACTGAAGATCGACGACTATCCCGGTTTCGACGGCCTGTCCATCGCCCAAGGCAAGATCTTCCTGAGCGGCAAAAACGGCGTCCTCACCTGCTTCGGCGGGTGAGACGCGCGGTCGAAATATGGCAGCGAGCGGGAGCAGGCAGACCGCCCCAAAGCCCGAATGGGCGTGATTCTATCCGCGTGGCAGGTCCGGCATTGGCGCAAGCCCGTTGGAGTTCGCGCTTAGCGTGCTGAGCCTGAAGGGCTCGAACAGGCATCAGACTCCCACCACCCTTCTGCAATCACTCGCGCCACTCTTTCCCCAATTTCAAATTTGACACTTACACAATCCCGGGCACTTTATTCAAACGACTGTTTGAATCAGACGTTTGAAAGATGCCCAAACCTTCCGACACCGATACCAAGACCCTGATTCTCGATGCGGCCGAGCAGGCTTTTGCCGACCTCGGTTTCGATGCCGCTTCATTGCGCCACATCATCGCGGTGGCCGGGGTGAATCTGGCGGCGGTGCATTATCACTTCGGATCGAAGGAGGCCCTGATCCGGGCAGTGTTCGATCGGCGGATCGGGCCTCTAAATACCGAACGGTTGGCGATGCTGGACCAGATCGAGACGGACGCTGGCAAGAACCCTCCGCAACTCGACGAGATCATCCGGGCGATGATCGAACCGGCACTCAAACTCGCTCGTGACCCTAAAAAGGGCGGCCCCGACGTAATGCGTCTCTTCGGCCGCATGATCGCGGAACCCGGCGAGGATCTTCAGCGAATGCTCCACGATCAATTCGGCGGCGTGACTGCGCGATTCGGCGTCGCCCTGGCAAAAGCCTGCCCCGATCTGCCCGCGGCGGTTCTCATCTGGCGTTTTCATTTCATGATCGGAGCGATGGGCCACGTGATGGCTGATCCGACCCAGATGAATGTCTTCACCGCCGGAAAGTGTAATCCGAACGACACGGTCGAGGTCGTGCGTCAAATGACCTCCTTCCTCGCGGCGGGCTTCCGTGCCCCCGCCGACAAACCCGCCAAAAAAAAGAAGAAATCAGCCCGAGGCAGCGGTCTGAAATCGATTGCAGCGGCATTGATCTTGGTGACGGCAGCCGGTTGCTCCACCACGATTCCGGAATCCTCCAATGCGCCGCCCAAGTCTTGGTCGGTCGCAGCGGTGCCCGGCAACGTGGCCGATCGCTGGTGGGAAAGTTTTGGTGATTCCAATCTCGTGTATCTCGTCGAGGAAGCGCTGGTGGAGAACCACGATCTGAAGGCAATGAAGGCCCGAATCGACGCCGCCCGGGAACAAAGCCGCATTATCGGTGCGGATCGCCTCCCCTCGCTCGATGCCCAATTCGGATCTCAACGACAGCAGCAGATCTTTGTCGGATTCCCTATCCCCGGCGCGACAGGCCCGCTGAAAACGCGTTCGACGGCGCATACCTTCAACCTGGTTGCCAACTGGGAACTCGATCTCTGGGGCCGGGTGCGTTCCGGCCGGAAGGCAGCGCTCGCAGACTATCTCGCCGCCACCGATGACCTGCGCGGTGCCCGACTGTCACTGGTGGCCCAGACCGTTCGCGGCTGGCTTCGCCTCGTCGAGTCACGCCAGCAACTCGACCTCGCCACCCGAACCGCGGAACTCTTCGGGTCCACGAGTCGAACGGTTCGTGATCGTTATGAACGGGGACTGGTATCGCCCTTGGATCTCCGTCTCGCACTGAGCAGCGAATCCTCAGCCAAGGCCTTGGTGCATCTTCGGAAGTCAGAGACGAACAACGCAAAACGGCAATTGGAAGCGCTCTTGGGAAGATACCCGGCGGGCACGCTGGATCCGGCAATCGCGCTGCCCGAACTCATCGCCGATATCCCCGCTGGCTTACCCAGTGAACTATTGGAGCGGCGCCCGGATTTGCAGGCCGCCAAATGGCGACTCGAAGCAGCCACCCGCCGAACCACTGAGGCCAAGGCAGGCCGATTGCCCCGAATCAGCCTCACCGCCGGTGGCGGTCGAACCAGCAGCGCACTCGGCGACCTGTTGGATCACGATTTCAGTCTCTGGTCGATCGCGGGCAATGCCGCTCAACCCATCTTTCAGGGAGGACGCCTTCGCTCGAACGTTCGGCTGCAAAAGGCCCGGGTGCGGGCGAGTTACGAAAATTACGAAAGCGCAATCCTCACCGCCTTTCGCGAGGTGGAAACTTCGCTGGCGAATGAATCGTTTTTGAAAGCAAGAGAGACCGAGTTGGAAAACGCCGCCACCCAGGCCAAAGCGGCCGAGACGCTCGCCACCACCCGCTATCAGGCCGGCCTGGAACCCTTTGTCAGCGTGCTCGAATCCCAACGGCGTTCCCTCGACAGCGAGGGACTGCTGCTGGCCGTCCGTCGCCACCGCCTCGACAATCGGGTCGCGTTGCATCTGGCACTGGGGGGCGGCTTTTTGGGGGATGAAAAGGACACTTTGAAAAAGGAAATCAGCGAATGATGCGAAGGTTATTGCAGATACTTTTACCCCTGTTGGTATTGGCCGGAACCGGTGGGATTACCACCTGGCTTTTCAAAAACAGACGGGAGGTCAAACCGCAGCCGCGCGAAGAGATCATTCCGCTGGTCGAAGTGCGAAAAATCGAACCGGGCTCTCATCAGTTTCAGATCCACGCCCAAGGCGAGGTCGCCGCGCGCAACGAAATCGAACTGATCACCGAGGTATCAGGCAAGGTCATCTGGGTCGCCACCGCCTTTGCGGGTGGCGGATTCTTCCAGGCAAACGAACCGCTCGTCCGACTGGACCAACGCGATTTTCAGCTGGCCGTGACGCAAGCTGCAGCCTCACTCGCGAAGGCGAAAGTCGGACTGCAACGCGAAGAGGCGGAGGCTCAGGTTGCCCGCCAGCAATGGGAGAGCCTGGGGAAAGGCAACGCCAATCCATTGTTGCTCCGCGAACCGCAACTCGCGGAAGCGCGAGCCAACGTGGCGTCTGCGGAAGCCGCACTTGAAAAGGCGCATTTGAATCTCTCCCGTTGTGAAATTCGCGCGCCCTACGACGGACGTGTCCGTCACAAGCATGCCGATGTCGGTCAATTCATTAACCGTGGCGCGCCGCTCGGTCGAGTCTATGCGGTCGACTACGTCGAGATCCGACTCCCGCTGCCATTGGTCGAGGTTGGCTTCCTAGACCTTCCCGCCCAGCTGCAGCCCGCCATCGGTGAATCCGGTCCGGAAACAGAACTCTTCTCCGAGCTGGGTCCGGAAGGCTTCTCGTGGTCCGGACATCTCGTGCGCACGGAAGGAGAAATCAACCCGAAAACCCGTATGCTCACTGCGGTGGTCCAGGTTGTTGATCCGTATGGGCTGCGTTCCGGAAGCACGCCGACACCCCTACCCGTCGGCATGTTTGTGCAGGCCAAAATCAAGGGCCGCACCATCCACGATGTCTATCGGGTTCCCCGGTCGGCCATTCGCGGAAAGGACCGGCTACTCGTGGTCGATCAGGAGAATCGCCTCCGTTTGCGTCAGGTCAAAGTGCTGCGCGGCCTCCCGGAAGACGTGTTGCTCAAAAGTGGACTTGAACAAGGCGACCGGGTCTGTCTCTCGCTCGTGGATGTGCCGGTCGACGGCATGAAGGTGAGGGTGCGCGATGTGGAGAGTGATGAATAGCCCGCTGCTCCCGCTCCCGCTTACGAAGGAATTCCAAGATGTCTGACGAATCCGAATCGGAGATCCCGCTGACCGGTCCCATCGCCTGGTTCGCGCAGAACGGCGTGGCGGCGAAGATGATGATCCTCGTGATTTTCATCGGTGGCGTGATGGCGACGTTCACCATCAAGAAAGAGGTGTTCCCCGAGTTTTCATCCGAGCGAATCACCGTGTCCGTGGTGTATCGCGGGGCCGCACCGCAGGAGGTTGAGAATGCCGTGAGTGTCCGGATCGAAGAGGCGCTTCAGGGAATTGAGGGGATTGATCGCGTCCGCTCTGCTTCTGCTGAAGGTGTGAGCGGAGTCACCATTGAACTCATTCCCGGCACTGATCCTGCCGGCGTAATCGACGATGTGAAGGCAGCCGTTGATGCCATCGACACATTTCCAAACGAGGCCGAGAAACCAATCATCACGGAACTGGTCATCAAGAGCCAGGTGATCAACATCGCGGTTTCCGGCAATGCCGATGAAACCACCCTGAAGCGACTTGGAGAAAAAGTGCGGGAT
This sequence comes from Limisphaerales bacterium, assembly GCA_047608975.1. GTDB lineage: Bacteria > Verrucomicrobiota > Verrucomicrobiia > Limisphaerales > JAYPXF01. The sequence goes on along the minus strand of JBLFYM010000053.1, from coordinate 30,247 downwards.
GAAGTTTCCCATCTCCCCGGCATCACCCAGGCCGAGCTGGTGGTTGCCCGCCCCTACGAGATCACCATCGAAATCTCCGAGGCCGACCTGCGTCGGTATGAACTGACCTTCGATGAGATCGCCGAGGCGGTGAGGCGTTCCTCCCTCGATCTGCCGGGCGGTTCGATCAAGACATTGGGCGGAGAATTTCTGCTTCGGGTGAAAGGGCAGGCCTATCGCGCGCCTGAATTTGAACAGATCCCCTTGCGCACGCTTCCCGACGGATCGCGACTGTTGTTGGGCGATGTGGCCAATGTGATCGACGGCTTCGAAGACAAGCTGCAGTTCGCGCGATTTAACAACGAACCCGCCGTGGTGGTGCAGGTTTTCCGGGTTGGCGACGAGAGCGCCCTGGAAGTTTCAAAGATTGTCCGGGACTACGCGCAGGAAGCCACCGCGCGTATGCCGGAAGGAATCAAGATCACCGCCTACCAGGATTACTCTGAGTATTTGCGCGGAAGACTGTCCCTGCTCACCAAGAACGCGGCCTTGGGAGGAGTTTTTGTCTTCATCGTGCTGACCCTGTTCATGCGGCTGCGGCTGGCAATCTGGGTCAGCATCGGTATCCCCATCTCGTTCCTGGGCACGCTGTGGGTCGTTCCCAACCTGGACGTATCCATCAACATGATGACCCTCTTCGGCTTCCTGATCGTTCTCGGAATCGTGGTCGATGACGCGGTCGTTGTGTCCGAGAACATCTACACCCGGATCCAGTCGGGAGAGGACGCGCTCACGGCCGGCATCCGCGGGGCCAAGGAAGTTTCCGTGCCCGTGATCTTTTCGATTCTGACAACGGTGGCCGCGTTTGCGCCGATGGCGGCGATCGAAGGCAACACGGGGAAGGTATTGCGCGGCATCCCGCTGATTGTCATCCCCACCCTCTTCTTCTCCCTGATCGAATCCATGTGGGCGCTGCCAAACCACCTGAGCCACATGAAGAAGATCGATCTGAACAAGCCGACGCGGAATCCGTTGACCTACATTCAGAACGCCTTCAGCCGCTTTCTGGATGCCTTCATCAATCGCGTCTACCGGCCCACCTTGGAAACCTGCCTTCGCTGGCGCTACCTCACCATCTCCGCCGCAATTTCATCGGTCCTCCTGATAGTCAGCCTCGTGGCGACGGGCTTCGTCAAATTCCAGTTTTTTCCCCCGGTCGAAGGCGACGACATCGCGGCGTTTCTCACCATGCCCACCGGCACGCCGCCGGAGGTCACCCGGGCCGCCATCGCGAGCATCGAACGGGCCGCACTCGCACTCAAGACGGAGTACGACGGCAAACTGGGATACACCACCAACAGCCTCTTTCGCAATGTGCTGGCCTCGGTCGGGGATCAACCCTACCGCACCGCCCAGAGCAAGAACGGCGGCAGCAACGGCAAAAATTTCACCGCCGACAACGTGGGCGAAGTCCACGTGCAACTGGTCCCCGCCGAAGGCCGGCCGGTCTCCTCGACCGAGATGGTGAATCGCTGGCGGGAACTTACCGGCCCCATTCCCGGTGCCGTTGAATCCATCTTCACGGCCCACCTGTTTTCGGCCGGCAATGCCATCAACATTCAGCTCGCCGGCCCCGACGTGGACCAGCTGCGCAAGGCCGCCGCAGAACTGAAAAAAAAGCTCTCTGACTACGAAGGCATTTTCGATATCGCCGACAGCCATCGCACCGGCAAACAGGAGATCAAGCTGAACATCCGCCCGGACGCAGAGGCCACCGGTTTGAAACTCCAGGACCTCGCGCGTCAGGTTCGTCAGGCGTTTTATGGTGAGGAGGCGCAGCGGATTCAGCGCGAACGCGATGACGTCCGCGTGATGGTCCGCTATCCGCAGAATGAACGGCGTTCACTTCACAATCTGGAGAACATGCGAATCCGCCTGCCCGATGGCACCGCAGTCCCCTTCTCCGCCGTGGCCGTAGCCGAGATCGGACGCGGCTATTCCACCATCAACCGCGTGGACCGCCAGCGCGCGCTGAACATCACCGCTGACGTGGATCTCAACGTTGGAAATCCCAACGACATCATCGCCGACCTGCGTGATGGCAGCTACCGACTTGCAATCGTCCCCGCCGGTGAATTGCCGGAAGAGAAGCGACGACTGGTTACCATCGAACGCGGATCTGAACTTCGGCTCAGCGTCTTCGACGCAACCGGCAAACTCATGAAGAGCGGCCGCGAGCGCGACCTGGGAGAACAGACCAAAAACATCGCGCAGCTAAAGAAACAGCTGGCTGAACTGCCACCGGGTGGCGAGGCAACAAAAGTGGATCCGGATCGACTGACCCAAGCCGTCATGGAGATTCTGGATTACCAGCCGGATGGATTCCTCCCCGAACTGCTCGCCCGCTATCCCGGTCTAAGATACGAACTGGAAGGCGAACAGGCCGAACAGACCAAAACCATGGGCGGATTGAAGCGAGGATTCTTCCTCTCGATGTTCATCATCTTCGCACTGCTCGCCATCCCGCTGAAATCCTACTTTCTCCCCTTCGTCGTGATGTCCGCAATCCCCTTGGGATTTGTCGGTGCCGTGCTCGGCCACATGGTCATGGGCCTGCATTTGACAGTGCTTTCCATGTTTGGATTCGTGGCCCTCGCCGGAGTCGCAGTAAACGACAATCTCGTGCTGGTCGATTTCATCAACCGCGCCAAACGGTCGGGCATCCCAGAGATCGAAGCGGTTCGCCAAGCCGGACGCAAACGCTTCCGGCCCATTCTCATCACGTCGCTATCCACCTTTATCGGACTGACCCCACTGCTTCTGGAAAAGAGCCTACAGGCGCAATTCCTGATTCCGATGGCAGCGAGCCTCGGCTTTGGCGTGCTCTACTCCACCGTCACCTCACTGCTCGTGGTTCCCTCCGTTTACCTGGCCGCCGGTGATATCAGGAATTTCTTTGGCTGGCTGTACGGGCGAGACGAGACGGTAGCCAACCCTACCGCCTGATCGGTGTTGCTTTGACCGCAGATTGCACGGATTGCACGGATAACCGAAGTCGGGGGCTGCGGGCTCGCAGTAGTTGAACGTTGAACTCACCAAAGAGCCACTCTCACTTTGCCCTTTCAGCTGCGTTTTCACCGAAGCCCGGGCCCATCCGCGCAATCCGCGATTCTTCCTCTGCATAAATCCCACAAGCGCTGACAAACCCCACACCATTCGTGTGAATCCGTGTCCATTCGTGGTTACTCAAATGAGGTTCTTCGACGTTTCCAGTGGCATCACAGGTTCTGGGGAAATTCGAAATTCCAAAACTCAAGCCTCACATAAACTCCAATCTCCAAACTCCAGTCGGAAACAACGGAGCTCACAAATATTCTTTTCCGGGTATTTCGAGTATCCCGTAGTTGATCGTTTTCCATGAGCCAGCCCTACCGTAGGGCCCTGAAGCTGAAGTTCAGACGACTCCTTCCTTGTGCAAACTCCCCTATTCCGACGACACTCCGCGCTCATTTGTGGCCGAAACCGGACCAATAATCGATATTCCGAGAAATCCGCCGCCAGAGGGCACGCGGGAGGCTCCGCATACGGTGGAGGGAATCGTGAAGGAACTCGGCCCGGGATTGATTGTCGCGGGGGCAGTAGTCGGTTCCGGGGAACTGATTGCCACCACGGCGGTGGGAGCGGAATCCGGCTTCTACCTGATGTGGCTCATCATTCTGGGCTGCCTGATCAAGGTCTTCGTGCAGGTCGAAATGGGTCGGTACGCGATCTGCACGGGAGAGACTTCGCTTCAGGGGATGTCAGAGGTCCCCGGTCCCCGGATCGGGAAGGTGAACTGGGTGCTCTGGTTCTGGCTCGCGACGATCTGCGTCACCACCGCTCAGCTCGGCGGCATTGTCGGGGGGGTCGGGCAGGCTTTGGCCATCAGCACGCCGATCACCGAGGCCGGCCGCAAATACAATGAGGTCGCCGAAGCCAAGACCCAGGTGCAGGTGATGATCCAAAAAACCTCATTGGAAGCACCGCTCTCTCCCGCCATCGACAGCGAAGAACTCGATCGTCGGATTGCCGACGGCGAGATTCTCCTCGGTCACGCGCGGACGTGGATGGACAACCGAGATCAGCTGGATCAGCTTCGCGCCGACGCCAAGGACCATTTCATCTGGGCCGGCATTGTCGCGCTTGGCTCAACCGTGCTCTTGGTGCGGGGCAAGTATCGCTTCATCCAGATCTTCATCACGGTGTTGGTCGGGCTCTTCACCGTGATGACGGTGGTCAACGTCGTCCTGCTGCAGATGAATCCGGAATTTGCCATGACCCACCAGGAATTCATGAGCGGTCTCAGTTTCAAGCTCCCGCCGAAAGCGGAGGGCGTGTATCCCTTGGCCACTGCACTGGCAACATTTGGCATCATCGGCGTCGCCGCGGGCGAGATGGTATTTTATCCGTACTGGTGTCTGGAGAAGGGCTACGCAAAATTCGTCGGTCCACAGGATGGCACGGGGGACTGGGTTCGCCGGGCCCGGGGCTGGGTGAAGGTGCTGCGGTGGGACGCCTTTCTGTCGATGATCGTTTACACGGTCTCAACCGTGGCCTTCTACATTTTGGGCGCGTCGATATTGCACCGGATCGATCTCGCCCCCAAAGGCACCGAGATGATCCGCACCCTGTCCGTCATGTACGAACCGGTGTTTGGCCCCACGGCCCAGAGCGTGTTCCTCGTCGGCGCGATTGCCGTCCTTTACTCCACCTTCTTTGTGACGAATGCCAGCAAGGCGCGGATGTGCACGGACGCATTGCGCCTTTTCAAACTTCGCCCCGACACCGAGGAATCGCGGGCGCGCTGGCTCAAAATCTTCTGCATCGCCTTCCCGTTGATGTGCTTCACGATCTACTGGCTGTATCCCCGCCCCACCGTTCTGGTGTTGGCAGGAGGCGTCATGCAGTCTATTCTGCTTCCGGTCATGGCCTGCACGGCGCTCTGGTTCCGCTATACCAAATGCGACCCGCGGGTCGCCCCTGGCAAGACCTGGGACTTCATGCTGTGGCTATCCGCCGCCGGCATGTTTGTCGCCGGCGGCTGGCTGGCCGCCACCAAACTATTTCCTGCATTGAAAGAACTCGGATGAACGAAACGCCCCCCCTAAACGATCGCGCCATCAACATCGCCGCCCGCCTGATACGTCAGGCCAGCGACGAAAAATTACCCGCCGACGCGCTGCTCCGGCAGCTCTTCCGCGCAAGTGGAGAAACTGTACGGCGCGATTCGGCTGAGATTTCCCACATCGTCTACACCTTCTACCGCTGGAGCCAGTTCACGAACAGCAAGGACACCCTGTCGGGCAAGATCCGATCGTGTCTGCGCAACGCCGAACGCTTCGCCCAAAACCCTGAGTATTTCAGCACGCGCGACATGATGTCCGCGATTCCACACTGGGTGAAGAAGCACGTGCAGGTTCGACAGGACTGGCTGAGATCCATCCAACGCGGCCCCACGCTATGGCTGCGCGCCCGGCGCGAATCTGCCGATGAACTGCGGAAGAAACTGACCCACGACCCCGCGCGCGAAATCGCTGCATTACCCGAGGCCATTGCCTTCACCGGTCATCAGGATCTTTTCCGAACCCCGGAGTTCAAGGCCGGCAATTTCGAAATCCAGGACATCAGTTCACAGGCGGTCGGTCGCATTTGCGATCCAAAACCCGGCGAAACCTGGTGGGACACCTGTTCCGGCGAGGGCGGCAAGTTATTGCATCTGTCCAACCTCATGGATAACAAGGGCCTGATCTGGGCGACCGACCGATCCAAGCGCCGGCTTGAGATTCTCAAGAAACGTTCTTCCCGGGCGCAGGCATTCAACATCCGCCGACGGAATTGGGACGGCAGCGAGAACCTCCCCAGCAAAACCATGTTCGACGGCGTGCTCGTCGATGCCCCCTGCAGTGGCCTGGGCACCTGGGGACGCCTGCCCCACGCGCGTTGGACCACGAATCTCAACGACGTCAATGAACTCGCCGAGGTACAGAAGCGACTGCTTAAGAACGTCGCGCGATCGGTGAAGCGTGGCGGCCGGCTGGTTTACGCGGTGTGCACGTTGACCTTCGAGGAAACCACTCAGGTCGTCGAAGATTTTTCAAAGCGCTTTCCTGAATTTCATCTGGAAATCCCGGACCTACCCGGTATCGAACGCGACGAGGGGGAGATGACCTCCAACATCTGGCCTCAGACATTCGGCGGAAATGGAATGTTCGTCGCGGTTTGGCGCCGACAGCTCGAACCCGATGTCAGTGCGCCGCCGGAGACGCCGGAGACGCCGGAACCCTGACGACTTCGATCAATGACGCGAAAGCGCGAACTGACAACACCTTCGGGGAATGGAGCGCTCGGCTGACAACCCCAAATGTCTCACGTCGTCGCCGTTTCAAACTGGCCTTGATCGATTGCAGAAGCAAGGCTTAGCGGGAAGGGAGCCATTACCGTGGGACTACTCTCTAACTGCTCCGTCCAGCGCCAACGCCAATCCGGCATAGTCACCGATCTCCTCGCCCAAAGCCGCGGGCAGAATCCGACACGCGGCCAGTGTCGTCGGCATGGCATCTTGTCTTAACGCCGCTTCCATCGTCGGGCGCAGCAGCGATTCGCAGCGGACAAAAATCGAGCCGATGACGATGACTTCGAGGTTGAGCAGATCCAGCAGAATGGCGAGGCCACGCCCCAGGTGATCACCGGCTTCGCTCATAATCGCCCGGGCAAACGCATCGCCGTCGACCGCCGCGTGGGCAACGTCTTCAGCGGTGGCGCTGATGCGAAGACAGCTTTGTCCTACATACGTGGGTAGACGTAGCTTCACCAGACCCGCAATTCCCGCGCCCGATGCGAAGCCTTCCAGACATCCGGGTTTGCCCCTGACCGGCGGCCCCTCGGAGGCGACACGCGTTGCTCCGATTTCACCAGCCAGTGCCGATGCACCGTGGTAGATGCGACGATTGAGAATCAGGCCCGCACCGAGCCCGGTCCCGAAGGTGAGAAACGCCATGTGATCGCTCCCCTGCCCCGCACCGAAGCGCCACTCCGCCAAGGCGCAGGCGTTGGCGTCGTTGTCCGCGGCGATCGGCAGCGAAAGCGCATTCTGAAGGGTTTCGACAATTGGAAACCCGGCCCACGACGGAAGATGAGGCGCGGCACCGAAGCATCCCGTGCGGGGATCAAACATGGCACCGACGGAAACCCCAACACTTTGAACGTCACGCCCAGAAAGAAGGGATCTCGCAGTTTCAATCATCTCCCCTACTCCACGCTCGGGTCCGAGATCACCTTGTGTGAGAAAGCGCTCCTTTGCGAGAATGCCATCGGCTTCAGACATGATCGAAACCGCGGTCTTGGTGCCGCCGATATCGATGCAAAGAAAGGATTGCTCAGTCATGAGATTCGTCCTGCCCCACTCGGGGGACACGTTTTTCAATATTGGTCTGCTGAGCGTTCTTGCGCCGGACGTATTGCTCTTGGGGATCAAAACTGGGAGCCACATCCCAGGAGGTCCCAGGTCCGTCTCGTCCGGCCTCCCTGATCCAAAGCCGACGCTGCTGGCTTTCGATCACGCGCGCCCGAACCTCATCGGGTTCCCAACCCGAGTGAACCAGCTCCTGCAATTGTGCCAGTCGAACGGCATGGTTCGGATCCCCAATACAATTGTTGAGTTCGCCCGGATCGTTGCGGAGATCAAATAACTGGGCCTCGTGTTCGTGGACATACACATACTTGAACCGATCACGAACCGCCATTCGCATGGGTTGAATCACGCCCTCGCTATAATATTCGCTGATGATTCCCTCCACCCGCCGCTGATCTTCGCCCGACAACATCGATCCAAGGCTCTCCCCGGCGAGCGTTGTTTCCACGGCATCGAGATCTTTCAGTCCCGCAAGATCCAGAAAAGTGGGCATCAGATCGACCAGACTGACCTCCTTCTGCATGCGTAAGCCCGAGCCGACTGCATCTGTGCCTGCAAAGATCAGCGGAACCTTTACGGAGTTCTCGAAGTAGGTGCGTTTAAACCACATCCCCCGCTCCCCCAGCATCTCGCCGTGATCGCTGGTCACGACAATGATCGTGTTCTCGTCGAGTCCGAGCCGTTCGAGTTCGGCAACCAGTCCGCCCACCTGATGATCAAAATAGCTGACCATCGAGTAATAGGCATGACGCGTGTTGCGGATCTGTTCCTCCGTCAAAGGATATTCGTCAACCATGTGGTGCAGCTGCAGCCACTGGTCAAAGGCATGCATCTCCTCAGTGGGAATCTTCTCCACGCCCGGCAGATCAATGTCTTCAGGCGCGTAGAGATCCCACCACCGCTGGGTGGTGATGAAAGGTTCATGTGGATGAGTAAAGCTTGAGCAAAGAAAGAACGGCTTGCCCGCGTCCTTCCGCCGGGCGAAGTCGCGAAGATATTCCAGCGAACGGAACCGAACCTCTTCATCGTGGTCGAGTTGAAGGTTCCAAGCACACAGACCCGAATCGCGAAGCTGATCCACGGCCGTGCCCGGATTGGGAACGGGGCCGGCATTCCAATCCGGGGTCCAAGAAAAGTCGGAAGGATAGATCTCGGGCGTGAGTCGCCGTTGAAAGCCATGCATCTGGTCCGGCCCGACAAAATGCGCCTTGCCGGCGAGCACCACCTCGTAGTCCGCGCGGCGCAGATGGTGCATCAGCGTCGGAACACTGGCGGGCAGCTCGCTGCCGTTGTCGAACGCGCCGATCTCACTCACGTGCCGCCCGGTGAGCAGACTGGCCCGAGAGGGTGCGCAAATCGGACAGTTCGAGTAGGCGTTTTCGAAGACCACACCACGCTTTGCCAGCGCATCGATGTTGGGTGTCTTTACCACCGAATGGCCGTAGGTCCCCAGGTAACTGGCCGCAAGCTGATCGGCCATGATCATCAGAATGTTGGGCGAATTGTTCATCACTTTAACCGGCGGTTCTTGAAAATGCTTCGAAAGCGTTGGCCCCGTCAACCGTTGATGGGTATGCGTCACAACAATCGGTCAGCCAAATCGCATTGGCATGTCGCCGGCTGCGGACTAGCCTCCCGCCAGTGCTCGCCCATGCCCAAATCCTGATTCGCACGATCATTCTGCTGATCGCGCTGGATTTTGGCAGAATTCACGCGGCCGACGTCCTCACCAATGTCGCGCAGGTAAAACTCCTGCCCCGTGAAACACTCGAGGGCCACGCTGTCCGATTGCGCGGCGTAGTCACCTACTTCAACGAAAAATCGGCACAGGCATTCCTGCAGGATGCCACCGGCGGCATCCGATTTTCCATTTCCGATTCGGAAACCAATCGGATCAAAATAAAGCGCGGACAACTGGTCGAGATCGAAGGGGTCGCCGACGTCGCTGAATTCGCCACCTTCATCAATGGGGTTGGCCCCAGCAGCGAAACCGAACTGCTCACCTATCCCGTAAAGTTGAAGGTCCTCGGCGACGGTTTGCTCCAGCCTCCCCGACAACTGCAGCCCCATGAAACGGGCAATCCTGCGAACCATTCCCAAAGGGTGCAAATGGTCGGCGTGGTCCGGAACGTCGGAACGAACTCGCTCCGCTTCAGCGACGACAATCTTGAACTCGAACTGAGCACCGCCCGCGGCCGATTCCATGCCGTCATTCCGGCAAAATCCCCGAACTACACGGCCGCGACGCTTCCCGGTGCAGTGCTCCGCATGAGCGGCGTGTATGGTTCCATCACCACGCGTTTCGGCAAGTTTATCGGCACCCGGCTGTTGGTGCAGGAAGAGTCGGACGTCATCGTCGAAGATCCCGGTGCCTGGAGCTTTCCCGACCGCACGGTCCAGAGAATAAACAAGATCCTTCGCTATGAACCTGGGACCGGGCGGCGGATGCGCGTCCAGGGGGTCGTGACCATGCACGAACCCGGCAAAGGGTTCTATATCGTTGATCCGGGCAAGTGGCTTTGGGTGCAGAGTCCACAATTGGGAACGGTCAATGTGGGATCAGTGGTGGATGTCGTTGGGTTTCCCACGACGGAATCGGGATTCCCCTCGCTGCAGGACGCCATATTTGCGGTGATTTCCATCACCAACGCACCACTCCCACTCCGGGTCGATCCGTTCGCCTGTATGAGCGGAGTGTATCACGGTGCCTTGGTGACCTTGGAGGGAGAAGTGGTGAACCGGTATGTGGAACCCGGCAACCAGCAGATGCTGATCAGGTCCGACGACCATCTTTTTCAGGTCAGCCTCGCGGTGGATCCGCGCCATCACGCCTTTGAACTTCCGAAGCCCCGGTCTCGAATCCGATTTGAAGGCATCTGCGTGAACGAGTTCCGGCGGCGGCGGGTCATCGATCCAGACCGCCAATCCGAACACGCCGTATCCTCCTTCCACATCGAGCTGCGAAACCTCGCCGACGTCGAACTCATCACCGACCCCCCCTTCTGGACACTTGCCCGGATCGCCTGGCTGCTGCTGGCGTTGGGCGGCTCCCTGATTCTGTCCCTGGGCTGGATCTACGCGTTGCGACGGCAGGTGTCGTCACAAACCAACCTCCTTCAGGCCAAGCTGGCACGGGAAGCCGTGCATGAAGAACGAACCCGCATCGCCCGCGAACTCCACGATTCCCTCGAACAAAACCTGGCGGGAATCCAGATGCAGTTGGACGCCGCCAGTGGGAACATGGAACGCTCGCCCGGAGCCGCCCAAGAGACTTTGGACATGGCCCGGGCACTACTCCGCCACAGCCGCTCCGAAACGAGACGATCCGTTTGGGAACTGCGGTCAACCGCGCTGGAATGTGGCGATCTCGAATCTGCATTCAAGGAGCTGATGGTCACCCTCCATCGGAACACGGATGTCCGGATTGGAATCGGCCGGTCAGGCCAGGTTCTCAGACTGGCCACCTCGGTCGAAAACAACATCCTACGCATCGGCCAGGAAGCCGTGAACAACGCAATCGAGCACGGCCGCGCCCAACAGATCAGTATCGAACTCGACTACGGCAAGTCTTTCATAGTGCTCCGCATCAAAGACACTGGGCGCGGATTTGATATTGCCACGGCACCCGCCACGCGTGAGGGCCATTTCGGCCTCGTCGGGATGAAAGAGCGGGCACGTAAGATCGGTGCCACCCTGGAGATCCAAAGCACCGTCAAACGCGGCACCGTGATCGAATTGATTTTACCTAACCCCAAAGAAGCAGCAGATTTGCAGGAATTGGAAACCACTGACGCATGAGCGAAACCAACACAGACAGAATCCGGGTGATGCTCGTCGACGATCACTTTGCGGTGCGCGTCGGCATGGCCGCCTCGTTGAAATTTGAAGACGACATCGATATCATCGCCGAAGCCGGCTCCGGTGAGGACGCCGTCAGACTCTTCGACGAGCTCAAACCCGACATCTGTGTGATGGACTGGCGTCTCCCCGGTATCAGCGGCGTGGAAGCCATCCGCGAGATCCGCAAAAAGCACAAGGACGCCAAGATCATCATGCTGTCCGTCTACGAGGGCGAAGAGGATGTCTTTCGCGCCATGGAGGCCGGCGCCTCCGCGTATATTCTAAAATCTGCGGATCGACCCGAAGTCCTCGACGCCATCCGGACCGTGCTGAGCGGGCACAAATATCTCCCCCCCATTCTCGCCGGGAGGCTTGCCGACCGAATGACCCGATCAGACCTGACCGCCCGTGAACGCGGCGTGCTGGATCTCATCGTGGGCGGCAACAGCAACAAGGAAATCGCCGCCAAGCTCGGGCTGGCCGAGATCACCGTGAAACAACATGTGAGCAGCGTCCTTGACAAGCTGAACGTTCAGGACCGCACGCAGGCCACCACGGCCGCCATCCAGCGCGGCATCGTTCATCTGGAGTAATCGCGCGCGTTCCGCCCCATGAGCCATACCGCCTGCGCCCGCCGCATTTTTGATATCGAGCTGGCCGCACTCCAGGCAGTTCGCTCCCAACTCGACGCCTCCTTTGACGCCGCGGTAATCACGGTCGTCGACTGTCTTGAAGCCAAGGGAAAACTCATCGTCGTCGGGATCGGCAAATCCGGCAATGTTGGCCGGAAGATTTCAGCCACGCTCACCAGCACCGGTTCCACATCGGTCATTCTGAACAGCGTGGACGCCCTCCATGGTGACCTTGGAATCGTCAACGACGGCGACGTCATCCTGGCCCTCAGCTACTCCGGTGAATCGGAGGAAATGATCAACCTGCTGCCGGCTCTAAAACGCTTCAACGTCAAGATGATCAGCATCACCGGAGCGCCTGCTTCAACCATCGGACAGTGCAGTGATGTCGTCCTCAATGTGGCCGTCCCGAAGGAAGCTTGCCCCTTCAACCTGGCCCCCACTTCCAGCACTACCGCCACGCTCGTCATGGGGGATGCCCTCGCCATGGCCGTTCTCGAAGCCCGCGGCTTCACGGAGGAAGATTTCGCCCGTTACCATCCCGCCGGAGCCATCGGACGCGCCCTGCTCACCCGGGTCAAAGACGTGATGAGAACGGCCGGTCGAAACCCGGTCGCCAGTCAGAACCTGAGTGTGAAAGCCGGATTGATGGTCATGACCAAATCCAAATCCGGCAGCGTCAGTATCGTGAACAAGAAGGGCAAGCTCACCGGCGTGTTCACCGATGGTGACCTTCGCCGGTTGGTGTCCGCAGATGTCGACACTCTCGATCTGCCGCTCAAGAAAGTGATGACCAAGAACCCGATGCGCATCGAGCAGACCGCCCTCGCTGCAGAAGCGCTGAAGATCTTCGACGAACACAACATTGATGACCTGATTGTCGTGAATTCAAAGCAGGAACCCGTCGGCCTTGTCGATACTCAGGATCTCCCCAAGTTGAAGCTGATGTGACCCGCGCTCACGCTGCAAAGCAGCAGCGGGCGAGAGCATACAGGTCCCCTTCCAGCTCAGTAAGGCAGTTCGCGGATGTACATGTTCTTGAAGAACAGTTCGCTGCCGTGATGTTGCAGCTCGATCTGATCGGCACGCGCCAAGGGCGTCTTGCGTTCCTTGTCCCAGAAGTTTTCAAGCTGGGTCCGATCCACAATCAGTTTTCCATTGAGCCAGATCGTGACCTTGTCCCCGACCATCCGGACCAGGAACGTGTTCCATTCGCCAGGTTTCTTATCCGCAATCGTCAACGGCGTATTCTTCGCCCGCTTGTTGTTCCACAGACTTCCTGATCCCAGGTTCCGTCCGTTCCGATACGCGGCCACCCATTCCTGTGAATTCGCCGGATCGGGTTTGCCCTTGGTCCGCGGATCCCAAGGATCCCAGATTTGAATCTGCGGCGTGCCACGCAGATAAATCCCGCTGTCGGCCCCGGGTGGAATCTTCCAGTCGACATACATTTCGAAATCACCGTAGTCCTTCGCGGTGCAAAGGCTTTGCCCCTTGCCCGTGTAGTTGAGCACGCCCTCAACGACCGACCAGTTCGCCCGCATGTTCTCATCCGCCTTGGTTTGGGCCGTCCGTAACTCAGCACCCTTAAGCGCTCGACGGGAAACCGCATTGCGATGAGTCAACCCCTTCCATCCGGTGAGGTCTTTGCCATTGAAGAATGCCTTGAATCCCGGCGGCGGCGTGTTGTCGTACTTCGATATTGATTTGGCCGGACTTGGTGAAAAGTCGGCGAGTTTCAGGTTTCGAAATTCCACATGATCATTGTGCCCGGCCAACATCAGGTGGCCTTCACGGCTACGGATTCCCGAACGAACCGATCCATCAAGATAACTGTGTTGGTCGAGGAAGGTATCCACGATCACCGCGCCATTGAGGATCACCATGATGTGATCCTCGATCGCCACAATGGTCTCTGTGTTCCACTGCCCCACCGGCTTCAGATAGCCGGTCTTGGCCGGACAGATCCCATAGATCGAACCGTGATATTGCGACGGCTTGAGCCAACTCAACTTCCGCTTCTTACCATTGACCTCCGCCTCGGTCTGGTAAGCCTTGCCATTGTGATCCAGCACCTGGATCTCCATTCCATCGCGGGAAGGATACCCACCCTTCGGCACGCGAATGCCAATCCCGTTGTTCCCGCTCTCCTCCAGTTTGAAATCAAACGTAAAGGCAAAGTCACTGTATTCCTTTTCTGTCACCAACGACTTCGCGCCCTTGCGACAGACCAGCACGCCGTCCGCGGCAACATAGTTCGTGGTATCCCCCGTCCAGCCTTTGAGATTCTTTCCGTTGAAAAGCGGGTTCCAGTTTGCATTCTGCAACAAGGACAAGGGTCGCTTGGCAGCTTCGCGGTTGGGATCCGGCTTGGCGGCTGAGGTCGATGATATTCCGGCGATGGCAAGAATACCCATAGCCGTGGCAAGGAGGACGAATCGGTTCATTTCTAAAATGGAACATGACACGCAGCTGAATGGAAGCGTGCTTTTTGCACTGAGTTTCGCCGTTGATATCGGGCCAGAGCTCACTGATGGTATCACCGTGAACCTGTTTCCGGCTGACCCCTCACGGTATTGGCACCCTTCGCCGCGAGATATGTTGCGCGTCCCCGGGCTCGGCACCGCTGGCCTGTCGCTGCCACAAATACTCCCGGCAGAGTCGATGAAGCAGCGGTTCACCAGCAGCGCGAAAAACTGCATCTACATCTTCCTCTGCGGTGGCCCCTCCCAGCTCGACATGTGGGACATGAAACCGGACGCGCCGTCCGAGATCCGCGGACCGTTCAATCCGATTTCCACCAATGTCCCTGGGATGGGGGAACCCTGTTTGACAGTCGTCCAATAAAAGATGCACCGCATGGTCAACCAAGTTCGCGCGCTCGCTTCAGCGCGCAGCCGCATTCTCCTTCGGCCTGTTCTCGCCATCGCGGCCGCCGCGACGGCGACACTATCCCCGGCCGCGCAAGTCCCCGCCGGACCGCCTCCATACGACCTGATCATTCGAAATGGGAAGATCGTCGACGGCACCGGCAATCCCTGGTTCCACGGAGACCTGGCGATCATCGGCGATCGGATCTTGGCCGTCGGGTTCGTTCCAGCTGCGGCCGCCGGCAGGGTGATCGACGCCGCGGGTCTGGTGGTCGCACCGGGATTCATCGACATGCACTCCCATTCGGATCGAACCCTGTTTCAGGATGGTCAGGCACAGAGCAAGATCCGCCAGGGGGTCACGACGGAGATTCTCGGAGAGACGTATTCGGGCGGACCCTATCGTGGGAAACTGCCGGCCCGGCGAATTCCGTTAAAATCCGAGGTCCGGGTGATTGCCAGCCTCGCCGATTTCTTTACCGCGCTGGAGGCCTCAAAGATCTCTGTGAACGTCGCGTCCTACGTGGGGATCGGGAACGTCTGGCAGAGCGTCATGGGCCATTCCTTCGATCGTCCCACCGGGGCACAACTAAAGCAGATGCAGAATCTGATCGCGGAGGCCATGCGGGAGGGCGCGCTCGGTCTGTCGACGCAGGTCATGACGCCGCCCGGTTCGCTCGCGAACACCGCGGATCTGATCGGGCTGGCCAAGGTTGCCAGGCGTTTTGGCGGCATCTATTCGACTCATATTCGCAACGAAGGTCTGGGCGTTTTCGATGCGATCAAGGAGGCGATCAGCGTGGGAGAGACAGCCGACATACCGGTCGATGTGATTCATCTGAAGATTGCGGATCAGGTATACTGGGGACGGATGAACGAGGTGATCGGATTGTTTGAATCCGCCCGTACGCGGGGCGTGAACATCCAGGCAAATGTCTATCCCTATACGCGCGGGAACAACAACCTTGTCAGCATCATCCCACCCTGGGCTCACGAAGGCGGCCGGAGCAGACTGCTCGAACGACTTCGGGAGCCGACGTTGCGGAAAAAGCTCAAGGAAGACATCGAGCACGGAATCCCCGGTTGGTACAACCACTACACGGCCGTCGGCCGGGACTGGAGCCGGATGCTCATCAGCGCGAACGGTCCGCTCCGGGGAATGACGATGGATCGCATCCTCGCCAAACGAAACGAGGGCGTTTCCCCACCGCTGGATCCACTCGACATCCTGTTTGATCTCCTGCTGGAGTTCAATGGCTCGATCGGGACCGTCTACGCCCATCATCAGGAGGCTGATATGAATCTCGCCCTGTCTCAGCCCTGGTGTTCCATTGGCTCAGACGGCGCGGCTTACGCGATCAAAGGGCCGCTGCGACAGGGCAATCCGCATCCCCGCAATTTTGGAACGTTTCCCCGGGTGCTGGGCCGTTATGTCCGCGAACGCGGATTGCTGACACTGGAAGATGCGGTCCGTAAAATGACCTCGCTGAACGCGGCGAAAGTCGATCTACGCAAGCGCGGTCTGCTCCAGCCCGGATTCTTTGCGGACATCACGTTGTTTCATCCACACAAGGTCATCGACCTCGCCGACTACACCGATCCGTTCCACTACAACGAGGGCATCGAATACGTAATCGTGAACGGCGCGGTCGTGCTTGAGCGGGGCACCCACACCGGCGCTCTCCCCGGGCGCGTTCTCCGGCGCGCAAAACAATCCTCGAACCAATGAGCGGTCAGCTGGCGAACCGGGCGCGCAGGCGGTGGGCGGCCTGAGCCAGGTTGCAGAGCTTCTGGTCGGCTTCGTCGATCGACGGTGGTTCGCCGTATTCCGGCGCAAAGCCACAATCCGGATTCAGCGCTAAGATGATCCGCCCGGGATCGATCATCTTGGCGCCGAATCGCGTCAGCCATGCCAAAATATAAGCAGAGGTTCTGAACCACTCCGGTGCGTTTCTGAATCAATGACCTCAGTGGGGGATTGATTACACTACAAGGCAGGCGGTCAGTTTTGGGTTACGGTTCGTTTTGCTTGGGCCGGGTTGGTTGATTGATTTTCTGCACGGCGCCGGCGTTGGGCAGAAAGCTTTTGGTCCTGCCACGGAGTATCGTGCGAGCGATCTTGTGAGGCGCGCTTCGGATCAAAATCGCAGGTCGGCGTGTGTCCTTTGAATCAACGACCGAGCCTATGGGATTAATTCCGCGTTCCAGCAATGCGAGGCTGCAACCGGGTGTATGGGGCGATCGGAAATGATTTAGCAAACCGTCAATGACCCTTTTCGAGGCGTCATACGGTCTCGCATAGCGAAAAACATCACCAACTATAAATTTGTTCATATCCGCCTTGGCGTCGCAATTATCCGCGGGCGACATTGTCTTGATTATTTCGCGGGCGTGCACCCTCATCACTTGACCTACGCCTTCTTCGGCTTCCATTCCCGCGCCAGTTTCTGCGCCTCGGCGATTTGGTCTGGCGTCATTTCCTTCGCGATGATGTCGCGGTTCTCTGCCGCAATCTTGCGGCCCGCAACCGCCGCGTTAAAGGGGGCAGTCCTGGAATGCTGAATTGAGTAAGGGGGGAGCCATCCGCTCCTAGAAGCTGGGCATTGCCCACAAATATTCGTTCTGACATTGGGGTAGGAGGAACGACCTACCCTGGGAATCATTCCCACCAATCCCGGAACCATGAAAGGGGGCGACAATCTGCGTTCGTCCCATTGTGCAACCCCTTCAGGGTTAATCGCGTTTTTGCCGTGCATCCCAGGGTAGACGCCGCTACGCGGGTCAATCCTGGGCTTTGGGGAGCGATCCCGTTGGGATAGGTGCAGTTCCGCCGATAATTTGGAACTTTTGGCTACCGCAAAGTTCCAGGGACGGGTGGGGTTCATCGGGTGTTCAAGCTCCATCCAATATTGGAGGTCACGGACTCAGAAACGGAGGGCACCAGTGGAACTACCGAATGCTAAAGACTGGACTCGCGTCTCTTCATTGTTACGTTCCCCGCTCACGCAATAACCGATTTATGAAACCCCGTCTTTTCACCTTGTTCGCCCTGATCCTCGCGGTCGCGCTGCCGGCGAATTCCGCCCAGCGCCCCAACATCCTTTTCATCTTCTCGGATGACCACGCCACGCACGCCATCGGCGCCTACAACGGTTGGTTAAAAGGGGTGAATCCGACGCCCGAGATCGACAAGCTGGCCAAGGACGGCGTGACATTTGAGAAGAGTTTCTGTTCCAACTCCATCTGCGGCCCCAGCCGTGCCGTGATCATGAGTGGCAAACACAGCCACAAGAACGGCTTCATGAACAACGGCAACTCCTTCGATTGGAACCAGCAGATCTTTCCCAAGCTGCTCCAGAAGGCCGGCTACCAGACCGCGATCTACGGCAAGAGCCATCTCAAGGGAAAACCGCAGGGATTCGATGACTGGGCGGTGCTCCCCGGTCAGGGACTCTACTACAACCCCGACATGATCTTCGCCGACGGGAAGAAGCGCATCGACGGACATTGCACGGACGTGGTCACAGACCTCGCTGTCAACTGGCTCAAAAACAAACGTACCGACGACAAGCCCTTCATGATGATGGTTCAGCACAAGGCCCCGCATCGCAACTGGATGCCCGCGCCGCGGCACCTGAACCTCTACGACGACATCGAAATCCCCGAACCCGCAACCCTCTTCGACAAGTGGGAAGACAACGCGCCGCCCGCGCGCCATCAGGAGCTTGAGATCGACCGCCACATGGATCTCAATTACGACCTGTTCGTCGATCTCACGCCTGATTTCTCTCAGGAAGCTTCGCAGAAACGGCAGGACAAATCCGCCTGGCGTAACATGGGGCGTATGAGCAAGGCGCAGCTCGATGCCTGGTACGCCGCCTACAAACCGAAGGACGCGGCCTTTCACAAAGCCAACCTCAAGGGCAAAGATCTCGTTCGCTGGAAGTTCCAGCGCTACGCCAAGAACTACCTGCGCTGTGTGAAAGGCGTCGATGAAAGCGTCGGTCGGCTGCGCGCCACCCTCAAGGAACTCGGGCTCGACGACAACACCGTCGTCATCTACAGCTCCGACCAAGGCTTCTACATCGGCGACCACGGTTGGTACGACAAGCGCTGGATGTATGAGGAATCCCTGAAGATGCCGTTCATCGCCAGCTGGCCCGGCGTCACGAAACCCGGCTCACGCAATCAGCACCTCATCCAGAATCTCGACTACGCCGAGACCTTTCTCGACATCGCCGGAGCGCGCATTCCCGGCGACATGCAAGGCCGCTCCCTCCTTCCCCTGTTGAAAGGCGAAACTCCCGACAACTGGCGCCAGAGCATCTACTACCACTACTACGAGTATCCCAGTGTCCACATGGTCCCGCGCCAGTATGGCATCCGCACCACGCGCCACAAACTGATCCACTTCTATCAGTTCGGAAACGAATGGGAACTCTATGATCTGAAGAAGGATCCCGACGAACTCACCAATCTCTACGGCAATCCCAGGCACACCAGGCTCACCGCCCGCCTGAAGAAGCAGCTCACCGCGCTCCAGAAGCACTACGAAGACGACAGCGACATCTCTGAGAAACCAGAAAGCTGGCAGAAGGAAGTGCGACCCGGCGAATAGGCAATAGCGGATGCCGGGTAACGGTCGCTGAACTACCGATGAACAAGGGATTCCATCTCGCATTGCTATGCGTGTCTTTGATCCCCTCGTTCGTACCCGCGCAATCAGCTCCAACCAAGATCGTTCCCACTGCGACGGATTCGAAGAAGAGTGCGGGAGTGCTGACGGCAAAAGGCCTCCTCGCAGTCTGGGATAAAGACAAGAGCAACACACTGACTGCGGATGAATTGCCCAAGGTGATCAATCGGTCCCACTTCGTCCGCCTTGACGAAAATGCGAACTGGGTGCTCACCGTAAACGAACTCAGGCAAGTGCAGGCTGAACTCGACGCGGCGGGCCAACTGAAGAAACTCCACGTATTGGGCATTCGAATTCCGCTCTCCGACGGCGAGCGCGTAAGGATTAAGAAGGCGCGGGGCGAATTGCTGAAAGCCATGAAGAAACGACGCCTTAAGGATCTGGGTTCGTAGACCGGGTCAATCCCGCAGACTTCGGCCGAACTCTCGTTTACGCCCCACCTTCACGTCATCCGTCCATCCATCGAGGCGGTCGGTTCGGAGTTCCCCCTTCGCAATCGCAGGCGCCCCAGAATCTGATTGCCATTCGGAATCCGCGTTCGTGGGTGCCATATTACTTGCGTCTGGGAGACCTACGGCCAGTCGACAAGGATGACCCAGCTGTCAGACTCGGCAGGTGGCGAATCACAGACGAATATTGACCCCGATCCACACGTCAGTTTTCGCAGCCTGATCCATGAATAAATTCCTCTTTTTGCTGACACTCTCACTGGCCCTCACCACCCTCCACGCCGCGCAAAAGGATCGCCATGTGATCCTCGTAAGTGTGGACGGATTGGCGTCGCATTATTTTGATGATCCCAAGGCCCATATGCCGACCATCCGGGCGCTCGCCGCAAAGGGTGCGCGAGCGAAGCGGATGAAATGTTCGTTCCCCTCCGTCACCTGGCCCAATCACACCACCCTGGTAACCGGAGTTGAGCCCGGTCGCCATGGCGTCATTGCGAACAACTATTACGATCGGAAAACCCGCAAGTCCGTCCCCTTCATCCCCGATCCCCTCTTCGACAAGCACGAGATCGTCAAGGTTCCCACCGTCTACGATGTCGCCCATCAGGCTGGATTAAAAACCGCCGGCGTCATCTGGCCCGCAACCCGCAATGCAGCAACACTCGACTGGCAATTGCCCGATGTTTTCGATCAGAAAATCTTCGAGGACTCGGCCACCCCGAGTCTGCTTCGGGAACTGAAGGCCAAGGGAATTCCCTACGAGAAGCAGATGGAATGGTGCAAGGCCGGCAACGCAGGCAAAGCGCAACGAGACTGGATGTACACCCGCATCGCCGAACATCTCCTGACCACCCACAAACCCAACTTTTTGGCCATCCACCTGGTTACCGTGGATTCGTTCGAGCATTCGACCGGGCGCAATTCGCCGGAAGTCTACTGGGCCTGCAACGACTCCGACAATCGCGTGAGAGAAATCATCGAGGCCACCAAGACCGCGGGCATCTACGAGAACACCACCTTCGTCATCGCGGCCGATCACGGCTTCATCACCTACACAAATCAGATCAAACCGAACGTCGTCCTGAAGAAACGCGGCCTGCTCAAATCCGCCGGCCCACGAATCGTTGAACAGAAAGCTTACTGTCTCGCGCAAGGCGGCGCGGCCATGATCTACATTCTGGACCAGGCAAACCGCGCGGCCATCGCCAAACAACTGAGGGACGAATTCGCCGGTCTCGAAGGCGTTGCCGCGGTGATCGAACCGAAGGATTTTGCGTCCGTTGGCCAATTGACACCTGACCAGGATCCTCGGAGTCCTGATCTGTTCCTTTCCGCGAAGAACGGATACTCGTTCTCTGGCAGCGCCAACGGAGACTCCCCGATCACCGCTATGGCCGGCCCCCGCGGTTCGCACGGCTACCTCCCCACCCATCCCCTGATGTATGCCGGTTTCGTCATCAGCGGTGCCGGAATCAAACAAGGCGTTGTCCTCGACGAAATCAGCAACATGGACGTCGCCCCCACAATCGCCTCCCTCTTGGGTGTGAAGATGAAGAATGTGGACGGTCGCGTGCTGCGCGAGATTTTGGTCAAATAGAATTACCCCACCAAACGGGGCGACGTTTCGCGCGCCTGCGGATGCACAGAACTTCTCGGTTGCCACAGCTGTCGTCTGTTCATCCACCACAAACGGGCCTACCCTCCCAGCCGCGATGAAATTCAATACGCTTCCAAAGACTGATCTTTCCGTTTCCCAGCTCTGCTTTGGATGCTGGGGTGTCGCCTCCGATTTCCACTGGGGTGATCGCATCGAAGACGAGTCCGTGCAGGCCATGCTCGCGGCCGTGGACGCCGGCGTGAATTTCTTCGATACCGCTCCCGTGTACGGCGATGGCGCCAGCGAAACGCTTTTGGGCCGCGTCCTGGCCGACAACAATCTGCGCGCGAAAACAGTCATCGCCAGCAAGGTGCGCCCTGACCGCATGAAACCGGAGGATATCCAGACCGGCTGCGAGGAATCTTTAAAGCGCCTTCAGACGGACTATCTCGATCTTTACCAGACCCACTGGAGCAACCGGGAAATCCCCTTGGCCGATACCTGGACTGCGATGCTCAAACTGCAGGAGCAAGGCAAGGTGCGGCACATCGGTGTCTCCAACATGGGCGGGGCGGACATGGCCGCTGTTTCGCCCCTGAAAACTCCAGTCACCAATCAACTGCCCTACAATCTTCTGTGGCGCATGATCGAGGCGACAATCCTCCCGCAATGCGTGCAGGACGACATCGGCGTGCTTGTCTACAGCCCGTTGATGCATGGAATGCTCGCCGACAAATATCAGAAAGCCGCGGACGTCCCCGATGGCCGTGCCCGATCCCGTCACTTCCGAACCGAACGCGAACTGGCCCGTCACGGCGAACCGGGATGCGAAGCCGAAACGTTCGCCGCGCTTGATGGGCTGCGCACCATCGCTGCCGAGACCAATCGCAGCATGGCGGACCTCGCGCTCACCTGGACGATTCAGCAACCGGGAATCATCAGCGTCATCGCCGGAGCACGGAACGCGGAGCAACTCCGCGAGAATGTGCGCTGCCTTGAACATCCGCTTGATCAGGGAATCATCGATCAGATGAACCGTGCCACCGAAGAGCTCAAAACTGCTCTTGGGCCTAATCCCGACATGTGGGACGGCGGCGACAATTCCCGCTATCGGTAGCTCAGGGCGGGAAACCAAAACCCAGTTTCACCGCTGCGTACTCCGGATGGACGGTTCCATCCTCGCAACGGATCACCAACGGCGGTTCATGCCAGGTCTGTCCGTGTATGGACTCCGGCAGGTCGCAACTCCGCATCATTGCAAACAGACCCAACAGCGGGGACTCGCCCTCGCGCAGCACCACCGGACGTTGCCGAACAATCGTCAGTCCTGCTTCCGTCGCCGCGTCAAGCACCCGCTGGGCCTGAGCCGCCGGATTTACGGGAAACACACAGGCAAACGTGCCACCGATCTCCAGGTGTGCGACGGCGGCCCGGCAATAATCGGAAATGGTTCCTCGAACTTCGAACCGGCACGCAATCTTCTGCGGATGATCGCCTTCCACGCCGGTGCCCAACGGAAAATAGGGTGGGCTTCCAAGCACCAGATCGAATCGTTCATCCGGTTTCAGAACGGCCGCATCACGCAGATCCCCTTCCCTGATCTCGAAGCGATCCTCCAGGCCGTTCCAGCTCACGGACTTACGCGCGAGCGATACACTTTCCGACTGGGCCTCCACCGAAACCACCCGGGTTCCGGGCAAGCGCCAGGCGGCGACCATCGCCACCGTTCCAATCCCGCTCCCCAGATCCAGAATGGTTTCCGCAGTGGGGCACCATGATGTCCCGTACCAGGCGGTCAGTATGTCGTCGGTTGAATAGCGGTGCCCTTTGCGAAGTTGGAAGATTCGAAAGTGCCCGCACAGCACATCCAGTGTTTCGCCGGCGCCCAAACAGAGCGCCGGATCATCCTCGGATCCGGAAACTTTTGGACCGGGAATCGCGTAGCCACGAAAATGTGTCTTGGGCGAGATGTCCTTTCGGCCGCTCACTTCTTCTTACGATTGTTCCGCTTGGCTGATTTCTTCGTACGAGGCCAGGGGGTCGCCCCAACCTCAGCTGCCTTGGTTGTCCACCGGGATTTCATCTGGCGAAAGCGATCAGGCTGCTGGGCGCTCAAATCATGCTGCTCGCTACGGTCTGTCTTGATATTGAAAAGCTCCCACTTCACCTCGTCCTGTCCATGACGTCCCTTGGCGACGAGTTTCCAATCCCCGATCCGTAGGGCCCGATTGCCTTCGTGCTCGAAGAAGAGTTGCTCTCGCTTGAGATCCTTCCCCGCAAAAACGGGTCGCAGGCTGCTCCCTTCGAGCGGCGTGATCGATTTCCCCCGGAAGCTTTCCGGATACTCCGCACCGGCCACGTCGACACAGGTGGCCATCAGATCGATCAGGTGAGACGGCTCCGCTCGTAATTGGTTCTTAGCCCGAATTCCTGCGGGCCAATGCACCACTAACGGAGTCGAAATACCGCCCTCATGCACGTAGTGTTTGTATTCGCGAAACGGAGTGTTCGAAACATTCGCCCAATTTCGCCCGTAGCCAATGTAAGTGTCCGCCGGCCCAGGCATCACATGCCCCCGCAAGACCGGCCAACCATCCCGGGTCTGGCTGGGCGTCGACTTCCGGTAGTGCTGAAGATTGGCGGGGATCGGTGGAAGTGACGGCTTCGAACCACGAACCTTCCGCTGACCACCCGTGCTCCGTCCGCCAGCCTCGGCACATCCCCCATTGTCCTGCAAAAACATGATCAACGTGTTTTCGAATACGCCCTTCTCCTTCAAGGCTTTCACCACCCGGCCGATGCCCTGATCCAGCTGGTCAATCATCGCGGCATAGACTTCCATACAGGCAGACTCCCATTCCTGGTCTCCGACCTCGTCCCAATCCCCCACCAGCGGCGACAGCTCGGCATCTGCGGCAATCACACCGAGCTTCTTCATCCGTTCGAATCGAGCCTTTCGAACCGGCGCATAGCCCTGGTCGTATTTGCCTTCATACTTGGCGATGTCCCGGGGACGGGCGTGCATTGGCCAATGCGCAGCCGTATGCGCGACATACATGAAGAACGGTTTCTGCGCGTCATGTTCGCGGATGAATTTGACGGCGTTGTCATTGACGGCATCAGTGAAGTGGTAGGGTTCCTTCGGCTGATAGTCCGGATCGTTGACGATCGTGATCGGCCGATTGTCCCGCGTCAGCGAATTCGGATCCCAGAGACTGGACGCGCCATTGATGATGCCGTAGTAACGGTCAAAACCGCGTTGCAAGGGCCAGTTGAACTTCTGATTCTCCGCCTCTGGAAATGTATGTTTGGTGACGTGCCACTTGCCAACGGCATAGGTTGCGTAACCGGCGGGTTTCAATACTTCCGCGATGGTGACGCACGATCGGTTCAGATCACCGCGATATCCATCGACTCCGCGATCATCCATCATGTGACCGATCCCGGCCTGGTGCGGATAGAGACCGGTCAGTAATGAGGCCCGGGTCGGACAACAGCGGCCGGTATTGTAGAACTGCGTGAAGCGCAGGCCGTTGCCTGCCAGACCATCCAGCACCGGCGTCCGGATCTCACTCCCGTAACAACCGATGTCCGAATACCCCATGTCGTCGGACATGATAACGATGATGTTTGGCCGCGCAGCCGCCACCTCTTGATGAATCAGGGATAAAACGGCGAGAACTGAGAAAACGAAAATGAACTTAAAATGATGCATGAGAATTTGAATTGGCGGTCGAAGTAGACAAAAAGAGACGATTTTCGACTGAAAGCCTTCACGGAAATTCCGGCAATCCCAAAAAAATTGAAAATAATCCCCTCAGAAGCCGGTCCACAAAAAATCCGGGTCACCCGATTCGCACGTTCTTACGAACGGCAAATCCGATGCCCGGATTAGTGAATCAGTCGAAACTAGACGGCCTCAACTTTTTGCGCGCAAGGACCTTTTTGGCCTTGCCCGACTTCGAACTGGACTTTTTGACCGTCGTTCAACGATGCATATCCTGAACTTTTGATTTCAGAATGATGCACGAAAAGATCTTTTCCGCCGTCGTCCGGCGTAATGAAACCGAAGCCTTTTTCTGAATCGAACCACTTAACTGTACCTGTACTCATATTATGTCTTACTTTTTTTGTTAAATCACATCGTCCTGCAGTCTGCAAAACGACGCGAGCGGGGACCCTCTCACGGTCCTGCGGGTACGGCGAGAGATTTTTTTAGAATACTCCACTTCATTCAGGCCACCACCAGTCGGACAGCCTGCATCCAAACAACCGGACAACGTCGTAATCAGGGCGAGACAAGCTCTTTGTCGAACTCTACAGTAACAATTTCCATGAACGGAAAACGTTTCCTATTTCTCTCACTGATGTGCCTGGCCGCATTCGAGACCCGCGCCCAGGTTTCGGCCACCCGCGTCCTGCATGCCTTGGATTTTGATCAAAACGGGAGCCTCAGCCAAGGTGAACTCCCGCCCGTGTTCCACGGAACGTTCCGCGAAATGGATCTCAACCGAGACGGCGGATTGGCTGAGCTCGAGATTCCCACCGATCTCCGACGCTATTTCAGTGCCTTTGACAAGGATCAGAATGGTGAATTTTCCAGCGACGAACTGATGCAGGTCCGACGGCTGATGTCGTTCTGGGATTCCTACTCTGGATCCCGCTTGCTCGCGAAACTGGACCGCTCAGGGGACGGGGTTGTCTCCGCAGAAGAAGCTCCCACCCGGTTGCGCCGCGAATTCAGGCGCCTGGATGCCGATGGTGACGGAGCCCTCACGGCAGACGAACTTACGGTTCAGGTGGACTTCGATGACCAGGGCCAGATCATTGAACTGACCCGTGTCCCCGGCCTGTCAGCAGTAGAACAACGCCGCGTATTCGCCGCGCTCGACGACAATGACAATGGCCGCCTCACCGAGGCTGAGCTTCCGAATAGCCTCATCCTGAACTTTGCCCGTCTCGACGCGGATCGCGATGGCGGCATTGCCTGGGCGGAGATTCCGACCAACCCGTTGGCCGGTGTCATCTTCCGGAGCTTTGTCCGATACGATCTCGATCAGGATGGTGAATTGTCAGACATCGAACTCGTCGCCGTCAGCTCGGCGGAGCGACTGCTGGAAACCCACGCCGGACCGCAACTCATCCGCCGCTGGGATCTCGACGGGGACGAACGATTGGCCGCCGCGGAATTCAAGGTGAAGAGCAGCTGGGCGTTCAGCCGTTTTGATCGCGACCGGGATGAAGCGCTGACCGCCGAGGAACTGGCCGACTTCCGCGTGACCTTCAACGACGCAGGCGTCCCCCTCAACGAGGTCGAAACGCCTCCATCATCCCAACGAAGCGTCTCCTTCACCGAACGACAAAAGACACGGCTCTTCGATCGTCTCGACCGAAACCGGGACGGCAGCCTGACCCTCTACGAACTGCCCTACACCCTCCACGCTTTGGTCGGCCAAATGGACAACGACAATGACGGCCGGCTGCAGCCAGGCGATCTGCAAGATGGTTTCTGGTCCGGTTTTGCGCCGCAAGATACCAACCGCGACGGCGAGATTTCCGCCCGGGAGATGGCAACCATCCCCCAACACGCGCCGCAAGACGGAATGATTACAACCCATCGCCTCATCGCGGTCTGGGATACCAACAACGACGGAACGCTCTCCCGAACCGAAATCCCCCCCCTGCTCCAATACGATTTCGAAAAACTGGATCACAACCGCGATGCCCAAATTCAAGCCACTGAATTCACGCACCTTTGGGTTGAATTCGATCAAAATGAAAACCCCACCCACGTCCGCCTGCCTGAGACCGGCAAGACCGTCGCAGCATCAGACAAGATCGCCAACGATGAGCGAAAACATCGATTGGTAGAATTGTTGAAACGGCGAAGACGAGGAGAATAGATTCATCGGGCCCCCTCGTTCCCAAGCTCTGCTTGGGAACGAGGGGAACCAATCGCCACCAAACGCCCGTCCACCGCGCAACTGGACGGACACAGGTCCATCCTACCGTCAGTCCACCAAAGTGTGGTGCCTCAGGATCATCTCTTCACGCGGCACTGCAATGGGTAGACTGGATTAGTCCGATCGTAATGGCGTTCCAGTAGAAACATCGGAACAAAGAAGTAATAGTGCGCGCTGGAAGCGAACTCCCAATAGGCATTCCAATCGAGCATTGAAGTGCCGACGGTCAAGGTGGCAGAGCAGTAATAGGCGGCTCAATAGACAAGCCCGAACACGACGATTAGAACCAACTTCCAGAAACCGTCCTCCGGGCCGTCGTGTGTACGCGCGGTCATAGACTATCAGCATCGTTACCGGTTAGCGGGACGTTGCGTCAGGCAAACCCAGCAACTCGTCAAGCTCGACCCACTCACCGTCACGCGCTTTGCTCAGTTCGGAAGCCTCCATGAACGCAAACAGTTCCACCGTCTCGCGTTCGGGCACCGGGCTTTTGCCGCTGCGGAAGAACTTGATAATCTCCTCGACCAGCCCCTGATAACGCTCGTGATTTCCGGCTTGGGCGCGGCCTTTTTCTCCGAGGGCAAAGCCATTGTTCTTTCCTTCCAGAAACACGCCGAATCGATTCCCCTCCCAATACCCTGTCACTTTGATCTTTCCGTCCGCCGTGAACTCGCGTCGCACTTTTTCGCAGCCGGTTCCCATAACGGTGAAGAGCGCCTCGCAGCCGTGCACGCCATACCAAAAAAGTTCCGGATGGTGCGGTTCCGTCTTCGCCGGGCTCTGCGTCAGACAGTAGTGAACGGCTCCGATCTTCCCGGCGCGGACCGCTTGAGTCGTTTTCGCAAAGCGCAGACACGAAGAACTGAAAACCGGTGAACCGTATTTTTTGGAAAGTCGAAACAACTCCTTCACGTCGTGCAATGAAGCCGCCATCGGCTTCTCGATATACATCGGCTTGCCCGCCTGCATCACCGGAATGGCCTGACGCAAATGTGGGCGACCATCCACGCTCTCAAGCATCACCGCGTCCACATGGCGACACATCTCCTCGATGGTCGAATAGATCTTCACCCCGTACTTTTCCTGTAGCGTCGCCGTAAAGCCATCCACCCGCGTGGCGCTGGATTCCACATCCGGACTCCCACCTTTAAACGCCGCCACCACCCGGCCCCCCGGAACATGCTTGGGATTCTCGGGGTTGTTGAGGAGTTCGGTGAAGGCCACCACGTGGGAAGTATCGAGACCGATCATCCCGATTCGAAGATCTTTGGCCTGAGAAACTGCGCCCTGCGCCAATAGAACAGCGACCGCAATGAGAACCGTTATTCGAGCTTTCATCGCCAAAGAGTAGTCATGCCAATGGCTTGGTGCCAACGACTCATTGGCTACCCCCCATTTGGAAGGATGCGTTCCTATCTACGTTTTGGAACGTAGCGGCTCGCCCAGAAGCTACTTCTTGACGGCGGACGCGTTGGTGCCAGCGGCAGCGCTGCCCATGGTGGCATTGGTGCCCACCGCGTTCGTCGCGTTCGTCGCGTCTTGAAGCACGAGTGGAACGGCATTCGTAGCGGATACTCCAACTGGAGCGGAGGAGGATTGGGGGAATTTACGCAGCAATTCATCCTTACGACCCTCGACTTCCTGCGCCCAGGTCGACGGCCGTCCCTGCTCATCGCGGTTCAACAGCTCGTCATAATACTTTAACGCCCGCTCCGGCTTCCCGTTCTCTTCGAGCAGGACGGCAGCGGAAAGTTTGGCGAGATTTGCCTCGGAAGTGCCAACCGCCTGACCGATCACCGCCTCGTACGCAGCCAGTGCCTCGTCCGTCCTGTTCTGCGCATCCAATGCTGCAGCGACGCCGTAGTGGGCACCGGTGGCCCAAAACCTTCCGGGATACTGGGCGAGATATTCTTCAAACCGCTGTTGGGCTTCGGGATACTTGTTCTCGGTGAACAACTGACCGGCTGCCAAATAAAGAGCCCGCTCAGCTGCCGTGGTGCCGTGGAAATCCGTGGCAACCTTCAGGTAGTCCACCGCCAGGATCTCTTTGCCTTCTTCGAACTTCTCGAGTTCAAAAATAGCTGCATTGGCGTTGAATTCTTTGCGGGCGGAGAAATGCGTCGCGGTGTAGGCAACAAACACGGCGACGATCAGTCCGATACCACCCAGGCGTAGCTGACGTTTGCGGGTCTCGGCCCAAGCCTGGATCTGCAACCACAGATCTTGTTCTTCGGGTTGTTGTTCTTGTTCTTGTTCTGGCTCGGCCATAAAGGGCGGGAATAATCTCGGTGGCAAACCAAAACGCAAGCTCGAAATCCTAATTCCAACGATCCGATCTTCCGAAACGAGGACTGCAGGAGGTCGATAGCCCGCAGATCCGGTCGCCGACTTTCAATCTTGTTGCCGACAACGGACCTGTTACCGTCCGCGCCCCTGTGGATATCGCCGGAGAAATAAAACGACGCCGCACGTTTGCGATCATCTCGCATCCGGATGCCGGCAAGACTACGCTGACGGAGAAACTCCTGCTCTACGGCGGAGCGGTTCAACTTGCCGGTTCCGTGACGGCGCGCAAGAACCAGCGTGCCACGACCTCGGATTGGATGGAGTTGGAACGCAAGCGAGGCATTTCGGTCAGTTCCACCGTGCTACAGTTCGACTACGAGGGATTTCGCATCAACCTGCTGGATACGCCCGGGCACAAGGATTTTTCAGAAGACACCTATCGCGTTCTGACGGCAGTCGATTCGGTGGTGATGGTGATCGATGCC
>JBLFYM010000052.1:0-38824 GCA_047608975.1 Limisphaerales bacterium | reverse complement strand
TGGGCCGTTCCAATTTCTTCGAATCCCTTAAAAGCCAGCGTCGCTTGAAGCTCCTGAGCGAGTTGCTTGAATCGGTTTGTGATCTGGCCCGCGACGAACTGGCCGATCCGCTGGCCCAGTACGAGGCCTTGAAGGATTTCGACCACAAGGCTCCTCTCAATCGAGGAGTGGTGTCCGATCAACTTGTCTCCGGCAGTGCCGGTGTCATGGTGAGGCGGATCACTTACCACTGCCCGATTGACGGGACGGTCTTCAAGCTGCTGACAAACGAAATGACGCTGCCTCCGGGCCTCGTGGTGTTGATCTACAAAATGCGCTGGGACGTGGAGAAGGCTTTTGACGAAACCAAGAATCGCTGGCGGGAGCGCAAATCCTGGGCGAGCAGCGCGACGGCCAAGACGATTCAGGCGCGGTTGGTGTGTTTGACGCACAACCTGGCGCTCTTGATGGAGCAGCGCCTGGAAGAGGAGCACGCCATTTGCAATGCCCCCGAAAATCAGCGCCGGGACAAACGGCTCACGAAAATAGAGGGCCAGCAGGCAGAGAAAGGAGCTCCGTTACCGCAATGGTATCGAGGCGTCCAGCGAGCCACACAGCGCGGGGTGAAGTTCATCCGCTGGCTGGGCAATCATCTGTTCATGGAAGCCCCCTGGGAGCGGGCGCTGGCCTCACTGCGACGAATCTACAGCTTGAAGTAAGTCAATTCTTGGACACCGTTCTTAAGCGTTACTCTTCATTTGCCACCCAGGCACTGCACCAGCGCCGACCGTAACTCTTCGACCGTGTAGGCCCGCGCAACCGGAACCTCGATCAGCGGTAACCCCCCTTGGCTTAGCGCGTTTCGGACAAAGTCATCCCGCTTCTTGCGGCTCTCCCGCTCATGCGACTTGTCATTCAACTCGATCGCCACAAGCGGACGCATATCCGGCCCGTTGCACACCAGGAAATCCACATGCTTGGCCGAGATCCGATTGAAATGCGACTGCCACTTTTCCTTGGTTGTAACGCGCAGAATGTCGGCGATCCGCACCTTGGCCATGACACAGCATCCCTCCGGCACCGCCAACTTCAATGTCTGAAAAAACGAATTCTCCGCCGCCGACAATAGGGAATGATTAAGCGCATACGGCGGCTTACTCTCGGCAACCGCCTCCGCCGGGCCGATTCCCAACGCCTTCAACAGAATCCCCAAACACCCCAGCTTATCCTCGCCTTGCACAGACGCAAAATATCAAACTTCATCCACGAGGGCAAGCCGTGGCACGCCACCTACGGAGACTTCTCAATCGGACGGAAGAATCCGACGAATCTCCACGCCAATTAGTTGCGCCGCGGACCTCAGAAAGGGGTCGGTCCGCGTAAAGAAGAATCACGTTCGTCTGAACGGTCGGAATGAGGCGTGCGAGCAGCTGAAATCCAACGGTCATTTCGTAATGCTTCGAATCCTGGTTCGGCAGGAAAATCATCTTTTTGTCATCCAGGTTTTCGTCTGCGACTGCTTTCAGACGAGGCAGAGGAATTGGGGCAAAGGAATGATGAGCACTCCCTTCCGTGCCACAATCGCTGAAAGTTTTGGAGGCGGGACAAGATTTTGAAGTGCCGGGAACAGACCAAGGAATGGAGACATGGGAATTTCGGCTGACCTGACGCAACAATTCCTTTGTCTCCATTCCTCTGTCATACCCTTGGTTGCGGCTTTGCCACGCCGACTTGTCACGGCGTAGCTTGGCGAAGACGGAAGTTGAACAGCGAAGATACCTCGGATTGACACAGCTCATCCGGATTGTGCATGCGCTCCAAAGCGGTCTGCGAGACCGCATTCCAGGACGCTGCCGCGTTCGCCAAGCTACCTCCACCTTGTCGCGTATTGATTCCCCGCTTTGAGGTCACAGACTCAGAAACGGAGGGATTCTGTCATCGAGGGTGGGTTTCGGTCACCAATCAGTAGCACTTCCCAGCGCTCACCGCCTGAGTCGCGTCGCCCGAATGCGCTTGTGGCAGCCGATCGATTCGGCTACCCGTTTCCCACACATCATGAAAATGAATCCATCATTCCGATCTCTCATCGCTGCCACCCTCCTGCTCTCTTCCGCCGCTGTTCATCAGGCGCAGGCGGCCGGCAAGTCCGTCGATCTTCTCCAAGGCGGATTGAAGCAATGGAAAACGGACCGCCCCGGGGCGTGGGAGGTGAAGAATGGCGTGCTCGGCACCTCGGAAAAACCGGGCGGCTACATCTGGTCCAAGACGACTTTCGAAGATTTTGAAATCACGCTCGAATACAAGACTTCCGAGAAGTGCAACAGCGGACTGTTCTTCCGCACGGATCCGAAGAACGCCGTGCAGGGTGGATTCGAAATCCAGCTCGCCTCGGCAGGACTTTACTCCGGCAAACACGTGGTGGGTGCGCTCTACGATGCCCAGGAACCTTCGGCCGGAGCCGGCAAGCCCGATGGTGAGTGGAATCGCATGACGGTGACCTGCCAGGGGGCGAACATCAGCGTCGTGCTAAACGGCCAGTCCGTTTTGAAAGCCAACCTCGATGATTGGGCGACGGCAAAGAAGAACCCCGACGGTAGCAGGAACAAGTTTAAGACCGCCTTGAAAGACCTTCCCCGCAGCGGTCATCTCGGCCTGCAATACCACGGCCATCCGGTCTGGTTCCGCAATATCAAGCTCAAGCAACTCTGAGGTGGGGGGAATTGCAAAAGCACCAATCTCCAAAAACTGAAACTCCTAATAATTTCCAAGCTCCAAGCTTCAATCCGCAGCGGGCGAGTTCGATTGGAGTTTGGAGCTTGTTTGGCGCTTGCGGCTTGAAGCTTTTCACTTGGTCAGCCGTTGGGTTTCCAATGTCCTCTGTTCCACCGAAAGTGTCGCAGAACCATAAAAGTGTCGGTTATAATGACGTCACCTCCACCGGGGAGATCGCTTGCAGCCGCAACATAATTGGTAATGAGGGTGATCTGGTCAGTTGAACTTTTCCAGCGATGGAAAAGTCGTCGAAGGTCAGATGGGCCCAGCCGCTTGATTTTCGATCGACGACTTGGAGATACACGGTCTTTCCCTTGAGCTTGCTGACTTCCCAGGTCGTTCGCTTGATCTGGGGGCCTCGGGAGCCGCCGCCGGTCAGGAGGAGTTTCTTTGTCTCCGCATCAAACAGTCCCACATAGAGGGTGTCGGGGTCGTAGCTGCCGCGGTCGCTTTGGATCACAAACTTCGGCGACTGAATCACGACCTTCTGCTGGTCAGTGAAACCGTCGGTGGCGGCGACGGTCGAGAGGTGGGATTTGCCTTCGTGATTGAACGGCTTGCTCTTCCATTTCGGCAGCGACTTGTGATCCAAAATTGGGCGTCCGGCGGTGCCTTCGATGATTGACCAGCCGTCCAGATCGCCGGATTCGAACCTGAAGCGGAGATTACCCAAGGGTTTGAAGCCGTCGTATTTCTTACCGCTTTTCACCGGAGCGGGGTTGCGGATTTTCGGCGCGGAGTGTTTTTTGAGCAGGGCGCTCAGTTCTTCCACCACTTCGGGATATTCGCGATAGAGGTTGCGGGTTTGCTTCAGGTCGAAGTCCAGATCGTAAAGTTGTGCGGAGGCAGGAACCGCCAGGAATCGACCGCGCGCCAAGGAGATGATTGTTAAGACTGGGGGTTTTGCAGCGGAAGAATGTTGAGACGTGACCCCGTTACAATTCCGAGCCGTTGGAAAGCAACACGTTGCACGTGTTTGCAGCTACTCAAGGACTGTTTTTGTTTCCGTGACAATTCCGATGTATGCGGTCGATGGCGCTTACGTGATTCGCGGCAATTGATGAGACTCAACGAAGCCGGGGCGCATCATATTTATTTACTGTGATAGGATCTTTGTGAATGGTTCTGGTTCACATGCGCGGACTATTGTTATTGGGAATTCTGGTGGCGTGGAACATTTCCGCTGCGAGCCGGGAAGATACGGAGTTTTTCGAGACCCGTATTCGGCCGGTGTTGGCGCAGGAGTGCTACGAGTGTCACAACAGCAAAGGCAAGGCGAAGGGGGGACTGATTCTCGACCA
Organism: Limisphaerales bacterium; assembly: GCA_047608975.1. Lineage (GTDB taxonomy): Bacteria > Verrucomicrobiota > Verrucomicrobiia > Limisphaerales > JAYPXF01. Next base: position 34,772 of record JBLFYM010000052.1, on the reverse strand, counting down.
CCGAGCCGGCCTCCTCGCCGGCGGCGATCTGGGCCCCGCTGTCATCCCAGGCCAGCCGGATAAGAGTCCGTTAATCCAGGCCATCCGGCATGACGACGAGGATCTGAAGATGCCGCGAGCGGGCGCGAAGCTCGACGATCCTATCGTCCGTGATTTCGTGAAGTGGGTGAAGATGGGCGCTCCGGATCCGCGCGATAATCCGCCCTCCGCAAACGAGCTCGCGCAGGATACCGACTGGCCCGCCGTGATGCACCGGCGCAAGGCATGGTGGAGTTTTCAGCCGATTGGCAATCCCCTTATCCCCACGACCCGGGGCGGCAAACATTCGATCGACCGGTTTGTAATGTCAGGCCTCGAGCGCGCCGGATTGAAATCATCCAAACCCGCGGATGCTCACACCTTGCTACGAAGGATCACATTCGCTCTGACTGGGCTACCGCCCACCGTCATGCAGATCGACAACTTCGTTGCAGCGTACGGGAAGTCCGCGGAGCAAGCGGTGACGGCTCTCGTTGATGGACTGTTGGCGAGTCCGCGATTTGGCGAGCGTTGGGCGCGTCATTGGATGGATTGGATTCGCTACGCCGAGTCGCACGGTTCCGAGGGCGATCCAAGAATCGAGAATGCGCATCTGTATCGCGACTATCTGATTCGGGCGCTCAACTCAGACATTCCCTATGATCAACTGTTGCGCGAACACGTCGCCGGCGATCTGCTACCGAAGCCCCGGCTCAATACGAAATTGGAAATCAACGAATCCCTGATCGGAACGGCGCATTGGCGCATGGTGTTTCACGGCTTCGCCCCGACCGATGCTTTGGATGAGAAGGTCCGTTTCACCGACGACCAGATCAATGTGTTCTCGAAGGCCTTCCTCGGCCTGACCGTTTCCTGCGCGCGCTGTCACAATCACAAATTCGATGCGATCAGCCAAGCGGACTACTACGCGCTGTTTGGGATTCTGGGTTCCACGCGTCCCGGACGAACCGCGATCGATCTCCCCGCGAAACAGAGTCACAATCTGCGCAAGCTGGCAGAGGTAAAGGACATGATCGGCGGCACGCTGGCGGACGAATGGACGCGCGCAGCGGACGGAATTCCGGCCCAGCTGTTGAAGAACGAAACGTTGTGGAAGAAAGCCAAACTCGCCACTTCCCTGCTGCATCCTTGGTATCTCATGAAGCGCGACGTCAAAACCCCGGCTCGCTTCGGAAAATCGTGGGAAGTAAGGCTTCGCGAATGGCAGAATTACCGTCGCTCCATCGCCGAGTTCCAACAGGGCAAGTTCAACTATCGCTCTGACCTCGCAGTTCCATCCGATGCGGATCAGTGGTTTCGGGAAGGTCTCGGATTGGCGCGGCAACCGTCCTCAGCCGGTGCGTTTGCCATCGCCCCCGGCGGGGAGCAGGCGTTGGTTGGGATTTATCCCGCCGGCGTGTATTCGCACCTGTATTCACAGAAGCACGCCGCCCGAATTGCTTCCCCCGATTTCCGACTCAACGGAAAGAACGAACTCTGGCTTCGCATCATCGGCGGCGGCAGCGCGATGAGCCGCTACGTGGTGCAAAACTATCCGCGCCGGGGCACGGTGTTTCCGGTCACGGAATTAAAAGACAACCGGGCCGGTGTGTGGCGTTGGCAGAAATATGATGTTGCCTATTGGGACGGCGACGATGTGCACATCGAATTGACCAGCGCCCTCGACGCGCCGTTGCTGACGAAATCAAATCTTCGTTCCTGGTTTGGGATTCGCGAAGCGGTCCTGATTCCGAGCGGTGATCCGGCTCCGGTCGAATCCCGGGAATTCCTCGCTCCGGTGATGGCGGCGGCGAAGGCATCGCCACCGCAGTCATTCGAAGATCTGGCCCAGCTCTATACCGAAGTCGCAAAGTCCAGTCTCGCTGATTGGAAGGCCCGCAAGTTGAACGATGGTGGCGCGCTGTTTCTCCACCAGTGCCTGCAGGAAGGCTTGCTCCCAAACAAGGTGGACCAACTCAAGAGCGCCGCGCCGTTGATCGCACAATACCGTGAATTGGAGGAAGGCGTGCCCGTTCCAACCCGCATTCCAACACTCTCCGAATGGACGGCGAAGGACCAACCGCTGTTGGAGCGCGGCGATCACAATAAACCGCTGGAGCCGGTATCCCGTCGGTTTCTTGAGGCGGTCGACGACCGCCCTTACCGCTCACGGGAGAGCGGCCGCATCGAGCTTGCCAACGATCTGTTGCGAGACGACAACCCGTTCACCCGGCGCGTGATTGTGAACCGCGTCTGGCATCATCTGTTCGGGCGCGGAATTGTTGCCACACCCGACAATTTTGGACGGATGGGTGAGAAACCTTCGCATCCGGAACTGCTTGATCATCTCGCGCAACGTTTCGTTTCCGAACAGGACTGGTCATTGAAAAAGCTGATCCGTTTCATTGTCACCAGCCGAACCTGGCAACAAGACAGCACGCCTTCGGCCGCCGCCAAGGTCAAGGATCCGGAGAACGCGCTGCTTTCACACTTCAACGTCCAGCGACTGGATGCGGAATCCATCCGCGACTCCCTGCTCGCGGCAGCCGGAAATCTTGATCTGAAACTCTACGGGCCGGCGGTGTCCGGTACGGCGAACCGCCGTTCCGTTTACGTTCGGGTCATTCGCAACCAACTCGATCCGTTCCTCGCCGCGTTCGATGCGCCGGTGCCATTCGCAACCAAAGGCCGACGGGATGTCACCACTGTGCCCGTCCAGTCACTGGCGCTGATGAATGATCCGTTTGTCCTAAGCGTCGCCAGCCGCGCGGGTAGCAGGGCCGCAGCAATTTCGGGCCACGATCAGGAACGTCTCCGCGCAATGTGGACCGAGATGCTCGGACGGAAGCCTTCGCCATCGGAACTTCGCCTGACCCAGGAATTGTTGGATGGGCTCAAATCACGGTATTCGGAGCAGGCGGGGGAGAAAGAACGCCTCGCTTCGCAATTGAGGACTCTTGAGCAAGAGGCTGAGCAGATCATGGGAACGGTAAGAGCCCGGCTGTTGGCGAGACAGAGCGATATCACTGGCACCCGCTCAGCGACCAACCTGAATCCGATCGCGCGTTGGGATTTCGAGGAAGACCTCCAAGATTCGATCGGCAATCTCCACGGGCAGGCACACGAAGGGGCTCGACTAGAGGGTGGCGCGTTGATCGTCGACGGACGCGGCTGGGTGTTCACCAAGCCCCTTGGCAAAGGACTGCGAGCCAAGACCCTGGAAGCGCGCGTCATATTGGGCGGTCTCAACCAAAAGGGCGGTGGCGTGATGACTGTGCAGACTCTCAACGGAGTTACGTTTGATGCGATCGTCTACGGGGAACAGCGGCCCCAACAATGGCTCGCCGGCAGCAACAATCACCGGCGCACCCAGTCCTTCGACGGCTCGGTCGAACGGGAGGCACTCAACGCGCCGGTGCACCTGATGTTCGTCTATGAGACCACCGGGACTATTCGCGCCTATCGAGATGGGAAGGGGTACGGAAAGCCTTACAAGACCGACCTCCAGAGCTTCAACAAAGGCGATACCCACGTTGCGTTCGGCATCCGGCACGGCACGCGTGGAAGCGGCAACCGAATGCTCAAGGGAAAGATTCTGGACGCGGCGCTCTATGATCGGGCGTTGACGGCCGAGGAGGCACAGGCCGCGGCGAGTGGAGAATCCAACTTCGTATCAAATCGGCAGGTGTTCCAGGCTTTGTCAGCGACGGAAAAAGCAAAGGTGCCGGCGATTGATGCCGGCATTTCCAAATTGCGAAAACAGATTTCAGAGCAGGGCCGACCGGTGAATGAATCCCAGGCCTGGGCCGATGTCGCGCTCGCCATCTTTAACCTCAAGGAATTCATCTATGTTCGCTGAACACCCACTCTCCCGCCGAAATTGGCTGCAACGATCTTCCAGCGGTTTTGGTCTGCTGGCCCTCGCCGGTCTGCGAGGCCAACCCGCCGTGGCCGCCCCCCCGACCACGAAGGTCAAGACCGTGATCCTCTGTTACATGTCCGGTGGCGTGTCGCAGGTGGACTCGTTTGATCCGAAACCCAAACTGCGCGAATTGGATGGCAAGCCGATGCCGGTGAAGGTCGAGCGCACCCAGTTCAATCGCAATGGCAACGTCTTCGCCAGTCCGTTCGAATTTGAGGAATGCGGACAGAACGGACTGGCGATCAGCAGCATGTTCCCCAAGTTGCGCGAATGCGCTGATGACCTCGCAGTGATCCGCTCGATGACCACACCGGTCAACGAACACGCGCAGGGGAACTTCGCCATGCACTCCGGATTTCCGTTTCTTGGCCATCCAAGTGCGGGAGCATGGATCAGCTATGGCCTGGGGTCTCTGAACGAAAATCTGCCGGGTTATGTCGTCCTGCAAAGCGGACATGCCGTTCCGCCACACGGGGGCATCGGTCTGTTCAGCAGCGGCTTTCTTCCCGCCCAACATCAGGCGTCCATTCTCAAGGCCGATGCCCAACCCGCCGTCGCGAACATCAAACCCGGACATTCGCACGACGTCCAAAGCAAGTGGCTCGATTTCGTCGGTCGCATGGACAAGCAGTTTGGCCAGCGCCTCGGTGGCGACGAGAAGGTCGAGGCTGCCATCAAGAACTACGAGACCGCGTTCCGCATGCAGTCCGCCGTGCCTGAGATCTGTGACATTTCCAGCGAGTCCGCCGCGACCCGGAAGCTCTACGGAATCGATGATGCGGATGCGGAGAAAGCAGCCTATGCCCGACAGGCCCTGCTCGCCCGTCGATTGACGGAACAGGGAGTCCGCTTCATTGAACTGTCCTGCCTGACCAAGCGGATCGGCGCCGGGGGCGCAGCGAATCCCTGGGATCAACACGGCGCGTTGGAAAAGGGTCATCGCGCCATGGGCCATCAGGTGGATCAACCCATCGCCGCCCTGATCAAGGACCTCAAATCACGCGGACTGCTCGATCAGACGATGATCGTTTTCACCGGAGAATTTGGCCGAACCCCATTCACACAGGGCTCCGATGGCCGCGATCACAACCCGTTCGGATTCAGTGTCTGGCTGGCCGGTGGTGGGGTGAAAGGCGGAACCACCTACGGGGCGACGGACGAGTTCGGCTATCACGCCGTGGACAAACCGGCGACCATCTACGATCTCTGGGCGACCGTGCTACATCAGGTCGGAATCGACCATGAAGCCTTCACCTATCGCTACGCCGGCCGCGATGTACGCCTGACCGACGTGCATGGAAACGTACTTCGCGGGATCTTGGGGTAAGCTCCCCGCACCCGGTCAATCTTCGAGAGTGAAACCTTGTGCGAGCTTACGATATGCGCTAACTATTTGGGCCCATGGCACGCGTTCTTGTAATAGATGACGAACCCCAGATCCGTTCGCTGCTGAAGCGGTTCCTGACTCAGGCCGGCTACGAAGTCGATGAGGCTGCCGATGGCCTGGAAGGTGTCCAAGCGATGAATGACAACCCGGCCGATTTGATTATCACCGATATCCTGATGCCAAAGCAGGAGGGTCTGGAGACAATCCGCCTGATCCGGGAAAAGCATGCCGATGCCAAGATCATTGCCATGAGTGGTGGAAGCCAACTGACCGCCATGGATTTCCTCCCGATTGCCGAAAAATTTGGCGCAGCCAGGGTGTTCCACAAGCCTTTGGATTTCACTGCCCTGGTCGATGCTGTGAAAGAGCTCATTCCAATCGACTGATTTACTCGCTCCAGGAGAGCGAGCAATCGGCGCTGCGAAATTTCCGCAACCCAAAACCAACGACCCATATAATCTTCCGGATTCACGCTCCTGCGATTGCTATTCCCCGCGTTCTGCAGTTCAATTCCGGGCGATGGCGAAATCCAAATCGGAGCCGAAACCACTCGTTGGCATCATCATGGGAAGCAAGTCCGACTGGGACACCATGCAGCACGCCGCCGAACAACTGAAGGAACTGGGCGTGCCTTTTGAAGCGCAGGTGGTATCCGCGCATCGCACCCCAGATCTCATGTTCGAATATGCCGAGACCGCGGCGAAGCGTGGTCTTGAGTTCATCATCGCCGGTGCCGGTGGCGCGGCGCATCTCCCCGGAATGGTGGCCAGCAAGACCTGCCTCCCCGTGCTCGGAGTCCCGGTCCAGTCCCGCGCCCTGAATGGACTCGATTCCCTGCTCTCGATTGTCCAGATGCCGGGTGGTGTTCCTGTTGGCACGATGGCGATCGGCAAGGCTGGTGCAAAGAACGCGGCCCTGCTCGCGACCGCCGGATTGGGAAACAAGTATCCGGAGTTCCGTCGGGCATACGACCGCTTCCGAAAACGCCAGACCAAGACAGTTCTTACCGAGCACACGCTACCCCCGGTTGCATGAGTAGTTCCGATACCCCACGCGACGCCGGTCCGCTTCTGCCCGGCGCAACCATCGGTATTCTCGGCAGCGGCCAGCTCGGCCGAATGCTCGCCTTGGCGGCTCGTGAAATGGGATACCGCGTACATGTCTTCTCTCCCGACAGTGATACCCCCGCCGGACAGGTGGCGGATCGTGAGGTTGTCGGTGATTACAACGATCGCGTCGCCATTCGGGCCTTCGCAGCCGATGTCGATGTGGTCACTTTCGAATTCGAGAACGTATCCAGTCTCGCGACTGATGCGGCGGCCGAGGTGACCCGGGTTCATCCCGCCGGGAGGGTATTGCATACGACGCAGCATCGGCTCCGCGAAAAGAACTTTCTCCGGGACGCCGGTTTCCCGGTTTCCGGTTTCCGCGAGATCAACAGCTTGGGGGATCTCCAGTCTGCCGCCGTGGAACTGGGACTTCCCGCAGTGCTCAAGACCGCGAGTTTTGGCTACGACGGCAAAGGCCAACAGAAGATCAATCCCGGTGACGACCTCACGACGGTGTTTGACAATCTCGGTGGAACCCAGGGGATCTACGAAGCCTTTGTGGTTTTCGACAAAGAGATCTCGATCGTGGCCGCGCGAACGGCCGATGGAGATTTTAAAGCTTTCCCCGCCTTTGAGAACGTCCACACCAACCACATTCTGGATGTCACTTTTGCCCCGGCAGCCATTTCAGATAGCGTGGCGATCGAGGCATCGGAATTGGCTTCCGGCATCTTCGCCGCACTGGATGTCGTGGGCGTGATGGCCGTTGAGATGTTTGTGACTCCGAACAATGACATCTTGGTGAACGAGCTCGCTCCGCGTACGCACAACAGCGGACACCTCACCCTCGACGGCTGCGTGACCAGCCAGTTCGAACAGCAGGTGCGCGCAGTCTGCGGTCTCCCACTCGGCTGTCCCGATCTCCACTCCCCCTCGGCCATGTCCAACCTGCTCGGTGATCTCTGGCAGAATGGCGAACCCGATTGGTCCGCTGCCCTCAGCAATCCCCAGGTAAAACTGCATCTCTACGGAAAAGCCGAAGCACGTCCCGGTCGCAAGATGGGTCATCTCAACGCGAGCGGTCAGAGCGAGGAAGAGGCGGTAAATAGTGTGCAAAAGGCACGGGCAGCTCTGGGTTGAGAGAACTGGACCGGTGGAGAGCCGTGATCCTTCAGACTCAGCTTACTCAAAAACCAACTCACCCCACCGATCCGGGAGATGCATGTTCACCGCCCCCTGCGGACTCCAAACCCAATTATCCTCCGGGTGCTCCTGTTCTTCGGGATTCAGACTTTCGGCAAGTGGCGTTCCGGGCGGCGGAATTCGCCGATATGTGCCTTCCACGATTTCGTGCCGCCATTGCACCCGTGAAAAATTGATTCGCCAGACGTCACCAGGCTGCGGCGGTGTACTTCGGTTTTGATTATATTTCGCCAACCCGGTCCACGGGAAGGCGATCTCGACTGACCATCCTTCATCCTCGTCGGTGGGATTATTCAGGCTACCCCGCACCTTTACCGCACTCTTCAATCCGGTCAGGTTGCATCCCAGGACGGGAACTCCCCCTTCGCCGTATGGCTTGGGCAGACTCAGCTCCCAAATTGATCCGAGAGCGTTGATCTCCAATTCGTAGTAGTTGCACCCATCTCCGTCGGGATCAATGAACACCTCAAAATCATTGTCTTCAAACATGACGGCATTTCGTTCCGTGATGGTGCCCCACACGTGCGGTTCTTCCAGTTCGGCGCCGACATACAGAAACGCATCATCCCAGCCCAACTTCACCCGGGTTCGATAGCTTGGTCGGAGTGACTCCTTACCCGTGATGTCCACGAATTCATCGCTCCACGAACACCCGGCCCAGGCGGGATCCTGCAACGATCCATCAATGGCGATCGGATTGGGCACCCGTTGGCATACATAACGTCGAGGTAAAGACAGTCCACTCATGGCGTTCGCATCAGAAACTGGGATCGATCACTGTTCTCATACGCCGAAGCTACCCGTATCGATCAATGGAGCAAACCCAATGCGCTGGGAAGAATCATGATTGGTGGACCGGGAGACACCGGGTAGTTTGTCCACGTATCAGATTCCAGACTATTCGGACTCCTCAAAACCATTCGTCCCATGAACCTACGAAGCCGCCATTTACTTCTCTCTGCCATCGCATTCACCTGCATCGGCCTCCTATCCCCGCTCGCTGCCGATCGCAAACCGCTCAAGGTATTCATCCTTGCGGGACAGTCGAACATGCAAGGGCACGCCCAGGTTCGCACCTTCGAACACATCGGTATGGACCCAAAGACTGCTCCATTGCTTCAGGCGATACAGGACGCTGACGGCAAACCAAGAGTCAGTGACAACGTTTGGATTTCCTACCTTTCCAGTGGGGGCGAAAAGCAGGGGCGATTGACGGCCGGCTTCGGTGCGGACGAGAACAAAATTGGTCCGGAACTCACCTTCGGCATCTATCTGCAGAAACTTCTAAACGAGCCGATCCTGATCATCAAGACCGCCTGGGGTGGCAAGAGCCTGCACACGGATTTTCGATCACCTGGCGCAGGCGCATATGAGTTTACATCGAAGCAACTCGATTCATTCAAGAAACCGGGGAAGAATCTGGCCGCGATCAAAGCTGCCAAAGTAGAGGCAACCGGTCACTACTATCGCCTGATGATCGGCCACGTGAAGAAGGTTCTGGCAGATATCAAGAGCGTGTATCCGCACTACGATTCAAAGCCGGGCTATGAACTGGCCGGCATGGTCTGGTTCCAAGGTTGGAACGACATGGTCGATAGCGGCGTCTATCCCAATCGGGACCGGAAAGGTGGATATGATCGATACAGCGAAGCACTGGTCCACTTCATTCGTGATGTGCGGAAGGATCTCCCGGCCCCCACCCTGCCCTTTGTCATTGGCGTCATGGGAGCCGGCGGACCCGTTGAAAAATATCTGCCAGCCCAACGACGCTACAGCGGGATCCACCAAAACTTTCGCGATGCCATGGCCGCGCCCGCTGCTCGGCACGAATTCAAAAACAACGTCGCAACCGTCCTCACCGAGACCTACTGGGACCTGGAACTCGTCGGGCTGCGGGCACGAGAAGCGAAGATCAAACAGCAGGCGAAGCAACTTCAATCAGAGCAAAAACTCAGCCGCGAAGAACAGCGCGCACGGTTGGAAAAACTCCGATCGGAAGAATTCACGAAGCGCGAATCCGAGACCCTGCAAAAGGGCGTCTCCAATCAGGAGTATCACTACCTGGGCAGCGCCAAAATCATGACCCAGATTGGCAAAGGCTTCGCCGAAGCGATGAACTCACTGGTCCAAGATTAGAATGCGCTTTCGCGCTCCGCACACACGATCATCAGCTCCAAAGGCCCACTATGAAACGTCTCACAATCAGTATCCTATCCGGCTATCTCCTGCTCATCTGCCTCTCTGAAACCGCGAAGGCGCAGCGTTCTTCCGTAGTGATCGGCGAATCGCTCGCGAAGGTGAAAAATCCGGAGCCAGGCAAACTCAGTTCGCCGTTCGGAATCGATTTCGACCAGCAAGGCAATATGTACATCGTCGAACTGGCCGGTGGTCGCGTTCACAAACTGGACACCGCTGGGAGTCTGACAACCATCGCCGGAGACGGGAGCAAGGGTTATTCCGGGGACAACGGACCCGCCAAAGACGCCACCTTCAACGGGATGCACAATGTTGCCGTCACTCCCTCCGGCGATCTCTACATCTCCGACAGTTGGAACCACTGCATCCGAAAGATCGACGGCGCGACGGGAATTATCACGACGATTGCCGGCACGGGAAAACCGGGCTTCAGCGGCGACGGTGGTCCGGCAACTCGGGCAACGTTCAACTACCTGATGTGCGTGTCGCTGAATGCGACCCACGACAAACTGTATGTGGCCGATCTGAAAAACCGGCGCATCCGCATGATCGATATCAAAACTGGCAACGTCGGCACCGTGGCCGGCAACGGCAAGAAGGGTGTGCCTGCCGATGGCAGCTGGGCTACCGACAGTCCGCTGGTTGATCCCCGTGCCGTGGCCGTCGATTCGAAGAACAATATCTACATCCTGGAGCGTGGCGGCCATGCCCTTCGGGTGGTGTCACCCGACGGCAAGATTCGCACGGTAGCCGGAACCGGAAAATCGGGCAGAACAGACGGGGAGGCACTGCAAGCCGAACTAAACTCGCCCAAACACCTCGCCCTCGATCACAACGACAACGTGATCATTGCCGACGACCAGAACGCGAGTATTCGTCTCTATGATCCGAGTGCGGCGACACTCACCAGTATTCTTGGCAAAGGCGTCGCCCAACCAAAACGTGGTCTGTCCCGTCCCCACGGAGTCTGTGTCCATGAAGATCGGTCAATCTACATCGTCGACTCCGGACACCACCGGATCCTCCGACTGAAGTTGTGACCACCGGCGGTCACGCCCTCAACCAACTCCAACTCCAACTCCAACTGGAGCAGTGAACCTCAGAAGTTCTGCGCGCAGCAGAATTACGGGCGCAGGTGAGCGGCCAGCTCCGGCGCCACCTTCTTCGCTTCTGCAAGGATCAGATCCGTCATGACCTCGGCGCCCTCAGTATTGAAATGCGTGCGGTCTCCCGCCGGGCCCAATTCAGCACTCTTCGCCTCTCCCATCTGGTTGTGCAAAGCGACGCTGAGGGCATGGAGGTCTATCAATGGCGTCCCGGTCCTGGCAGCGACGGCGCGGGTGCCTTCCGCGTATGCTGTCAGGCGCGAGGCAATTTTACCGTCCAGATAGAGGCGGCGCGTCATGGGCGAAACCAGGACGGGTTCGGCCCCCAGAGAACGAGCCTCCGCGATATAGCGCTCCAGATTCTCGCGATAGGTTGTCCCGGGATCCGTCTCACGGTGTGGCCCCTTGCCCGGCATATCGTTGTGCCCAAACTGGATGAGGACGAAGTCGGGCTCAAGGGCGAACACCGGCTTCCATAACCCGGCATCCCGGAAGTTTTTCGAACTTGCGCCGCCTTTGGCCAGATTGATGGTATGGACGCCCGTTCCGAAACGTTTTGCAAACGCTGCACCCCAACCGGCCTTATCGGTCACGGTGGAATCACCAGCGAGAATGACTGTGATCTGGCGATGATTGCGGAGCACGAAATCGACGATACGTTTGGGATCCTTGAGGCTGTGCGGATGGTGACCGACACCCGGTTTGTGAATCACCTCGATTGGTCCACCAAACTTCCGATAACGAGTCGCAAGAATTCCGGTATTCTCAGCCACCGGCACGACGGTATCGGCATCCCCCACCACGCTGAGCAACGGAATGCGCGCGGAGGCCAAGGAACGAAGTGCGTCGATCGGATTAATCTTGGCCGCGAGCGCCTCGGCCTCAGTGAATCCGTAGACTCCGAGGCATTGCTTCCATGCATTTGCACTGCCTTTGCCCGTTCCCTCCCCCCCCGGCCAGCTATTGATATCGCAGACCGGCGCGTCACCGTAGATGCTGCTTACCTTGCCGGGATTCTTCTTCGCCCAGTTGTAAATAATCAGACCACCGCGGCTCATGCCTTCGAGCGCAGGCCGCTTGTGAAAACCATATTCGGAAGTCACATGCTCGTAAAACGCGTCCCAGACGGCGACCGCCTGGGGAGAACCGAACAAGCCCGCCACATCCGTGTACGCAACGTGATAGCCGCGCTCCAACAGAGCGATGTCCGTCTGCGGTTCATGGCCCAAGAAACGTGCGCGCCAGATCCAGGGTTTGCCATCCGCAACCTGCTTCGGCGCGACGATGATACAGCGCCGGCCACCGTGCTCAAAATCGTAACGAGCGAAGGCATGAAACTTGGATGCCGGCCCCGGAAAAGAAGCGGCGAACGAGGATCCAGCCGCGAGCGGAATGAGCAACAGGGCGAACAGAGTGGAAACGATCCGTGACTTGGTCATGATTAACAGAAGAGCATTCGGAATTCGGTAGGAGGCTATCGGGCAGACACAGAACAGCGAGTAGATTCCCGACCTTCAGCCTCTGCATATCAATCGGTGGGCATACCGCTGAGCTACGTCACGCGCCTAATCCTGAAAGTATCAGGTATGAGCCTGGCCAACCGATCTCAACAAGAATCCCACTGCGGGCGCAACGCCCCACGGCATCGCACCGGCGCGCAAACAAAATGAGTTGGTTGCCCACCTCCACCCGTAGGCAACGGGACGTCCTTTTTTGATTCCGATCGCCCGGCAGGCGTATTAAAAGCTGACCCGTCATTTATGAGTTCTGCGAACGAAAACACGCCCCGCTGCAAACCCGAGGAATTGCGCAGCCACCGATGGCTGGGGCCGGATGACCTTCGATCCTTCGGACATCGCTCGCGACAGAAGCAATCCGGTTTCAACACGGAAGAGTTTGCCGGCAAACCGGTCGTTGCCATTCTGAATACCTGGAACGACCTGATCTCCTGTCACGCGCATTTCAAAACCCGCGTCGAAGAGATCAAACGCGGGGTCTGGCAGGCCGGTGGATTCCCGGTGGAAATCCCCGTGATGGGCATGAGCGAGACGTTCATGAAACCCACGTCGATGTATTACCGCAACCTGCTGGCGCTGGAGACCGAGGAAACGTTGCGAACCTATCCGGTGGACGCGGCAGTGCTGATGGGGGGCTGCGACAAGACCACCCCTGCTCTCCTGATGGGCGCGGTGAGCGCAAACATTCCCTCGATCTTCATGCCCGGCGGACCGATGCAGCGAACCAGTTGGCGCGGCGAAGCCCTCGGCAGTGGGAGCGATGTCTGGAAATACTGGGCCGAGCGCGGTGCCGGCCGGCTTTCCTGCGATGACTGGTGTGATCTCGAAAGTCACATTGCCGCCTCACCGGGGCACTGCATGACCATGGGCACCGCTTCCACGATGACGGCCATCGCCGAGGTTCTTGGTTTTTGCCTGCCGGGCTCGTCCTCAATTCCCGCGCCAGATTCTGCACATGCCCGCATGGCCTCAGCAACCGGGAGTCGCGCCGTCGAGATCGCGTGGCAGAATCTGACTCCCCGCAAGATTCTCACCAGCCGCGCTGTGGATAACGCGGTCACGGCGCTTATGGCCATGGGCGGCTCAACGAATGCGATCATTCATTTGATCGCGCTCGCCCGCCGTGCAGAGGTTCCGCTCACGCTGGATCGCTTTGACGAGATTTCGCAACGGGTCCCAGTCGTGGCGAACATTCGTCCGGCGGGCAAATACGTCATGCCCGATTTTTATGAAGCCGGCGGACTCCGCGGGATGCTGGGGCGGATCCCCGATCTGCTCGACCTCGATTGTCCCAACGTCGCCGGCAGCACCCTGGCGGAAGCGATCGGGGACGCCGCTGTCTATGACGACGATGTCATCCGGACACGCGACAATCCGCTCTGTGCCAGCGGAAGCCTCGCCGTTCTTCGCGGGAACCTCGCCCCCGACGGTGCCGTCATCAAACCGCCGGCAGTCGAACCACAACTGCTCGAACACAGTGGTCCGGCGGCGGTATTCAAGAACTACCCTGATCTCAAGGCACGCATCGATGACCCCGCACTCGGCCTCACCAAAGACCATGTGATCGTGCTGCAAAGCGCCGGACCATTGGGTGCCCCTGGCATTCCCGAATGGGGGATGTTACCGATTCCCAAATACCTGCTCGAGCAGGGCGTCCGCGACATGGTGCGGGTTTCTGACGCGCGTATGAGCGGCACCAGTTACGGAGCCTGCGTTTTGCACGTTTCCCCAGAATCGCACCGCGGCGGTCCGCTCGCCTTGGTGCGCGATGGCGACATCATTTCCCTGAACGTGGCTGAACGGCGAATTGCTGTCGAAATCTCAGACGAAGAAATGGCTTCCCGCCGCGCATTATGGAAAGCGCCCGAAGCGCGATTCAGCCGAGGATACGGCCGGCTGTATTTCGACGAAACGACCCAGGCCCACGAAGGCTGCGACTTCCGCTTCCTCCACGCGGATGGCAGCACCGATCCCGAGCCCGACATTTTTTAAAATTCCAGAATCACCGAACACAAATGCAAACCACCCCCGTCACTCCCGAAAATCTCCGCCAATCCGTCATCGCCGTTCCACCGCTCGCCCGAGATGCCGACTTCGTCGTGCTGACCGAGGAAAACCGGAAGATCGTCGCACACATTGAAGCCGGCGGAATCTCCACCCTGCTCTACGGCGGCAACGCAAACTTCTACCATCTCCGCCCCAGCGAGTTCGAACCGCTGCTAAACACCTTGGCCGAAATCGCGGCCGAAGATTCTTTGATCATTCCGTCGGTCGGACCGGCCTATGGAACGCAGATGGATCAGGCCAAAACTTTCGCTCAGACGAAGTTCCCAACAGCCATGATCCTGCCGGCGGAAGGGATTATGACCGAAGCGGGTTTGCTAAGCGGCTTTCGCCATTTCGTCGAAGCAGTCAATCGACCCGCCGTGCTCTACATCAAACGCGAAGGCTACATCTCCCCGCAGGGTGCCGCGCAACTCGTGAACGATGGCCTCGTGTCATTTGTCAAGTACGCCATTGTGCGTGATGATCCGGCCCAGGACACCTTCCTCGACCAACTCACCGCGAAGGTTGATCCCTCGATCATCGTGAGCGGTATTGGAGAACAACCCGCGATCACGCATCTGACCCAGTTCAAATTGACCGGGTTCACCGCCGGTTGCGTGTGCGTGCGACCAGATCTCTCACAGGAACTTTTGAAGGTGATCACCTCAGGAAATCTCGACCGCGCGGCAGAAATCCAGAAGACCTTCCTCCCCCTGGAAGACCTCCGCAATGGCATCAATCCCATCCGCGTCCTGCACGAAGCCGTTCAACTCGCCGGAATTGCCGAAACGGGACCGCAGATGCCACTGCTTTGCGGCTTGAATGAAGAGGAAAAGACTAAAGTGCGTGAAGTGGCGTTGGCGCTGTTGGCCGCGTAATCCAGAGCCGGTCTACCCTTCGTCGACTTCGGCGAGCTTTCGATAAAGCGTCGCCAAGCTGACGCCCAACTGCTTGGCCGCCTGCTCCTTGTCCCCGCCACTCTGCGCAATGGCCCGCTGCAGATAGGCCTGCTCCTGTTCGCGGATGTGCTCCTTCAAGTTGCGGACGGGCTGATTCATTCCGGTCGGTGCCGGTGCCGTGATGCTGCCAGTGGTCCGGAGCGTTTCCTTGTCCGTGAACGTGGTATCGAGTGGGGCGGCCAAACCGACCTCGTCATCCGAGATCGATTCATCAGCCAACTTGATGAGCACCACGGGAAGATCATCCACCTTGATCAGTCCATCATCACAAAGGGCACACGCACGTTCGATGGCGTTCTCAAGCTCGCGGACATTGCCGGGCCACTCATGCGCTGAGAACACTGCCATTACGCGTTTGCTGATCGAGGGGATTCGCGTGCTATTCTCCGCCGCTTTTGCTTTCAGAAAATGCGAACAGAGCAGTGCGATGTCATCCAGACGTTCACGCAATCCCGGCAGATCAATCGTGATCACATTCAACCGATAATAGAGATCTTCACGAAACCCGCCGTCCTTGATCCGGTCCTCGAGAATCTCATTCGTCGCCGCCAGCACCCGCACGTTCACATGGATGGGAGTGTTGTCACCCACCGGTCGGACTTCACGCTCCTGCAGAACCCGCAACAGGCGACTCTGCAACACCGCTGACATCGTGCCCACCTCATCGAGAAAAATGGTGCCGCCATCCGCCGCCTGAAAAAGACCCTGCTTGTCGTTGATCGCACCGGTGAACGCGCCCTTGCGATGGCCGAACAGTTCCGACTCCAAAAGGTGCTCGGGCAGTGCGCTGCAATTGATCGGCACAAAGGTGGAGAACTGCCGGCGGCTGTTGTAGTGGAGTGCCTTCGCCACCAGCTCCTTGCCGGTGCCACTTTCGCCGCGGATCAGAACGGTGCTGTCCGTATCCGCAACTCGTTCCACCATCTTGTAAACCTGCTGCATCGGTCCCGACGTGCCGATTATCTGGTTGAAGCGATACTTCTTCTTGAGCTGCTTCTTGAGATAGACGTTCTCGGAAATCGCGTCGTTGTAGGAAAGTGCCCGTTCCACGGTCAGCCGCAGTTCCTCAAGCTTGAAGGGTTTCTCCAGGTAGTCGTAGGCCCCCTTCTTCATCGCCTCAACCGCCGTCTCGATCGAGCCATAACCGGTGACCACGATCACGATCGGTGGCGGATTCAACGCGCGTGCCCGTCGCAGCATTTCCATGCCCTGCGCCCCGGTCTTGTCGAGGTAGAGATCCGTGATGACCAACTCCGGCTCATTCTCCTCCAGTTCGGCGAACGCCTGCTCGCCGGAGGTGTATGGAAAAACTTCATGGCCCTCCCCCCGCAGCATTTCCGTAACGATCTGCACCATCGTCACTTCATCATCTACGAGCATTACTTTCGCCATGCTCAGCAGCGTAAGGACTGCCCCCATTGGCGGCAAGCGAATGATTGGATTCCGAATGGAACCGCACACATTCGGGCGAAGTGCCCAAACCACTCGCTCACACCAGTGCTCGAATCAGGGGCGCCAAATCGAGACGCCCAACCGCTGATCGCATACAGAACCGACATCGGGCGAATGAACGATGGCTGCTACCGTGTCGAACAGGGCCAATCTTCAGCCGCGCGTCGGTCTTGAATACGTCTGAGAGTTTCACCACTCTCACGCCATGCCCGAACTTGGACATGAAGAGATCGCCGCCGCCGTTCGTGCGGCGCTGGCGGAAGATATCGGAAGCGGTGACGCGACGAGTGAAGCCACCATTCCAGCCGCCGCCACTGCCAACGCAGCGATGGTCGCGCGGGAACCGCTGATCGTCGCCGGTCTGGAATTTGCCACGATCACATTTTCGCAAGTCGATCCCTCAATTCGGGTCGAGCGCATTGCGAAAGATGGCGCGGCGCTGACAAAGGGCGCGGACTTGCTAAGACTTTCCGGCCCGGCCCGGGGGATTCTCAGCGCCGAACGAGTAGCACTGAATTTCGTCCAACGTCTTTCCGGAGTTGCCAGCGCCACGGCGGAGTTCGTCAAAGCGATTCAAGGTAGCGGTGCCGAGATTCTTGATACGCGAAAGACCACCCCGGGTTGGCGGCGTTTCGAAAAATACGCGGTCGCCTGCGGGGGCGGACGAAACCATCGGATCGGACTGTTCGATCTGGTCATGATCAAGGACAACCACCTGGCCGCCCTTCGCAACGAATCGCCCAACGCCATCGCGGCAGCCGTCCAGCGCGCCCGCGAAAAATTCCCCGATCTGAAGGTCGAAGTGGAAGCGGACGAACTCGCGCAAGTGGAACAGGCGGTTGCAGCCGGAGCCGACATCATCCTGCTGGACAACATGCCGCCGGAAATGCTCCGCGAGGCAGTGACGATTATAGACGGACGCGCGCAGACAGAAGCCAGTGGTGGAGTCACGCTCAGCACCGTTCATGAGATCGCATCTACCGGCGTGAATTTCGTTTCCGTCGGCGCGATCACCCACTCGGTTCGCGCAATCGACATCGGGCTCGATTTTTCCGACTGACCGTGAATCTCGACACCCAAATTCTCAAGGCGCTGCACGAAGCCGAAACCGTTTCGGGTTCGGAGCTTGCCGAACAGGCGGGAGTCAGCCGGGCCGCCATCTGGGCGCGGATTGAGGAACTCCGAGGCATCGGCTACGAAATCGATGCCAACCCGCATCAGGGCTATCGGCTGAATGCCACCCCGGACGCGCTGCACGCCGATGATCTGCTCGCCCGCATCGCACCCGTACGAACCATCGGCCGGGACATCCGCGTTTTCAACGAGACTGCCTCCACCAACGATGTGATCGAAAAGGTCGCCCGCGACGGTGCCCCAGAAGGCGTCGTCGTATTCGCCGAATCGCAGACCCGCGGTCGCGGGCGGATGGGGCGCAAGTGGATGTCACCTCCCCGGAAAGGCCTCTGGTTCTCAGTGCTGCTCAGGCCGGAATTGCGACCGGAATCCGCCACCCAGATCACCGTCGCCATGGCCACCGGTCTGGCTCGGGCAATCGCTTCCGTGATTGGCACTGCACCGGAAATCAAATGGCCCAACGATCTTCTGATCGGGGGGCGCAAGATTGCCGGTATATTGACTGAGATGAACGCGGAAATGGACCGGATCAAATACGTGATCGTCGGTATTGGCCTCGACGTGAATCTGTCCCAGGCGGAACTGCCGGCAGAATTGCGCGAAGTCGCCACCTCGCTACGGATCGCCGCCGGTCGCCCGGTGGATCGACCAAAGCTGGCGGCGTCCCTTCTGGAAGAACTGGATCGCGATTATGCCCGCGTGATCAACGGACAGTTCCGACAGGTCGCTGAAGAATGGGAGGAGCAATGTGTAACGCTCGGCAAAAACGTTTCGATCTCCATTGGCAATCGGAAGGTCAGCGGCCGGGCCGAATCGATTGATCCCGATGGTTCATTGATGGTCCGCACCTCTCATGGACGATTGGAACGGATTCTGGGCGGCGATGTAATTTTGGAAAAATGAGACTGCTACTCGATATCGGAAATACCCACATGGATGTGGGCGTTGCGGATGACTCGAAGGTGATTCGTCATTCGAAAATCCCCACGCACGACACGACAATTCCTCAGTTTAAGACCGCGCTTCGCGAGATGTGTATCGAGGCGCCGGTCGGCATCGCGCTCTGCAGCGTCGTTCCCGAACGGACTTCAATCGTGCAGGTGGCGCTGCAACAGGAGTTCGATCAACGCGCGACAGTACTGAACCACGAGACTGTGACCGGCGTGGGTGTGGACTACCCCGAACCTTCAACGATCGGACCGGATCGCCTTGCAAACGCAATTGCAGCCCGCAGACATTTCGGCGCGCCCGCAGTGGTGGTGGATTTCGGAACTGCCGTGACCTTCGACGTCGTGGACCGCTCCGGCAACTACGCCGGTGGCATCATTGCCCCCGGCGTTGCGGCGATGACTGACTACCTGCATGAGAAGACCGCCCTGCTGCCACGGATCGAGATCAAGGAACCCACGCGCGTGATCGGGAAAACAGCCGCCGAAGCGATGCTGATAGGAGCAGTGTTCGGCTATCGCGGACTCATCGGGGAACTCGTCAGGAGGCTCCGGGCAGAACTTGGCAGTGCCAGTCTGCCGGTGATCGCAACCGGCGGTTACGCCGAAAAGATTGCGGGTAAAGTCCCTGAGATTACCGCCGTGGAACCCTTGCTCACGCTTGAAGGTCTCCGCCTCTTCCTGGAACGCACTTCAAGCTAAGCCGAAAGGCCGATTGCAACGAACGCCCACGTAGGATGGTCTACGGAACAGAGACGACCAAGCCATTGTCCTTCGGCTCGCCACTCACCCTCACTTCTCTACGGAGAACCTGAACTTCGTCGTCGATTCAAACGTTTCTCCCGGTCGCAAGACCGTGCTGGGGAAGTTGGGATGATTGGGTGAATCGGGATAATGCTGCGTTTCCAACGCCAATCCCGCGTGGCGTTTGTAGACCACTCCCCCGACGCCCTTGATATTCGTTCGCGCGCCATTAAGCGTGTAGAGCTGAACCGCCGGTTCCGTCGTGAACACCTCCATCACCCGCCCCGATTTCGGATCCCGCACCTTCGCCGCCGGACGAAGTTTTCCAGACCCACCAGCAACCACGTAGTTGTGATCGTAGCCGCCCGTGGTCTCGTAAAACTGCTTGATACGTGTACCCACCGGAAGAGCTTGCCGGAAATCAAGCGCTGTTCCGGCAACACTGGCGATCTCGCCGGTCGGGATCAGGCGCTCACCGGGAACGGTAAACCTGCTGGCAAAGATCTGAATCTCGTGATCAAGAATATCGCCGCTGCCGGACAGGTTGAAGTAGCCATGATTGGTCAGATTCACCACCGTGGGTTTACTGGTCGTCGCACGATACAACAGGCTCAATTCGTTGCGGTCGGTCAAGGTCACCGTCAGTCGGACCTTCAACTCACCCGGAAAACCTTCCTCACCATCTTTGGCGGTGTAATCAAAGGTCACCGCTGACGAACCCGGTTTGCGGGACTTGATCCGCCCGGCCCAGACGACCTTTGCAAATCCGACCTTGCCCCCGTGGATATGATTCGGGCCGGAATTCCGCGTCACCTCGATAACCTTGCCATCGAGCATAAACTTCGCGCCCGCAATTCGATTTGCAAAACGTCCGATGGTGGCACCGAACGCCGGATGACGACCGAGATACTGTTCCAGATTATCGAATCCCAAAGTGACGTTCTTGGTCCGTCCCTTCGCATCGGGGACATGTAGTTCGGTCAACGTCGCACCGTATTCGATGAACCTGACGACCATCCCGTGAGTGTTCTTCAGCGTGAAGATCTTGATCGGTTTGCCATCCGGCATTTTTCCAAACTGACGCTGAGTCATCTCGCCGATCACGGAGTGGGAAAGTGAAAGCAGGAACGTGAGAAGAACCATTGAACGCATGCGCCGTGATAGATCGATTCCCGAAAACGGTCGAGGCAAAGGTGAGATAATATCTGATTTTGGAACCAGAGCATCCGTTGTAGCCGCGACCGTGAGCAAGCAGATTGCGGGCGCGGAGACTGCTCGCTCACGCTCTCTGCGGCATTGCAGAACTCAGGGCAATGGTGTTTCCAAACGACATCCGGCTCGCAATACCCATCCACAATCACGATTGGATATTTTACCTTTGTTGCCATAGTAAACTCAGCTTATGAGGGTATTGCACATACTGACCGCTTCGCTCGCCCTTTTTACATTCTCAGTGTCCGCCGCTGATCCACCGCGTTTCGGCAACGGACCTTCAACCGCTGGGTTCGTCCGTGCCAGGACTGCTGCAAAGAAACCCAAGACACCATCGCTTATCGTCGTCACCGTGCTCGGGGCTGTCAAAGAGCCCGGGATCTATTCCTTGTCGAGCATGAGGCTGGTGGACGCCATCACTCTGGCGGGTGGACTTAAACTTGCCTCGACCAAGAACGTCATCGTGAAAAGGGGCAATGCCAAAGGCGTGAAGTCGACCAAGGTAGATCTCGAATCTATCCTTACCGGCGATGCACAATTCTTTCAGTTGGCATCAGGCGATCTGGTCTACGTCAAAGAGCAGCTGTTCTAGGCCTGACCAATGCAATCGGACCGACGAGAGTCGAAACCGCAAGCTCCCGCTCAGGACGCCAACCCGGTCAGCGTGCCGCTTCCGCTGGAGAACGCAGCTGATTTCACTCCAAGCTGTTGGAGCATGGAGATATAGAGATTACTCAGGGGCGTATTCCGGTCTCCATCGAAGGCGAGGTGCTGACCATGTCTGAATCCGCCACCCGCAAGAAGAATGGGAAGGTTCGTGTTGTTGTGCACATTTGCGTCACCCATGTTGCTGCCAAAAAGAACCATCGTGTTGTCAAGCAGACGCCCGTCACCGTCAACCTTGCCGGCAAGCTGCTGAAGCAGATCTCTCAGGACACGCATCTGACGGAGATCCACCTTTTCCAGCTGCTTGATCTTGGCCTCCGACTGACCGTGATGGCTGAGCGTATGATATCCAGCGACCGATTTTTCCTGCTCGCTGATTTCGAATACGGGCGTCGCAAACCCATCGACCATCAACGAGATGACACGCGTCGCATCGCTCTCAAACGCGAGTTGCGCCATGGCGAGCATCAGTTCCAACTTGGGAAAGAATCGTGACCTTTGCTGAATGTCCTTCGGTTCCTTGAGCTTCGCTGCGGGTTGCGGCTTGGGGGTCCGCTCCCATTCACCGGCGGTGTGCAGGCGTTCCTCCAGTTCCCGCACCGAGGTGAAATATTGGTCCAGACGCGATCGATCATTTTGTCCGAGATCGCGTTGGAAGCGCCGCATGTCCTCGGACAGCACATCGAGAATGCTCCCGCGCTCCTTCAGTTGATGAAGCCTCCGTTCCACTTCCTGCCTGCTGCCCTGGACAAACATCCGCCGAAACAACGCCGCGGGACTGTCCTCCGCCGGGAGCAACACCCCATCGCGGGTCCAGGAAAGGCTTCGGTTCGCCTTGTCGATGTTCACCCCCAGATTCAGTGTCGGAAAACGCGTCCTCTGACCGAGCTGTTCGAGCGCAAACTGATCGAGCGAAATCGTATTTCGAAAGCCGCTTCCAGTTGGGTCTTTCGCGCCGGTAAGGAAACAATTTTCCGTGGAATGACCGCCCATCACCGCGGGATGCGACAACCCGCTGAACACCGTGAATTCGTTCCGCAGTTCGCTTAGTTCCTGGAGGTAAGGTGAGAGGGTGTAATCCACTCCCGCATCGCGAGGAAAGAATGGTGTGGGCAATACTCCCAGATTGTTTGAGATGAGAAGCATTCGTCGCGGCGAGTCGGGCTTCGTCCCCGCCCGTGAAAACACCGGGGACATGCACTCCAAAAACGGCAACGCAACGCCGACTCCGAGTCCGCGCAAAAAGCGGCGTCTATCCCAATCTTTGTTCATGATGTGTGAGGCCTGCATTGTCATTGTGAATCCCGCCCACCAAACATCCGACTGCTCACCAATCCATACAGCAGATCTCGGACACGATATCCATTGTCGCCGGTGCGATCCAGAATATGATCAATCTCGCGACGATCGGAGAACCGCGCGGGCGTCCCGGTGGAGTAGAATAGCAGTTGCTGCAGAAAGTTCCTGGCCAGCACCCGGGGTTGAGAACGAAGCAACGCCTTCAGTTCGTGAATGTCATTAAAACTGCCGCCCCCCAACATCTCACCAGAGGCATCAATAGGTGGGCCGATCCGATACTCGAACGGATGCCCGGCGGGATCGAATCCGGTAATCTTCTCACCTCGTTCCAAACTGCGATAGCGGTCGCGCCAGGCACCCATGATGTCGAAATTCTCCAGGGCAAAGCCGACGGGATCGAACCGGGCATGACAGGCCGCACACGACTGGTCTTTGGTATGTTTCGCCAGCAGTTCCCGGATGGTCTTGGCTCCCCGTATATCGGGTTCGACGGCGGGCACTGATTTCGGGGGCGGCGGCGGCGGATCCCCCAGCAGCTTGTCCATGACCCAGGCCCCACGCAAAACCGGAGAAGTGGTCGTGCCGTTCGCTGTCAACTTCAGCACCGACGCATGGGTGAGCAGACCCCCGTAGGGGCTCCATTCCGGCAATAACACCCGTCGCATCGCGGATCCCGATTGTCGTGACAGCCCGTAGTGGGCGGCCAGGCGGTCATTCACGAACGTGAACTTCGAATCGACCAGCGTTGTGACCGGGAGATTTTCGCGAATCATCGCGGCAAAGAACGCATGGGTCTCTCGCTCCATCGACGCCACCAGGTAATCGTCCTTCCGATACTCAGGATAAAGCCGAACGTCGGGCACATCCCGCCGAAGCTCACGCAGCTCGAGCCATTGATCGGTGAAGTTCGCCACAAACCGATCGCAGCGCGAATCCGCAACCAGGCGGTCCACCTCGGAGTTCCGATTCGCGCGAATGGCGAGTTCCCCACTTTCGGCGCGCTTTTGCAGAGTGACGTCCGGCCGCGAATTCCAGAGCAAATGCGACAGCCGCGAGGCCAGCGCACTGCCATCTCCATTTCGAGGTTCAGCGAGGTAGAGAAAGTGCCCCGAACACAAAAAGGCTTGGTAACCTTTCAGCAGGGCTTCCGCCAACGGTATTCCGTCCTCCAACTCCTTGAAGATCAGCTTGAAAAACACCTGCGCCGATCCGGCTTTCAGCGGCCGCCTCGAAGCGCTCTTTGCGAAACGCATAAACAATCTCCGGGCATCCGCTTTGGGATCTTTGGAGACCAGATCGATTTTCAACCGACTGCCTTTGTCAGCGGCACGGATTGGTTGGTCTCCAAACAGTATCAGGTGAGATGCCGGCGGCCACGACTGCGGGTTTAGAGGACCGACAACCTCCAACCACTGAAACGCCGCTCCGCGGTGTCCGTCCGGAGGCATGGGCGGGTAGTCATAGAAGAAACCGCCGTCAGTTCGTATGAACGGAACTGGCAATCCCAACAGGCTGTATTCAAAGGTCTCCCCACGCTTCAACAGAATCTTCGTTTCGAAGATCTGGTTCTCCGGTTGTAAGTCGATCCATCCCCCGGTCTCGCGCACATCACCCGAAACGTCCGCACCCGATGCCTGGCGGGCACGGAAACTCATGGGCAGCGGATTGTATGCCGGAAGCAGGCGATAGCCGGGCAGTTGACGAACCGCCCGCCCGGAAAAACGGACGCGATATTCGCCGTCCCGCTTCGCCTTGAAACCGCGCGGATATCCGTAGTAGGGCCAGGTGGCAGAACGAAACAACGCGAGTTCCAGATCCGGATCCCGACGTTCTTCCGCGCTCATCTTCTTGAGCTCCGGGGGTGAGAAAATGACGGCTTCCCCATCCTTCGCAAAAAACATCGCCTCCCTTCCTCCGAAGGTGGATCCACTCGGAAACAGATCCATCCCGGTCGCGCGATAACTGTCGGGGAGAATCGGGTTCACGCCATCGGCTACCGCCGCCAGCAGCGCCGCTTCGGCCGCGTCAAGATATCCGGCGAGTTGCACGCGCGACATGTCCAGCAGTTGAGAGACCTTGCTGAACCCGCGAACGTGCCGGTCTTCAGGCAAGCGATCCGCGACGTCGAGATTCGGTAGTTTCAACAGATCACGCAGGTTGTCCTCGTATTCGCGGCGGGTCAGGCGCCGCAGTGGACCGCGACCGTGCGCGAGCACTTGAGCGAGATCGGCAACATGCAGGGCTTCGCCTAGTTGCTTCGTAAATCCGAGTCGTTTCCCCTTCGGAAGATCCGCGGCGTCCGGAGGCATTTCGCCCTTGTTGATCCGATCAAACACCAAGACCCAAGTTCGGCGCAGTTCACGGTCGGTGAGGTCATACCGGAGCGTCGACAGATCCAGCCCGCCCTTCTTGGCGTCCGCGTCGTGACAGTCCAGGCAATGGGCTTCGAGAAAGGGCTTCACCTCCTGGTCGAACCCGCCGACAAACGCAGTCGACCACCCGGACCCTATGAACAGCGAAAGGGAACACCAGGTTCCCAGCAGGCTCGAGGTTCGACCGAAGCGTTTCAAATCTCAGAATGTCTAACAAACTGTGGAGGACATGCAAGCCTCTCCATGCATTGGTTTGAGAACATCAGTCCGCGAGTCTATTTGCCAAGAATCCGTGCGGGATCGCCCTCAAAGCCGGCGGCGGCGAACCCGCCGCCAACGACACCACCTTCAATGGTATTGAGCTTCGGCTGCTCGTCCAGCACAGCCCGGTCCGTCAAAAAATCAACTGAACGATCCTGTGGCTGGTATCCCAGACGAAACGCATTCGAGTTGTCGAAGAACGGCTCGGGATTGTCAGAGACGCCATAGGTAATTTCGAATCCGACGTCACGGCTCAATCCGATTTCCATCAACTGCACCAGATCGCGGGCACTCACCCAGGTTCTCAGGCGACGTTCCCGGGTAAGCTCACTTCCCACATATCCGATCCGGACCGCCAGTACGTTCAGCCCGAACTTGTCCGAATAGTACGAGGCGGCGAGTTCTCCATACGCCTTACTGACGGCATATTCCCCGTTCGGACGATGCGGCGTGCGATGATCGATCGGCTCGCCGCGTTTGATAAACCCGACGCAGTGCGCACTGCTCGCGTAGACAATTCGACTCATGCCACCAAGCCGCGCGGCTTCAAAAATATTGTGGGTGCCGATAATATTTGGTCCCAACAGATCTTCAAACGACTGATCAGCCCCGACCAATCCGCCGAGATGAACGATCCCATCGACATCCGCGACAATAGATTTCAGAAATGTGAAATCGGCCAGATCCCCCTGCGCAAACGATTCACCGGGAGCAAGATCTCCGACGGGT
Organism: Limisphaerales bacterium; assembly: GCA_047608975.1. Taxonomy (GTDB): domain Bacteria; phylum Verrucomicrobiota; class Verrucomicrobiia; order Limisphaerales; family JAYPXF01. The sequence continues at coordinate 8,553 of JBLFYM010000052.1, read as the reverse complement.
TGAATATCCGTCAGCAAAACATGCTCATGGTGCCGCGCCAGTTCGGGCCGGATCGCACGACCAACAATTCCTGCCGCGCCGGTGATTAGTATGGTTTTCATCTGACGAAAGCTGCGTAGGATGGGCAATTCCCAACCCGTCCCGTTGCGCCCAAACTTCCACGAAACCGATCGCAAGATTTTGAAGAGCCCACCACGCGCGGCGGCTTCAGAAAACCCGGCCGGTCAATCAGCCGGCAACGCGATCTTATCCCAACCGATCTTCGCAAACTCTTCGGGCGGGGCCGGTTTGTAGATATGCCAACCCTGCACGTAGTCCACGCCCAACTCCTTCACCGCGGCCAACACATCCGCGTCACAGACATATTCAGCGACGGTCTTGCGCTGCATGATGCGGGACACATTGGTAACCGAACGAACGATCTCGCGGTTCACATCACTCTTGTGAACGTTCTCGATGAAACTGCCATCGATCTTTAGCACATCCACCGGCAGATCGCGCAGATACACCAGTGACGAGACACCGCTGCCGAAATCATCCAAGGCGAACGAGCACCCGATCTCCTGAAGTGCGCGCACATTTTCACGGGCACGATCCAAGTTGCGAATCATCGTGGTCTCCGTGATCTCCAGCAGCAACCGATGCGGATCGATGCCACTGGCTCCCAACAATCCACGGATGAGTTCCGGGAGTTTGGCGCTGGTCAGGGTCCGCGCGGAAAGATTTACAGACACCCGCAGATCGGAGTGTTCACGCAGCAGTTCAATGGAACGGTAGAGAACAAAATGGTCGACCTGGTGCAGAATGCCGAACTTTTCAGCGGCGGGCAGAAAGTGATCCGGTCCGATAATCACGCCGTCTTTCTGGCGTATCCGGACGAGCGCCTCGAAGTAGATCGGCAGGCCCGGATTTAACGGCACAATCGGTTGTAGCCAGACTTCCAGCCGATTTTCCTCCAGCGCGGACTTCACGCGCATGAAGCTGCGGAATTCCTCTGACAACTGCGGCAGCGACTCTTCCCCGATGCTGAAAACATCCGTACCGTTCCCGCCATCAGACTTGATCCGGTAACTGGCCGATACCGCCCGGGCCAGGACATCTTCCGAAGCGGTCTCGCTGTCCATCGGAGTCAGGCCGATACTCGCAGTAAAACAATATTCATCCCCTCCTTCGCGGAAGCGTGTGGAACTCAGTTTCGCAGCGAGCCGCCGGGCGAAGGCCTCCGCCTCCGGCGCGTCAACATCGGGCAGCAGCCACGCAAATTCATCCCCTCCGACGCGGGCAAGTTCGTCACCCTCCCGACGCTCCTCCTGGAGCAGTCCGGCCAACTGGATCAGCAGACGATCTCCCCCTTTGTGACTCACCTGATAATTGATCACCTTGAAGTGATCCATATCCACGTGCATGAGGAAACTCGATTTGCCGTTGCGCGCATCATCGGCTGCGGACTTGAGACACTCGACGAAATATCTACGATTGTGGAGACCGGTCAGGGCGTCATGGTTGGCCAGATACAACAGATCCTCTTCCAACCGCTTCCGCTGGCCGATATTCGTCAAAATCAGAACGGCTCCGAGAAATACCCGCCGGTCATCCAATATCGCGTCCGCCCGCGCATGAACCAAAACCCGAGAGTCTTCGGCGGTGTTCATCTCCACCTCGCCGCTCCAAGAACCGTGTTCCTCACAGGTTTCCCAGATATCTTCACCGGCCTTTGATCCCGTGAACAATCGTCGCAATCGACCACCGACCTGGAGGTCTTCGACTCCCACGCTGAACAGGGTCTCAAATGCCGCGTTCACATAGATGCAGCGACTGTTTTCATCCTGGATCATCACCGCATCACTGGCACTGTCCACCGCCGTGCTGATCCGCAGAAGTTCATGGGTGGTGCGCTGCTGCTGATTGCGCGCCTCGGTCTCTTCGGCGAGAAGTTTTCGCTGCCGGCTGAGGGTCGCAACAATCCGCGCCTGCACATCCGGGAAATTGATGGGTTTATTGATGTAATCGACCGCCCCCAGATCGAAGGCCTTCACCTTGTCAGCAATATTTTCACGGCCTGTGACGACGATGACCGGCACCTGGCCCACGGCCTTGTCGCGGCGAATCCGGCTGAGCACCTCCAAGCCATCCATGTCCGGCAACCCGAGATCCAAGAGCACCAGATCGAAGCCACCCGCGCGAAGTTTTTTCAGCGCCTCCTCACCGCTTGCCGCCCAGTCGGTTTCGATGTCATCATCCTGTATCAAAATCGCCAACAAATCGGCCATTTCAACACTGTCTTCAACTATGAGAACCTTTGGTTCGTCCATTACTTCTGGCACCGATCCCGGCCGGAGGGCGGATTGTTTCGGAAGCCCCTTCAATTTCCAACCCAAAACTCGAATCCACAAATTCTTTGAGCGTCACAATCCCATGCCATCTCTGAAGTTCTGGCCACTGATACTTCTCGCGTCGCTACTTTGCACCCGTCCTGCCAGCGCCGAAGACAAGGAAGTGGAACCGATCAAAGTGACGCTGATCGCCACCGCCAACGGAATCGAAGCCGGCAAAACATTCACCGTCGGGATTCATCAAAAGATGCGCCCCGGCTTCCACACCTACTGGCAGAACCCCGGCACTCTGGGTATGGCTTTGCAGATGGACTGGCAACTGCCCCCCGGTTTCCGCGCCGGCCCGATTCAGTGGCCAATCCCCATGATCACAAAAATGGCTGCCTACAATGTGTGGGGCTACGAGAATGAGGCGCTCCTGCTCGTCGACATGGAAGCACCGGCGAATTTGAAGACAGGCAGCACGGTGCTTCTCTCCGGCACTGCAATCTGGATGTGTTGCGGCAAATCCTGTCACCCCGGCGGCGGCGAACTCGCACTCACTCTTCCAGTTGTGCAAAAAGCACAGCCACATCCCTCATGGGAACAGGCAATCCGTAAGACCAGGGCTGAACAACCGGTGGCAAGTCCACAGTGGCGGCTCGAATGTAAGCGGAAAGATCAGACCTATACGCTGACCGTGCGTCACGGCTCAGCAGATCCGATCCGTTCCTTGGGTCAGGTCCGGTTCTTCGGATATGACCGATTGGTCAGTTCCGACCAAGGTGAACGGATCAGCCACAACGGGAATTCGATCACGTTGACAATGCAGCACGAGGAACATACCGGTGACGAAAAGCTCGGTCACTTGCGCGGCATTCTGGTTGCGGAGAAGGATTGGGAGACTGGCCGGCGCGTACTCGAAGTCGACATCCCGATTCGGACCATTCCGTAACAATGTGGTTGGACACTACTTTTTGTGTATCCACCCAATTGGCCCCGGCGGGTTTATGCAGCGGTTCAGGACAGGCAGGAATACCCATCCTACATTGCCTTGCCGTTTCGCAGCCCATCGTTTGGCCCGCAGGGCCAACTCTATATGGACTCCAGATCGGCCGACATCTCGCCCCTACAATAAAACCGAACGGCCACCCGCCCCCACCCGGCTATGCTTCCAAGATGCAAACCCGACGCGATTTCCTCCCGACCAGCGGCGCGCTTTTGCGCATCCGGTGGTCTGGTAGGCACCGCCTCCAGCATCTTTACCCGCAGCGAAGCCCCTTATGCGGAACAGGACCCGGGCGTTCAGGTTCTAAATCCGCGAAACCGCGTGCCCCGCTCGTTCATTATCCATGATTCAACCTGTCTGGTGAACATGGGGCACTACTGCACCCCACAGTTTGGGGCGGCCTTTCCGAAACGAGAGATCTCCCAGAAGGATTGGAAATCCTGGCCGCGCGAAATCCCGGACCGCCTCGTCCGCGAATTCGGCGAATGGTGCGCCAACCACGAGGTGAAGGGAAAATACTCCATCGTTCCCATAACATCGAGAATTCCTATCCCACCGTGAAAAAGAGCGTGGACGAACTCGCCGCCTACCTCGCCTACGCCCTCCAGATCGTGAAGAATTGCGATCTTCCTTGCGAAGGCGTCACCACACCGGGCGGTTTTGGCAATCTCGTCAAACCCGAACTGTCCCCGCCGTGCATCAGGCTGTGCGCGACGTGTACCAGACCGATCTCCCCCACTATTTCAAATTCGAATCGTTCAAGCGCGTCGTTCTCGCGCTGCGACGCGCTCACCGGAATGAAACGCTTTGGATGAAGGTAAGCGAGATCGCGCGCTACTGGGCGGCAAAGGACCTTACCCGAATTCGGAAGCGCGCAGGTCGGGTCACCCTAAACGCCCCTTTGCGACCACCCGTTTCACACTTCGCCTGGCCCAATCACCTTGGCAAACGGCAATCCTTCGGAATCAACACGGCTCCACCAAACTCAAGCAGGTCAAAAACGTATCCCTCCTCGATACCGACTGTTGGCTGCGGGACGGCAACGATACGTTGTTGTACATCGATCTTGCCAAAGGTGAGTCCGTCGTCTCCACAGCCTGATCGCACCGCCGCACCCAGAATTCAAACCGCAACATTTTTGGGAACAATCCCCGCCAACCTTCGTCACATCTCCATGAATTATTCCCGTTTCCTCCTGGCCGCAGCCTTGCTGCTGGCACCCTCGACAACCAAAGGAGCCAAACCAGCCCAGGCCGCGCCGGTCTACACTGTGGCGAAATACAACGCCAAACGGGATCCTGAAAAGGATCTGGAGAGCACCGTCGCCAGAGCAACGAAAGAGAAAAAACGAATCATGATGATCGTTGGCGGAAACTGGTGTGGCTGGTGCCGTCGACTGGATCGCTACTTCACAGAAAAACCCGCCGTCGCGGCCGTCCTCGCCAAGCGCTACCTGATCATGAAAGTGAATTACGACGACGACAACGCGAACCTGAGCTTCCTCCAGGACTACCCCGACATCAGCGACTTCCCGCATTTCTACATCCTCGATGCGAAGGGCAAAGTCGTTCATTCACAAAGCGGCAGCAAGATGGAGCGGTTCGGTAGCTACAAGGAATCCGCCATGCTCGGGTTTCTCAACAAGTGGGCCAAGTAAGCGCCATCACACACAAATCTCCGAACGCCTTTCGCGCCGCAAGAGAACAAGCATGCCCACCCCGAACACCGCCCACGGGGTCGACTCGGGCACGAGCACAATTTGGCCGCGCAATTCTCCGTTTGGGGAAATTCAGAGTGTGCACCTGGAGATAAAAATTCTCATTTTCCAGATCAGATGTGGCAGTTGAAAAAGCGCTGGAATCAAAAGGCGGCTTCGTTCCACCAACGCCGGTGAAGAGTTGATCGCTGTCGTCCCCGATTCCCGAGCCGGTGCTGCTAATCGAAGGTCATGTTCGCGTCAGCGTTGCGAATACTTCCCCACCAAATTCACGTCACGCCAACAATCCCTGAACCGGGTGCGCCTCCTCCACTCCGGTCAATTTCATATCCAGCCCCTGGAACTTCACCGAGAGCCGGCGCGGATCGATGCCGAGCAGGTGGAGCATCGTCGCATGCAGATCGCGGACATGGACCACGTTTTCCACCGAGTTGTATCCGAGCTCATCCGTCCCGCCATAGCGCGTGCCGCCTTTGATACCGCCCCCCGCCATCCACATCGAAAAGCCTTTGATATGATGATCACGGCCGGCCCCGCCCTTGCCCTGAAACATCGGGGTGCGACCAAATTCACCGCCCCAAATAATCAACGTGTCGTCGAGCATTCCCCGTTGCTTGAGATCCTGAACCAAGGCCCAGGTGGGTTGATCCGTGAGGCCGCAACAGATGTTCATGTAATTCACCAAGCCGCCGTGATGATCCCAGCCGCGATGGTAGAGATGAATGAAGCGGCTGCCGCGCTCGGCGAGCCGACGCGCCAACAGGCAGTTCGAAGCGTACGAGCCGTCCCCCGGTTTCGCGCCATACATGTCGAGTACGTGCTGGGGCTCCGTGGAGAGATCCATCAGCTCCGGCACTGAGGTCTGCATCCGAAATGCCATTTCGTAAGCGGCGATCCGGGTGTCAATCTCCGGATTACGCACGGCCTCGTTTCGATGCCGATTGAGATTCTTGATCGTATCCACCAAACGGCGTTGCTGCGGTGCGCTCACGCCCTTCGGATTCCGAACGTAGTAAACCGGATCGCCACTCGAATTGAACTGTACGCCCTGATAGCGGCTGGGCAGAAAACCGGACGCCCATTGGCGCTGCGCAATCGGTTGCGGATTACGCCCACCGGTGCTGGTCAGAACGACAAATCCGGGCAGATCACTGCTCTCACTTCCCAATCCATAATTGACCCATGCTCCCATGGACGGACGCCCGCTGATCACCGTACCGGTGTTCATGAACGTATGTGCCGGATCATGATTGATCTGTTCGGTGACCATGGAATTGATCACGCAGATATCGTCCGCCATCTTCGCGTGCCAAGGCAGGAAGCCACTGACCAACTGCCCGCTCTGACCATGTTTTTCAAACTCGGTCAGATGCCCCTGACACTTCAGCGCCTGCCCCTGGAGCTGGGCAATCGGTTGCCCCTGCGTGTAAGACTGCGGCATCGGCTTCCCGTGCATCTCATCCAGTCGCGGCTTGTAGTCAAAGGTTTCCAGATGGGATGGCCCACCCGCCATGCAAAGAAATATGACGCGCTTCGCCTTGCCAAAATACTGCGGCATATCCTTGAACCCCGGGGCAATCCCTGAACCTGCCACCTCCGATGGATTCAACATGCTGTGAAGCGCGGCCGCGCCAAGCCCTACGCCCGACGTTTTCAGGAAAGTGCGCCGGTTGATTTGATTCGCGTCCATTTCAGTTCCTCGTAATGACTTCGTTCAGATTCAATATCGCCCGACAGATCATGACCCAGGCCGCCAACTCAATTTCCGGCAGCCCGTCATCTGCCGAGCGAATGCCATTCAGCAAAAGCTCACGTGCCGCGCCGGGGTCTTTTCGATACTCGGCCCGGGTCGCGATCAGCAACGATGTGAGCTGATCGCGTTCCCAGCTGTCGGGGGATCGAGAGAGCGCGAGTCGATACGCGTGACTCATCCGTTCATACACCGAAGTGCCTCCCTCTCGCAGAACCCGCTGGGCGAAAATCCGGGCCGCTTCCACAAAGGTCGGATCGTTCAGCAACGTGAGCGCGGCCACGGGCGTATTGGAGCGGGGACGCTGGGCGGTGCACTCTTCTCGGCTTGGTGCGTCCAAGGCTTTCAGCATGGGATGCAGATATTGCCGTTGCCAATGCATGTAGAGTCCGCGACGCCATTGCCGATCATCGGTGTGCGCCGCGTATTTCCGGGTTGGGAAATTCAAATGCCGATAGTAACCCGCCGGTTGGTAGGGCTTCACGCTGCCGCCGCCCCGCAGTTCGACCAGCAAGCCACTCACGGACAGCGCGGCATCACGAACCATCTCCGCATCCAATCGATGACGGGACTGACGGGCATAGAAGCGATTCAACGGATCATGTTCCGCCAGGTTCGCAGGAGTGAGCGACGATTGACGATAGGTCTGGCTCATCAGGATCAGTTTAAACAGCCGCTTAACGTCCCAGTCTTTCTGGAATTCCACCGCCAGATTGTCGAGCAAATCGGGATGCATCGGCGGATCGCCCTGCCCGCCAAAATCATCCAGCACTCCTGCCAGGCCACTCCCAAAAAGCAAATACCAGAATCGATTTGCAAACACCCGGGCAGTCAGTCCGCCAGCACCGCCACTGGGATCGGGATCAGTCAGCCAATTCGCCAGATCGAGTCGGGTGGCGCGCTGTTTTTTTGTATTCAACTTCCCCATAAACTCAGGGATGGCGGAGTGTACTACCGGTCCGCTGTCATCCAGCCAATTCCCACGGGGCAGAACGCGCATGATCCGGGGTTCGACCGTCACGGTGATCATGGTCTTCCGAACCCGCAACCCAAGCTCGCCCAGTTCGGCATCGAGCGCCTTTTTGTCGGCCGACAGCTTCGTCTTTTTCTCGGCCTCCTTTTCCGACTTGATCGAGCCTGCGAGTTTGGCCACCTCAGCAGTTATCTGAGCAAAACGCGTGCGGTCATTTTCTGATCCAACCAGGATTTCGGGCGGGCGCGGCGTGGGCAAGGCGTTGAAATTCAACCCGCGTCGCTTCGATGCAACCAAGTGCGAGTCCTCATCGATATCGGCAAAGAATGCGGCCATCGAATAGAAATCCTTGATCGTGTAGGGATCGTACTTGTGATCGTGACACTGGGCGCAGCCGACCGTTGCCCCCATCCACACAGCCGAAATGTTCCGGACCCGGTCGGCAGCGTAGATCGCCAGATATTCCTTCGCCTGCACCCCGCCTTCATGCGAGGTCTGCAGGAGACGATTGTAACCGGAGGCAATTTTTTGTTCCATGCCAGCATCTGGAATCAGATCCCCGGCCAACTGTTCTTTCGTGAAGACATCAAATGGCTTGTTTCGGTTGAACGAGTCGATCACGTAATCACGGTAAGGGGTGATCGCATGGTCCTGATCGCCGTGATAACCGACCGTGTCCGCGTAGCGCACCAGATCCAACCAGTACATCGCGAGCCGTTCGCCAAATCGTTCCGAATTGAGCAATCTCTCCACCAGGACCTCATAGGCTTTGGCGTCCTTGCTATTCACAAA
>JBLFYM010000051.1:0-38951 GCA_047608975.1 Limisphaerales bacterium | reverse complement strand
AACTTCGCAATCATGACGTGGCACACATCGTTTCCAGTTTGCCGTTCAAGTCACTACCCAAGACGGTTGGGTATGGGATCGTTGAGGAAGCGCATCGGGTGCTCGCGAAGGACGGACGATTCGTTCAATTTACCTATGACCTGCGCTCCACCGCCTGCCAGATCCTTGGCCGACGGTTTCAACTCGTCGATTCCTCAATCGTGTGGATCAACTTTCCACCGGCAAGGGTGAACGTCTACGCCCCGATCTGAGTTCTTTGGCCCGGCGCGAGCAACTCACTCGGCCGCTTCGTCAGCGTCTTCCTCGCCGGAATCCTCCAGATCTTCCTTCTTAAGATAGAGAGTCTGTTGGGTCTCCTCGCTGACCATCGGCATTACCGGCATCGGTTTCCCGGTGATCTTCGCCTCCAGCAGCTTGTTCGCAAATTCCGTCTTGTCGTCCTGGCAACCCGGGCATTTCAGCTCCATGGGCATTTTGTATTTCTTGGGCTGACAATCGATTTTGAACTTCACCCCACACTGGCAGGTGATCTTGAGCGCGATCATCGCCTCGCCGTGGGGACTGTCTTCGGTCATGATGGGAACCGTCTGCGAGACCAGCAGTGAGTTGGCAGCGGCTGAACCGTTGGCCTGACAGCTGGGGCATTTCACACCCTGCGGCACCTTCCCGTTTTCGAGATCAATATCGAAGCGGTAGGGCGTGGTACATTTGCAGATGACTTTGAATTCCATACGCTAATCCTGAGTGACAGGTCGAAGTCAGTGACGCTCGGCGTCGCTGGTTCATAGGTTCATTGGGAACGGTGGCAACATCGGTCAATCGCCGCCTCAAATCAAAGCAAATCTGGTTACCGGATCACTGGTGGCTCCCCGGTCGATTCCCCCAACATTCTCTCTCGAATCCGGTCTTGATTATTCCGGTTGCAGCGAAAAACCTCGGCCATGAACTCCCTGAAGAATGTGAACCGCCGATCGTTCCTGCGCGCTGCTGCCGCAACAGTCATTGCGCCGACATTCATCCCCGCTTCCGCACTGGGGCGCGATGGAGCAACCGCCCCCGGTAACCGCCTCAATATCGGAGTCATTGGTCTGGGTGGCCGAGGCAACACCCTCCTGCGCTCGTTCCTGAATCAGGACGACACCCAAATCGTGGCCTTGTGCGATGTGCATGACGCCCACTTCCGCGATGGCGAATGGGGCAAGGGCCGCGCGAACTTCGGAACCACGCCCGGCCGCGAGTTGGTCGAAAACCACTACGCCAAAAACAAACCAAGCGGAAATTACCGTGGCACCAAAGTCTTCGCCGATCATCGAAATCTCTGCGCCCAAAAGGACCTCGACGCGGTGATCGTCGCCACCCCCGATCACTGGCACGGGATTCAGGTGCTCGAAGCCCTGCGCGCCGGCAAGGACGTCTATTGTGAAAAGCCGATCACGCACCACTTCTCGGAAGGACAGGCGATCTATCGCGAAGTCGAAAAACGGAAAGCCATCTTTCAGACCGGCTCGCAACAACGCTCCTACGCCAACTTTCGCCGCGGCGTCGAAATCGTCCGGAACGGATTGATCGGTAAAGTGACCCACGTGGAAGTCGGCCTCCCCGCTGGACACGAGGACTGCCTGGGCCCCGAAGACGTCACCGTTCCGGCAGCCAATCTGAACTACGAAGCCTGGTGCGGCCCGAGCGAAAAACTTCCCTTCATTCATGCCCGACATCATCGCAATTGGCGCTGGCAGCTTGCCTACGGCGGCGGTCAATTGATGGACTGGATCGGCCACCACAATGACATCGCTCACTGGGGACTCGGCCTGGATAAGACCGGCCCGGTCGAAGTCGAGGCCATCGGTTGGACCCGGCCAAAGACCGCGGTCTACAACGCACCCGTCGAATTCGAGGTCCTCAGTCGCTATGCTGGTGGGGCCACCATCCAGATCTCCTCCAAGAACACCAAGGGCACGAAATGGATCGGCCCCGACGGATGGGTCTACGTCAATCGCGGCCAGATCGAGGCCTCGAACAAAGACTGGTTGAGGAAAGATCAATCCCTCGGCAAATACCAGGCCTACGCCTCGGATGATCATACCCGCAATTTCTTGGAAGGGGTGAAGCGGCGGAAGGAATGCATCTGCAGCGCCGAAACCGGCCATCGTTCGGTCACCCCCGGACACCTCGGCCACATCTCCGCCCAAGTCGGTCGCAAGCTCAAGTGGGACGCCAAGCGAGAGCTCATCAAAGGCGACGCCGAAGCCAGCAAACTCCTCCAAGCCAACTACCGCTACCCGTGGACCAACGCCTGATCAGGCGAATTGACCGGTTAATTAATTTAAACCTGTCCCCAAATCGGGGATTTTCGAGGATTGGCCACCAAACGTCCTACTGGGACGTTCGGGATTCTGGAACCATTGCCGGTGTGTTGGGTCATCCCTTCCGGCTGGGGTCTTACTGGCATTTGGAACCCCTGATTGAAATCCGGGGCTCTTATGGGCGATGCCTTCAGGATCAGGGGACCCCAGGTGTAAGTGAAGTGAGATTGCCATTTCCCGGGCGAAACCTAGAATCCGCGCAGTTTCCAAAACGTCATTAGACTCATGCATTTCAAATCTTTCTTCTACAGCGCGCTCCTCGCCGGATCACTTGTTCAACTCAATGCCCAGGAATGGTCCCGGTTTCGGGGTTCGCGTGGGCTTGGCATCAGTGACGCAAAAACTGTCCCCACCAAGATCAGCGCCGGGGATATCAACTGGACGGCAAAGCTGCCGGGCACGGGCCACTCCTCGCCGGTGGCCTGGGGCGAACGGATGTTCCTGACCACGACGGATGATCGCAAAGGTGGATTGACCGTGGTCTGCATCAACTCCAAATCAGGCAAGACGATTTGGAAGAAGGGTTTCGGACTGGATCCGTTCCGCAAACACAAATACAACAGCTTTGCCTCCACCACCCCCGCGCTCGATGACGAGCGTCTTTACGTCGGCTGGAATGACAGCAAGAAATACACGCTGCTCTGCCTGACCCATGCCGGTGAGAAAGTTTGGGAGCGGGATCTCGGCCCCTTCGTCAGTCAACACGGCAGCGGTGCCAGCCCGGTGCTGTATGAGGGCAAACTCATCCTCAACTCGATGAAGGATGACAACAGCTTCGTCATGGCCTTCAATCCACAGACCGGGAAGACCATCTGGAAGAACGAGCGGCCCAGCAAAGTCGCGGCCTATGGATCAGCGACGGTCTACCAGCCGCGCGAAGGCAAGCCACAACTCCTCTTCACCAGCCAGGCGGATGGAATCTTTTCTCTCGATCCCGACACCGGCAAGCAGGTCTGGCAGATGCCGGGGCTCTTCACCAAGCGAAGCGCGAGCAGCGTGGTGGTGGCCGGCGATATTTGCTGGGGCAGTTGCGGTAGCGGCGGTGGCGGCAACTATGTCGCGGCGATTCGACCCGGTGTTCCCGAGAAGAACATCAAACCGCAACCCGCCTGGAAACTCCGCCGTTCCAGCATGTCTCCCTATGTATCGACTGCGGTGGTGCAGGGCAAGCATGCCTATCTGCTGAGTGATGCCGGCTTCCTGACCTGCATCAAACACCAGACCGGTGAGGTCGTTTATTCAGAACGACTCAACACCGACGGCGGGCGCGGGGCGAATTTCTTCAGCTCACCGCTCATCATCAACGGTCATCTCTATTGCATCACCACGACCGGACAGATGTACATCCTTCCTGTTGGGCCTGAATACAAGGTCCTCTCCAGCTACGATTTCGACGGTCTTTGCCATGCGACGCCCGCCGTGCATCAGGGTCGGCTCTACGTTCGCACGGCAAATACCCTCTTCTGTATCGGTGGATAGATTTCCGTCCGCGTTGGCGGGGTGGCAATTGGACTGAGGTGGGGCCAGGCGCGTCCGGTTTTCCTTCCGCGCGAATCGCCGCGTCGCTACAGTCGCCGCCGTGGCCGATCCGATTACAGGCACAACTCAGAATTTGAACGTGGGCGTTGTCGGTGTCGGCGCCTTGGGTCGGCATCATGCTCGGCTCTACGCCGACCTTGGCAAAACTCGGTCGGTGGAGTTTCGGGGAGTCTGTGATTCCGACGCCGAAGCGGCTCGCGCCGTCACAGCGGAACACGGGGGCGATTGCTTCACGTCGATTGACGAACTCGCCAAGGTCTGTGACGCGATCAGCATCGTCACCCCGACCACGACCCACTTCGATATCGCCCGCCAACTTCTGGAGCTGGGCAAACACGTCCTCGTTGAGAAACCCATGACGGACAACGCGGAGGAAGCGGCGGCCTTGGTCAAACTCGCTCATGACCGTGAAGTCGTATTGCAGGTCGGTCATGTGGAACGATTCAATCCGGTCTTTTCCTATCTCGAACAGGCCGCTGCCAAACCCCGCTTCATCGAGACCCACCGGCTTTCCTCCTATCCGAAACGCAGTACCGATATCGGGGTGGTTCTGGATCTCATGATCCACGACCTCGACATCGTGCTGGCTTTCGTGAAGTCCCCCGTGAAGAGCGTGGATGCCGTTGGTATCCCGGTGCTCAGCGAAAGTGAAGATATCGCCAATGCCCGAATACGGTTCGAGAATGGCTGTGTGGCCAACCTAACGGTGAGTCGGGTAAGCCCCGAGCGCATGCGCAAGATCAGGGTATTCAGCGGGGGCGAAAAGCCGAGTTACATCTCGCTCGACTACCAGGCGCAGGAAGGATTCATCTATCAGCTCGCCGCCGCGCATGCGAAGGAGAGCTCGCTGCTCAAGAAACTGTTCTCGGCGAAGGACTCCGCCATCGTCAGCGAGTTTGGCGGAAAAAAGATCGTCCGCGAGCCGGTCCCGATCGAGAAGGACGAACCCCTGAAGCTGGAACTCCGTCACTTCGTCGAGTGTGTGCAACTGAGGCAGACACCCCTCGTCAGCGGTGCCACCGCGAAGCTCGCGCTGGATCTCGCATTCGAGATCACGGACCAGATCCGGGCGCAGGATTGAGTGCTGCCGGGCATCGTTCGGTTCGAAGTTTACCCAAAGACGCGAACATGAAAGAACTGAACGTCATGCTGATTGCCGGAGAACCCAGCGGTGATCTGTTGGCGGCAGAGCTCGTGACCGAGCTGCAGAGCCTTGCGATAACCCAAGACCGCGCGTTGGTCTGCTTCGGTGCCGGTGGGCCGCGCATGAAGGAAGCGGGCGTTGATCTTGCCTTCGACATGACTGTCCATGCCGTGATCGGCCTGTGGGAGGTCATCAAACGCTATCTCACCTTTCGACGCCTGTTGAATGAGTTGCTCGAACTGGCCATCGCGCGGCGACCTGATGTGATCGTGTGCGTGGACTTCGGCGGGTTCAATTCGCGCCTTGTTGCCGCGCTCCGGGACTACCAGTTGAACTATCTCGCGCACACCGGGTGGAAGCCGAAGATCGTGCAATATGTTTCGCCACAGGTCTGGGCATCGCGTCCCGGACGCGCCGATGCCATCGCCAGAGACTACGACCAGCTCCTCTGTGTGCTCCCGTTTGAAAAACAGTGGTGGAACGAACGCCAGCCGGATTTCCCGGTGGAGTTCGTGGGGCACCCCATCGTTGGGCGACATCGGATCATGCCGGCAAAACAGAAGTCCAAGGCGAGCGAACCTCTCATTGCCCTCATGCCTGGCAGTCGCGCCGGTGAGCTTCGCAAACATCTTCCCGTCCTGATCGAGGCCGCCCAACAGATCGCCAAGACAACGCCCGCGCGATTCCGACTGCTGTTGCCAAACAAGGACCTGTCCGAGTCGGTCCAACGCGCGGCCGGCGAGATACCCAACTGCAGTGTGCAGATCGGTGACTCCGCCAAGTTGCTACGTGAAGCCGATTTTGCCCTGACCAAGACCGGAACGATAACGCTCGAATGCGCGCTCTACGGATTACCCGCAGTCACATTCTACAAGACCTCTCCGTTCACCTACGAGATCGGCAAGCGCGTGGTGAATGTGCCCTACCTGACGATGCCAAACCTTTTGGCTGGCGACGCCGTTTATCCCGAATTTGTGCAGGGCGATGCCACCTCCGAGAATCTCGCACGGGCCGCGATCGAACTGCTCGGAGATGTCGCCCGACAGAATCAGGTCCGCGAACAGCTGGGCGAAATCGTCGTAGCCCTTGGTGATGCAGCAGCGCCAAGACGCGCAGCTGAATGCGTCTTCAATCTCTCCGTAGCCTGATCCGGAAATCCCGCACCTCACCGCAATTGCGGGAATCCTGACGTGAACTTTTTCCCACCGATTCAGTTCACCACAGATGGGCAAGTCTTCGGCTTGGATTGGTCCCGCAGACTCACTCCACAATCACCCAATGCGGCGTGGACCATGCCTTGTGGCCGTGGGCTGCCTGGTTGTTGCCGGGCAACCAAAGCGGCACTTCGCCTTCCTGCTGCACTTCCCAATAATACCAGTGAGTGCCCGCCGGAATATCCAGGTCGATGTGGGTGAAGGAGAGGTCTTTCTTTCCGGCGGATCCTTCGAACGTGGTGATCTTCTTTCCGTTGCGCAGGAGCATCGCGGTTGTGATCGGACGCGTACCAATGGCGTGGAGGGTCAACTTGGCGACACCACCAAGCGCTTGGATATCCTGTCCCATGAAAGAACCGTTGGCACGGGAATCCAACAGGATCCGGGAACCGGCGGTGGCGAAGCAACGCCGATTGCGCAACGCGTCGAGGACGGCTTCGGGAGTAAGTTCCTTCAGGTAAAGACCGGTCAGCGCGCCGGCCAATCCCGGTGTGCGGCGATGGGTGTCTCCGCAGGCGACGAAGGCCATGCGCGGTTTCTCTTTCAGCGCATTGTGAAACAGGCTCGGCACGCGATTGATGTAGTTGCCCCAGCCGGAGGTGAGTTCCAAGCCCACTTCAACCGGATGTCCGGAGCGGCGGAACTTCGGGTGTTGGGTGAGTGTCAGACCGCCGGCGCGTTGCACAGCCTCGTTGAGCGCGCCGATATTGTTGCCATTCTCGTGATAGTGAATGAGCGGACCGCCGGCGGGCGGATAGATCACGCTGCGGTGATTCGCATACGACTTGTTCCGATAGGGCACGGTGTAGCTGGCCGAGTCGCTGTCCGGAACACCTTTGATGCCGGGCACGCGCGAGGTCCATTCGTAGCCAGGCAGGGCCACGAACTCGCGGGGTCGTGATTCCAGATGCGCGAAGAGATTGCCGACGGCGTATTCGTAGGTGGTCAGCGGAACCTCGTAGATGAAGTCGTTGTTGGTAAAGGCGACCACGTCAAGCTTCGCGCGATCACGGGCATAGAACATCATCTCATCCGCCTCGCCCTCGGCGTCGGCCGTCAGTCCGCTGTGGCAGTGAAAATCTCCCCAGAAGAGTTGGTAGATCTCGCCGCCGATAGTGACGGATTGCCGGGACGGAAGTTCTTCGGTGATGGGCAGTTGCACGGGATTCCAATCCGTCCAGGCAGCCTGCTTGAACGGGGCGGTCTGGTTCAGATTGAAATTTGCGAGTTCGTAAATGCGTCGGTCCTCACGCGGCAGCTTGGAGGCGAGACAGGGAAAGGAACCGTTGTCGTCCGCGACGGCCGGATGGGGCAGATGGTAGTCGAGTCTTCCCGTGTAGAGCTGGACACGTTTGCCCCAGGTGCCGTTCTCGATCGGACGTCCCAACAGATCGCCAACCACCTTAGGTGTGCTGCCGCGATGATCGGCTTTGCGCTCCCACAACAGCCACACCGAATCACCTGATTCGAGCAACATGGGAGTCGTGCGGCGACCGAGGTAACCGCCGGTCGCGACAATGGTCGGCTTCAGCCGCACCATTAGCCCCTGCGTCAACTCCGTGGCGTGGTCGCCCCCCTTCGCATCGCGAATGATCTGCCAAGATCCGTTCGAGTTCCGTCGAGCCGCCTGAAGAGTGTGCATCTGGCTGACAATTCCTGGCCCCCCAATGACATCCACTTTACGCAGCCAGGCCACGAACAGGCCATTGCGCGTGGACAGCGCGGTTGGCGTCAGACAATCCGCTCCCGCCGGTGAGATCGACTCGATGCCGCGCAACTTTGGGAGAACCGCGCGACCTTTGACGGAGTATTTCGAACCATCATACTCGTCCCAGAAAACGTAACCGCCTTCAATCGCCGGGCGGTAGGCGTTGACCCCGGACTTGGAAATGTCGGTCGTGACGGACCATCGGTCCGCGGCCCGCTTTCTGAAGCGTACGCGAAATTGGCCATCACGATGCCCGCTCCAGGCGACCGCTATCGAGCCGCGCTCGTCGACTTCGGAAATGGTCGGATAGATCGCCGTCTCTGACGGAGAAGAGACCGTTTCGATCTCTCCCCAAGTATTGTTCTTCAGCGAAAGCCGGCGGGCCTGGATTTCCCACTGATGGTCGTGAACGTTGGCGCTCCAGACGACCCAAATGGAATCCCTCGTCGCCGTGATCTTCGGAGGACTGTTGACCAAGGTGTCGGTCCGGCTGACTTCATGCACAGAATCCGTTTTCCCATCCGGGCCAATTCGTTGAGCCAGGACACGATCATGATTCCGGTGGTATCCATGCCACGCAATCCAGGTGTCACCGTTGTTCAGAGTCGCTGACGAGGGATGCGAGTCATAAGTCTCCCCCTCCGCATTTACGACGTGAACCGCGCCTTGCCCCTCTCCGGCAAGGCCCCCAAGAAACAGCAGAAGAATTCGTAACTTGGTCATACCAGAAGGTCACCGACGAACCGGATCGGCTCAATCCTCATATTCATAAACCGTCGGGCGAATGTTGCTGGTCTTTGGCCTATTACACGGCAGGTCTCCAAGGCGCGTTCTGGCGTGTCGGAGCGTCTGATCCAAAACGGGAGCCGGTGATACCAATGTGGGGGGTCTCGCCGTCGATCCCACGCCGGATTCTGCCTGCCCGCGAAACTAGCGGGGAAATTCCACCAGTTGTTTGGTGATCAAAAAATCTTCACCCCACAACATCGGCATCATCTGCCGACGTTCAAACGTCTTGCGGTAGCTGCCGATCATGAGGTGTCCCGAACGATTGCCGCCAAACATGTGGGAGATCTCGTATTCGTGTAGCGGGAGGCGGAAGACCGGCTTCATGTTCTTCAGCACCGCGTCGATCGAACGGGCTCCTTGAAACTGTCCAACCGACATACGGACGTTGGGTTTGAATCCGAGTTTGGCTCCCCGCTTCAGCCAGTCACCCGCCGGCACGTGATTCTCTCCGCTCGTCAGAAATACGATACCGGCCAGCCGAAACAGATAGACCACCGTCTCTGAATCACGATGAGGTCCGTCGGGGTGCGGCACCCCGCGACGTTCGCGGCCGTTGCCGGTCAGCTCATTTTTGCCGAATTGCGAGCCGAGCATTGTGAAGATCTCCAGCGGGCCGAATCTCTGCACCGTGTCGTATTGCGGGACCGTGAGATCGGCGGCCAGATCCTTCCAGATGGTTTTTAACTGCGCCGGCACAATCACAGGTTTGCCGGCGGCGATCATTCGTTTGGCCAGTGAGTAGTCGGAATGATCGTGATGGCGATGGGTGCTGATCGAAACATCGACCAGTTTCGCCAACCGATCACGCTGATCCGGGCGCCAGTAGAATCCGCTCCGATAGTAATCCCGCTCTTCCGGTTTCCCACCGTTGTTGATCGGCCCTTGGGAAAACTCGACGGCGACACTTCCATCCTTCGTCTTGAAGACCCAGGAGGACGAATAGAACTTGAACGCATGAACCCCTTCCGTGACCCGTGTCCGTTCCAGTTTATCCAGGCCGATATCCACGCGACGGCGATAGAAATCACGGACGGGCAAGAGCTTCTTCCGATCGGCATCGGACATCTCCTTGCAAACCCGCACCGTTACCTGGCGATCGAGGGACGCCATGATTTTTGCGCGTTTATCCCCGTGTCTCCAATCCGGAGGATAGGCTTGGAGGGCCGTTTCGATTTCCCGGAGCGGCATCGATTCGGTGAGTTGGGCAACGGCCAGTTGCGGAATGAGGGCAAGGACGAAGCTGAGCAAACAACGGCGTTGATTCACGCAGTGATCGTTAGGGGCCAGCTTGAGGGAGTCAACCCGCGCGACAGTGGAGCGCCGATGATCCGCCGTTTGTCCGCTTACTGAATTGATGAAGGCAACCGGGTTGGGGAGGCTCAATCCCTGAAATGCCTTGTTCGCCTGTTGGGGGCCGATAGGTTCTCGCCATGAGAACATTGGCAACCTGGGTGCTGTGCCTGCTGCAAATTTCGCTGGCCGGTGCCGAACCTCGACTGGCCGCGCAGTTGGAGACCGCGGGCGACAATGGGGGGGAGATTGACGGGTTCCTGAAAACTGCGCAGAGAGTGCATGGCGATTTCGGCATCAAGGCGGCCCAATTTCTGGTGGCGGGAATGCCGGCGCGCGATTTGAGATCGTTGAAGAAGGAATTCCTGTTGGAGAACCTGAACCTGGCGATGAAAGCGCGGGGAAAATTTGCCTGGGCCAGAGCGTTGCCAGACGAAGTCTTCTTCAATGACGTGGTCCCATACGCTTCGTTGGACGAGACCCGCGAAAGGTGGCGACCGAAATTCTATGAGCAATGCCGGGAACTCGTGGCGGACAGCAGATCCGCGACCGAGGCGGCGCAGGCGATCAACCGGGGTTTGTTCAAAATTATCAACGTTCACTACAACACCGGTCGGAAGGAGCCGAACCAGAGTCCTTCGGAATCGAAGAAACTTGGAATGGCGACGTGCACCGGTCTCTCGATCATTCTGGTGGACGCGTGCCGATCGGTCGGCGTGCCGGCGCGGGTGGCAGGCACTGCGCTGTGGGCAAACAAGCGGGGTAATCACACCTGGGTCGAAATCTACGACGAGGGGCGATGGCATTATACAGGAGCCGATGAGTATGACCCAAAAGGACTGAACCGGGCGTGGTTTTCCCGCGATGCCTCCAAGGCGATTGCCGACGATTGGCGGCATGCCATCTGGGCTACTTCATGGCAGCCGACGGGTTCGCGCTTTCCCATGGTCTGGGATCTGGAGAACGAAAACGTGGCGGGTATCAATGTGACGGATCGTTATGCGAAGCCGGTCGCCAAAGCCGCCTTGGAAGCGACCGTTTATGTTCGCCTATGGAACCGACGAGGTGGTGAGAGGATGGCGGCAGAGCTGGAACTCCTGGAATCGAGCGGGAAGACCAAGCATCGCGTCACCACGAAAGCGGGAACGACAGACTTGAATGACATGCCTTCCCTGCAGATGCGGTGCGGAACGCCCTATCGTCTGGTTGTTGAACGGCAGAGCGAAGTGCGCTGGCAGCAACTCCACTTTGAGAAATCCGGTGAAAGTACACAGGATCTGTTTTGGGACGAACTCGGGAAAGGAAATGTAAGGCTCAAGATCGTGAAGGACTGGCTGATGCTTCTTCCCGAGGAACGCCACCTGTCGGTGCCAGAAGGGGCCTTGTCGAAGAAGAACGCCAAGGACTCCGCCAAACTGATCTGGCAAACGCTCGTCAAGGAGTCGCGGGAGGAGCGGAAGAAGGAACTTGATGCGAAGTCGGTGACGGCGGCCGGAAAGGGGATGAAGTATCTCGAAAAGGAATTTGGAAACGCTGCGGCAGGCGAACGGTCGCTTTGGATTTCGATGCATGGAGGGGGTGGCGCCCCGACCCGTGTGAACGATCAACAGTGGCGGAATCAGATCCGGCTTTACGCGCCGGATGAGGGCATTGTGGTCGCGCCGCGGGCACCGACCGACACCTGGAATCTTTGGCACCAGGGGCATATTGATGACCTCTTCTCGCGTTTGATTTCGAACATGGTGACCGAGCGGGGAGTGAACCCGGAGCGCGTCTATCTGCTGGGCTATTCTGCCGGCGGCGATGGCGTTTACCAGTTGGCTCCGCGCATGGCGGATCGCTTTGCGGCGGCTTCCATGATGGCCGGGCATCCGAACAACGCCAATCCGCTCGGGCTCCGCAATCTGCCCTTCATGATCTTCGTCGGCGGCAGTGATCGGGCCTACAAACGCAACACGGTCGCGGCGCTATACGGGCGGAAGCTGGCGCAACTGAAACAGGCTGACCCGGGTGGCTATGATCACAAGGTGACGATCTACGAGGGGATGGGGCATTGGATGAAAGGCAAGGATCGCGAAGCGCTTCCGTGGCTGGCGGAAAGGACACGAGTTACCTGGCCAAAGAAGGTCGTCTGGCACCAGAGTGGACGGACCCATAATCGTTTCTATTGGCTCGCCGTTCCGAAAGGGACCGCCAAGGCCGGACAAACGGTCGTGGCCGAGGTGGCAGGGCAGCGCATTGAAATTCAGGCGACGGGACTCAAGCGGATCAACCTGCGCCTGAGTGACAAATTGGTGGATCTCGATAAACCCATCACCGTCATCGTAAACGGCGAGGAGAAGTTCAACGGAATGGTTCATCGAAACGCTGAAGCCATCTGGCAATCGTTGCGCGAACGGATGGATCGACGATCCGTCGCGAGCGGGATTGTGGAACTCAAATTCTGACGAATTCCGCTACTTGGACATTCGTGAGCCTCGTTACCTCGGCTTGTTGTGGTCACTTCTCCCGGGCTCCTGCGTCGATCAATACGGCGGGGCGGTAGCCGTGTTCAAGGAAGGATCGTTCGACCCAGCAGGTGATGCGGGAGGAGGTCTGGTAGACGAGATCGGTATCACCATCGCCGTTGAGGTCGACGGGGGCGACGCCGTAGAAACCACCGATGCTCGGCGGGAGTTTCAGGCGCTGAGGTTCTTCAAATGTGCTGCGGCCGGGCTCTGATTTGTTTCGGTACAGATTCACGCGCTGTCCCGTCACAACAAAGATATCCGGTGCTTTGTCGCCATCCCAATCACCGGCGTGCAGGCTGAGGCGGGACGGGCTATCGAGGATCGTGATCGGCTTTGAGAAAACGTGTCTTCCTGCGAATGTCGTGCCTTCGTTGCGGAAAAGTCGAACCCGGCCATAGGTGTCTCCGATGACCAGATCCACTCGTCCGTCCTGATCGAAATCTGCGGCGGCCGGTTTGGGGCGTGCACCTTGCAAATCGGTAAAATTGAAGCCGCCCTGCTTGTCCGGAGGGGATTCTCCCACGCGCATCAGATCGCCGTTGGAGAGTGGCAGGCGGTAACCTTCAATATCGAGATCCGGCTTTTCATCGGTGCCGCTGTTTTCGTGGAACCAGATGTGGCCGCTGTGGGCACCGTAGATGCAGTCATGATCGCCGTCGCTGTCGAGATCGTGGAGGGTCACATAGGAATTCTCGTCACCGTGCGGGTTGGGATGCCGGATGGGTTTCTTCCCCGCGAGAATGCTGAACCGCTTTGTGAAGGTGTGGGGGAAACCGACGCCATCATTCAGCATGACGGAAAAGCGATTGATCACATCGGGATGACCGTCGTGATTCCAGTCGGCGAAGGTGCCGGCCGGGATCTGTTGATGATTCCAGCGGGTGATAGTGGGACGACTTTTCATCTGGAACACGGGGCGTTCGCGGGAGCCGATGTTTGCAATTGGATAGACCAGCATCGAGCCGCGGGTGACCAAAAACAGGTCGGGCAAATTGTCACCGTTCCAGTCGCAGACCGGGCCCATGATCGTGGTGCCGGTGGGTGGCAGGCCAGTGCCTGGAACCGGCCGTCTCTTCAATTCGGGCTTCGTGCGCGTCCCGACGTTTTCAAAGTAGAGGAGGTTTCCGGATCGGTCGCTGGTGTCGCCTCCATCGGCCGTCATCGGTTTGGCGCCGCACACCAGATCCAGATCGCCATCGTGATCCAGATCCACCGCGGTCGGTGCCGCCGCCCATCCGGTGTCGATAGGTTTGCCGTCAACCTGGAGGGGGCCACGAGCGCTGAGGGTTGGCGTTCCATCCAGGCCGTTTCCAATATTTTCGAAATAGAACAGCCAGCCAGTGACGAATCCACCGGCCAGTAAATCCTGATCGCCGTCGCCATCCCAATCGCAGACGCAGGGAATCGCGAGATAGTCCGCATGATAGACTTCGCCGGGTTTGCCATTCGGCAGTTCGGCGATCGGCCAGTTCGGGGTGAGCAACATCTTGCCGTCGGCTTCGATGA
The DNA here is from genome assembly GCA_047608975.1 of Limisphaerales bacterium. Classification (GTDB taxonomy): domain Bacteria; phylum Verrucomicrobiota; class Verrucomicrobiia; order Limisphaerales; family JAYPXF01. The sequence continues at coordinate 24,888 of JBLFYM010000051.1, read as the reverse complement.
AACCTTTGAACTCAAACGAGGGATCGGCGTTGCTCCGGAGATTTTGGAAATAGAGGACACAGCCCTTCTCCGCTCCGATCAGCAGGTCGCGCACGCTGTCGCCGTTCCAATCCACCGACAGGGGACTGGCGTCGTAGCCGACATCGATTGGTTTGCCGTCGGAGGTGTGAATGATCCGTCGGCGATTGAACTCGGGCTGCTCGTGGGTTCCGGTGTTCTCCGCGATGATGACGTATCCGGAGGATAGGCCATACAGCAGATCGGGAAGTCCGTCGGCATTCCAGTCAATCGCGGTGGCATTGTTGTTTCCGGGCGGGCCGTTGAGGGGGCTCTTTGGGGCGAAGCGATTGCCACCATCACCGATCCATCCGATGGGTGGTGAATTCGGTGGATTCTTATCAGGCTCCAGATTGAAATAGATTCCGTAAGTGGATGCCTGTTTTCCGGTCTGGGTATGTGGCCAGACCAAGGTCCCTTTCACGTGATTACCCACAGACCCGAAAACGCGATGCCCAAACGGGAGCTTGTCCCTCATCTGAAAAACCGGACGACCACCCAGTTTTTCCAATGAGGCGTATCGTTTCCATGTGGGGAATTCATCTGCCAAGCCACCGTCATAGAAACGAAAAGGCCGGTCTGCCTTCGCTCTCTGCTGTGCGTGTTTCGGATAGACCTCTTCCGCGATGTCCTGCCGGATCATCTGCAGGGAATGCAGATCGATGCGGTGATTTTTCGAAGCGCTGGGGAATTGACCATAGAGGTCAAGGCTGGTCGAAGCGACCAACTCGTCGGCACGGGGGCCGGCGTTCGGCGTGGGCTCCACGGACACGACAATCCGGTGACTCCCGGTTCCGGCCCAGTTCAGCTCGGCCGCAGAACATTGCGGAATGACCGACAAGCTTGCGCACCAAATGAGAATGTAATGCCTCATGCTATTCGGACTTGTATCGTAAGCTTGGCCCACGCGCGAGACGGATACCTGAGACTTCCATTTTCGGGTGGTGGACCATGCCATATCATCGCAGTCCGCGATCACGGCTTGATTCCTCAAACAGATCGGCTATCAACCTCGCTGCGTCCCACACCTATGAAAACGACTCTTTGTATTTTGACCGTCGCCCTTTTCACCGTCACGCCATTTGGAGCCACCGCCGCTTCCAAGCTTTCGAAAGCGGAGCGGCGACAGGGCTTTCAACGGATCTTCAACGGCACGGATCTGTCCGGTTGGCGGCATGGCGGGAACTGGCATGTGTCGGGTGACGGATCAATTTCTCGAAAGGGGAAGGGCGGTTCGCTGGTGTACACCGCGTCCAAAGTGCCGGACGATTTTGAGCTGCGCTTCGAATGGAAGGTGGGCGTGGGGAGCAACAGTGGGGTCTACTATCGTCCGACCCAGTACGAGTATCAGATTCTGGACAACGAGAAACACGTCGATGGCGGCAATCCCCGAACGAGCGCCGCCTCCCTGTATTTCTGCATGGCCCCTTCGGCGGATGTCACAAAGAAACCGGGGGCGTGGAATCAGGGCCGAATCGTTTGCCAGGGAACCCTCATCCAGCACTGGCTGAACGGAAAGAAGGTCATCGATTTTGACTACACCGACGAGCAGTTCGCCTGGAACGTGGAACTGCTCCGCAAGCGGGGTGGCAATCTGACGGCGCGCGGCGCGAATCTCTCATTGCAGGACCATGGCGATCCGGTCTGGTATCAGAACCTGCGCTGGCGCGAGATTCCCGCTCGCGAGAAGGTCGCGCATCAGACCGTCCAGCCTGTGGAGATCGGCACCGAGGTTTTGGAGAAAGAGGCCAAGAAGCTCAAGGGCATCATGGATCGTCGTACCGGGGGGAAGAAAAAGACGCCGGCAAAAGCTGACAAGTGAGGCTTATTTCCCCGTGCTCACGATCATGCCGACCGGACCAGGACCCGGTGCCGGTCTGGATTTGTGTCAGGCAAATCCTTGATGCTTGCCTTGCCTACGGTTAATCGACACTCTGCGCGCGATGCGATTCATTCGGGACATACACGCCGAAAAACATGCCGAGAGCAAGCCGTGCATCTCCTTCGAATTCTTTCCTCCGAAGACGGAGGCGGGTGATAAGGCGTTGCTTGAGAAGCATATTCCCGAACTGATGGACCTGAAGCCGGACTACTGTTCGGTGACCTACGGTGCCGGGGGTTCGACCCGCGACAAGACGATCGGAATCGTCGAATCCATCCAGAATCAGCATCAGCTCACCACCATGATGCACCTGACCTGTGTGAACGCCAGGCGGTCAGAACTTGAGGAAGTGGTCAACGACGCCAAGGATCGCGGCGTGAAGAACCTGCTCGCCCTTCGCGGTGACCCTCCCGGTGGCGGCGATTTTGAAGTCGCTGAAGGTGGTTTCGAATTCAGCTATCAGTTGGTTGAAATGCTGAAGGCCAAGGGAGATTTTTCCATCGGCACGGCTGGCTTTCCCGAAGGTCATATCCATTGCACCGAAGGCAAAATCGTTGATTGGGAACGGCTCGCAAACAAAGTGAAGTGCGGCGCGGATTTTGTGATCACCCAGCTTTTCTTCGACAACAAGGACTACTTCGAATTTGTCGATCACCTCCGGGATAAACACGGCATCACCGTTCCGATCATTCCGGGTATCTTGCCGATCGTGTCAGCCGGGCTCATTAAACGGTTCACGGAAATGTGCGGGGCAAACTTGCCGGAGTCCTTACTCAAGGAACTTGAGGCCCGCGCGGATGACGACGAAGCGGTAAAGGAGTTCGGAATTGAGTTCGCCACGAGCCAGATAAAAGAACTTTTGGAGCGCGGTGCGCCGGGTGTTCACTTTTACACCTTGAACAAAGCTCACTCGACCGCGAAGATCATGCAGAACTTAGGCCTTGCCTGATCAAAGCCTTTTTTAGTGCACCCGTAGCTCAACTGGATAGAGCACCTGGCTTCGAACCAGGGGGTTAGGGGTTCGAGTCCCTTCGGGTGTACCATTTATTTTTCGGAGTTCGTTCAGAGCGGTGACAGGCCGCCGAAAATCGAAAATTTCGGAGACTTTGGAGGAGAACAATTGAACTGTTAGGAAGAAAACTGGAATCACAACTGTGAACTCTGGCGTGGTGTTTTGTCACGGGTTCTCAAGTGGCCAGATCATAGAATTGAAGAGTTCATCAGGGAGCGATCTTATGATCTGGAAAGGATGGGACATGATATGTTCTTCCACGATCTGCCGTCCAGGTTGCTCTACAGCTCATTGGTGCCGGATGAGTGTAGATCAAAACTTCATTTTTCGAGACAGAGGAGCATCGGACAGCTCCTCTTTCGTTCAATCCACAGAACGGGCGTCGACCTGTTTTCTGACGTATTCGACTGGGATGCGGCGCGTCGAAGATACGAGAGTCGGGTGAAAAGGCTGAAGATGCTGGGCAGTAGCGTTTCGTCGTAACACTCAGCCAGCGATCGTGAAGATTGAATCTGACGACGTTTTGCGCTCGGTACAGGTTGGAGTTTTCGCAATCGTTCCCACCAAATTGCTCATCCTCCGAGAGGTTTAATGTTCCGCTTTTCGTCGCATTTACCGCTTCTTGCGCGGCTTCGAATCGATCGATTCGGGGTTGAATGCCGCGAGATCGGGTTGGGGGGTATTGACGCCCACCGAGGGAACTTCGAGTCCGGCGGTCCACACAATCCCGTTCATGATGAACTTGCGCAGTTCGTCGCGTTCCCAGTTGCGGTAGAAATGCGGCATTGTGATTCCCATTCCGCGACCTCCATCTTTGCGCTCGATTCCCCAGGCGATGATTTCGGTTCGCGGATCGGTGGGGGGATACTGTGCGGTGGCCAGTGAGAACACGCCGGGAGCCAGACCTTTGAGGCCGAAGTAGTTTTTGGTGTAGGGTTCGTCACGAAGCTTGAATGTCTTCCAACCGCGTAGCACCGGGTGTCCTTTCTTACCCGGTTTGATGGTGGCGTCAAAGATGCGCGCTACGGATTGATGGTGCTGGCAGCGGGTGGCAAAGTAGCCGCCGGTCCAGCGGAGCAGGGGATGTTCCCCGTCGTCAGCGACATCTCCGGCGGCGAGACCGGTCGCGTAGTGGACGCAGACGATGCCACAGCCACGTTTCATCATCGATGTGAGCGCGGTCATCGCTTCCCTGGGTTTGGAGAGGCGTTCAGCTGGGAATTGGTCTCCGATGAAGACCACGGTGGAGGTTCGGCGTTGAACTTCCCGGTCGGTCGGCCATTCGTAAAACACTTTGGCCCGTATCCCTTTCACATTGATGGCCTTTTGCAGGCAATGCGCGATGAGGCGACCGCCGGCAGCGACTTCGTGGGATCCCGGTGGGTGGTTACTCGGTCCCACCACGATCATGACTTCTGTCGGATCGGCAGCGGGGGCGGTGGGGGAGAGAATGCAGATCGCGGCGGCCAGAATGAAACGCTTCATGGCCTTGAGCGTGGAGCAGCCGTGGGAACTCGGCAAGAAGCACTGCCGATTGGTTCCAAGGCCCGTGAATGCGCAACCCACGAGCCGGGATAGATGAAGCGACCGAGCCGTTACCGGGCTTCAGGTTCTTCGAATCCGGAGCCGGCCAGCTGGGCGCTGGTCCATTCACCCAAAACCTGCCGCTGCCGTTCCTCCCGGAGTCCGAGGACGAAATCGGCGATGCCGTCGGTGGCGAGCGCGTTCGAGACGGGTGTGCGCTTGTGGGTGAAGGCGATGAAGCCGCCGTTGCCGGTTTCGACAAACTCACTGGAGTAGCCTTCCTCCAAATCGAAGGCCTGGTTCGCGAACTCACTGGTGGGGATTGCGAAGTCCTCAACCTGAGCGATGCTCCGGGTGAAACGGGTGAAGGGCGGGAGTTTGATGGCTTGGGTGCCATTCGTGTGGCAGGCCGCTTCAAAGGTGAGACCGGAGGCCAAGTTTTGCTTGATGGATTTGGCCAGTTTGAGTCCGGCTGCCAAGTTCATCTCCGAGGACTGGTCCCGACGATAGTCGCGGACGACGTCGTTCCACACGTTGGTCAGCTCGGGATTTTTTGGAGGCAGGCGCTGGTTGAACGCGATGATGTAGACCCCATCGACCCATTGTAGCGGGCTGGCGAGGGGTTCCTCAACGGAGAGATTGAAGGCCGCGCTGGCGAAGTTGTTGGGCACATCGAGATCAGCTGGGCCGTCCAGTTCGGTGAATGGCGCTGTGGACTTCACCTCATAACCCATTTCCTTGGCGATATTGTGGAGATTCGCCGCGCTGACCGGGACGATCCGGAATACGGCGTTGGCAAACTCCTTCATCTTGGTCCGGCCGACCTGGGTGGACTCTTCCTCGATCATCCGTTCACGAATCTTCTTTTTGGCATCTTCGGCACCGAGCACTTTGCCATCATCATCCTTGAAGTCGTTGGTGCCACGCTGGGCGTAGATGCCGTCGATCGCGACGGCCAGATTTGTCTGGGTCGTCAGGTTCGTTTCCGCCTGCTTGAAGTAGTTGGTGAAGGAAAAATAGACGTAGTCCACGACCGTGCGTTCGGGGATCCGGTAGGTGCCGATGTTATTGGTGAAATAAGAGGTGATGGCATTGGTCTCGATCTTCACCTGGGTGAGTTGGTTCGAGCGCTGCAAGAACACGGCCATGGCTTCCACCGTTTCATTCTCCCGTTCAAACAGGGACTTGGCGGCCCGGGTCGAGATGAGGCCGGCACTCTGTCCCGCCATCTGATTCAACTGACCCAGCGCGATTTCGTGGCGAATATAGTCCTCGAACTGACTCTCGTTGATCCCGTTCTGGGGCAAGAGCTTGGTGGTGAATTCGTTGTAGTTCGCGAGGCTGAATTTTTGGGTCTCCCGATCGGAGAACATGCGCTTGAGGTAGCGGGCGACGGCTTCGTCGGGGACGTTGATCCCTTCGAGTTCCGCCCGTTTGAGCAGCACGCAGCGGCGCATTGCCATGGCGTTCACCTGCGCGGTCATCGAGGAGTCCGGCCACTGGCGGATCTGGTTGAACACGTAGAGGCGGGTCTCCAGTTCCGCGGCGACGCGTTCCTCACGGGTCAGCTCGATCCCGTAGGCGGTGCCGTAATTTATCTTTTGGCCGCTGAGGTTGCCCACCTCGGGGGTGAAGAAGATCACAAAGGACACCACCGTGAAGATGATGACGATGACCCATAGAAAATTGGAGTGCTTGCGGATAGTACCGATCATAGTTTTACCCCCATTTTTTGGGGGCTCGAAAGCTAGCGGTCCCCGTCCGGGCGGGTCAATGGAAAACCTGAGCGGCGATTTCGCGATCTGGAGCGGTGGGAATTCGTTTGCCCACTTTGGTGAACCCGATACTTTTGCGCCGTGCAACATTCCCCCGGCTTTCTCAAGCTCGTCGAAGAAGCGCAGCCGCGCATCTCTGAAATCACAGCGCCACAGGCGCAAGAGCGGCTCGACGCCAATCCTCAGGCCCTGCTGCTTGATGTCCGCGAGGATCACGAATGGCTCGGCGCTCACATTTCCGGGGCCGAGCATCTCGGAAAGGGGATTCTGGAGCGGGATCTGGAAGCCAAATTTCCGGACAAGGCCCGCGAACTCCTGATGTACTGTGGCGGTGGCTATCGCTCCATTCTCACCTGTGAGGCGGCTCAGAAGCTGGGCTACACGAATGTCCACTCGGTCCGGGAAGGTTACAAGGCGCTGCTCGCAGCGGGCTGGCCGACGGCCCAAGGTTGAACGAAGCGCATTTCACATGGTCCTATTCAAAACATGAGCGATAAACCTCAGGCGTCCCAGAACCGCGGCCTGCTCAAGTTGCTGCTCACCGTTATGGTTGTGCTCGTGGGGCTCTCGCTCTATCTCGGCCGGGACGACGGATCCGAGCATCCCTTGTTGCCTGACCTGCCGGATGCGGAAATCGTGCAGATGCGCCCAATCGTCGCGCCGCACGAAGGTTATGCCGGCTCAGATTCCTGCCGCGACTGTCACGAGCACAATCACAAGACCTGGTTTGCCTCCTGGCACCGAACCATGACTCAAGAGGCCGACCTGGATAAGATTGTGGGCAACTTCGACAACGTTTCCGTCACCAATCAGGGGGGCGTCCATGTGGACCTGTTCAAGCGCGACGGTCGTGCGTGGTTTCGGAAGAACTACAATGAGATCATGTTTCTGGGGCCCCGCCGTCCGCGGAAAGAGTTCCCCATAGTGATGATGACCGGTTCTCACAACATGCAGATTTATTGGTATCCGACCGGCCGCGCGCGAACTCTCGGCATGATGCCGGTGGTTTATCTCAGGGAGGAAGAGCGCTGGATCCCCCGCACCTCCGCTTTTCTGCAACCTCCGGATGAAGGCCATTACAGCGGCGAGATTGGGCGGTGGAATCATACGTGCCTGAAATGTCACAGCACCAATCCGGATCCTCGCTACGACGCCGACGGCGAGCGGCGAAGCTATGAAACACAGGTCTCCGAGTTTGGCATCACCTGCGAGGCCTGTCATGGACCTGGCTCAGCGCATGTGCAGATACATTCGGCCCCAGACAAATCTTCCGTGGCGGATTTGGTTGATCGAATTGTGGATCCGGCCAACCTGAGTCACGAACGTTCTTCGCAAGTGTGCGGAAACTGTCACAGCGTCAACCATGTCTTGGACAAGAGCATTGAGTGGCGTGATTTCAAACCCGGAGACGACCTTGACGCCACGCGGATAGTGGAGGATGGGTCCCCCCCGGATGGGAGCGAAGATTATGTTGGTGAGGAAGGCGAGGAAGGCGAACAGAAAGACGCCACCTTTTGGAGTGATGGCATGGTCCGCGTTTCCGGGCGCGAATACAACGGACTTAGGATTTCCGCCTGTCACACCGCCGGCACGATGTCCTGTGTGTCGTGCCACTCCATGCATCAGGCAAAAGACGATCTGCGGCCGCCAAAGGAATGGGCCAATGACCAGTTGCAGCCGGACAAACAGGGGGACCAGGGCTGTATCCAGTGCCACGACGCGAAGAAATTTGCGGACCAGTCGCACACGCATCATCTTCCCGGCTCGAACGGCAGCAGTTGCTACAACTGCCATATGCCTCACACCACGTATGGGTTGCTGAAGGCCATCCGCAGTCATACAATCAAGAGCCCCAACGTGCGCGAGACGCTCGCTGCCAACCGCCCCACCGCGTGTAACCTCTGCCACCTCGACAAGACTCTGGCCTGGACCTCCAAGCATCTGCACGACTGGTATGGACATGATCAACCTGAGCTGACCGCTGAGCATCGCGAAGTGGCGACCGTTGCGCTGCTCGCGCTGAAGGGGGATGCCGGTCTGCGCGCGCTGATGGCCTGGCACATGTCCTGGGCCCCTGCCGTGGCCGCGTCGGATGCTGAGCAGTGGGTTCAACCCTACCTGTCCTTGCTGCTTCAGGATCCCTACGACGCCGTGCGGTATATCGCGGGGCGCTCGTTAAAAACCTTCTCCAGTCATGCGGATCTGAAGTTCGACTACGTCGCCTCTCCAGAATCGATTACGAAAGCATCGGAGCGGGCGCATACGAAATGGGAGAACAGCCGTTCTCGCGAAGCCCGCGCGGCTGTGCTTCTCGGCGATGATGGTCTGTTGAGCGGCCGCTTCCGGGCGATCTACGCGGATCGGAATGATCGCGACATGGCCCTGCTTGAATGACCATGTCGGGCTGCACGGCGTCTGGGAACCTGATCGGCATTGATCTCGGTGGATCGAGCGTGAAGGCGGTCGTGGTTTCGCCTGATGGGGAACGGGTGGCCGCCGAAAATGAGGCTTTCGATCCCAAGCAATCCCTAAGCTTTGCGGAAACTGTCCGCCGCGTGGTCTTGCGGTTGGAGGATACACACGGCGCGGTGGAACGGATTGGAGTGTCCGCACCGGGTCTGGCTGCCCGCGACGGTCGCAGTACCGCATACTTACCCAACCGCCTGCCCGGCTTGGAAGGGCTTGTCTGGTCTGATTTCCTGCAGCGCTCCCATCCGATTCCGGTGCTGAATGATGCGAACGCCGCATTGCTCGGTGAAGTGTGGCTTGGGGCCGCGCGCGGATTGTCCAATGTGATCCTCTTCACCCTCGGAACCGGAGTGGGAGGCGCCGCGATGGTGGATGGCAAGCTGCTGCGCGGCCACACCGGCAAGGCGGGGCATCTCGGTCATCTTTCACTCGACCCGAATGCACCGCCCGATATCTGTGGAACTCCCGGCAGCATTGAAACTTTGATGGGCAACTGCACGATCGGGATCCGCAGCGAAGGCCGATTCGAAACCACCCACGATCTGATCCGCGACCACGAGGCCGGCGATGAATTTGCCACGGCAGTGTGGCTCAAGTCCGTCCGCGCATTGGCCTGCGCCATTGGTTCCTGCTCGAACATTCTCGATCCCGAGGTGGCGGTGATCGGCGGCGGCATTGCCCGGGCGGGTGATTCTCTGTTTGAGCCCCTGCGCCGGATGGTCAGCGAGGTGGAGTGGAAAGTCTGCGATCATGAACTCCGCCTCGAACCCGCCCAATTGGGAGAATTGGCCGGTGCATTCGGCGCGGCCCGCAATGCGCAGATTGGCGGTTGAGGAGTGTGGCTGGATTGCCTTCGGAGCAATCCGAAGCGGTCCGGATCAGAATATTTCCGCCTGCGTCGGCGGTTTCAATGGTGCGAAACTCATCCGGTGGATCGGACAGGCACCGTGCTTCTCGATGGCGGCCATGTGTTTTTTCGTGCCGTAACCTTTGTGCTGCGCAAAACCGTAGTCAGGATACTCCCGGTCGTATTCGACCATCAGGCGGTCGCGAGTGACTTTCGCCAGGATGCTGGCGGCGGCGATCGAGAAACTGAGGGAATCGCCTTTCACGATCGCGGTCTGAGACGTGGTGAGGGTTTTGACCGGATTGCCATCGACCAGCGAGTGACTGGGGGAAACGGCGAGCTTGGCCAAGGCCTGGTTCATCGCCAGATGGGTGGCTTGGAGGATGTTGATGCGGTCAATGGTCTGGGCATCCACGATCGCAACGCCGTAAACGATTTCGGTCGCGGAGGAGATGACCGCAAAAAGCGACTCCCGCTTCTTCTCGGACAGCTGTTTGGAATCGTTCAATCCTTTGAGTGAGTCCGGAAGTCCGGCCTGAACCCACGATTCCGGGAGAATCACCGCCGCGGCGGCCACCGGTCCGGCCAAGGGGCCGCGGCCGGCCTCATCTATCCCGGCCAATGGATGGACGCCCTCGTCCAGGAGTTTGCGCTCGTGGGCAAAACGATCTGGCTCCGGCATTTCAACCCTTGGTGGTGGCCGTTGCCTTGGACTCAGCCTGGGCCGCCTGGTTCACCAGATAGAGGACTGCCATCCGCACGGCGAGACCGTTGGTGACCTGCTCCAAAATGACCGAACGATCACAGTCGGCGATGTCGCTTGCGATCTCCACCCCGCGGTTGATGGGACCGGGATGCATGATCATGGCATCCGGTTTGGTCCGTGCCAGCCGCGCGTGATCCAGGCCGAAGAGTTTGGCGTATTCACCGATACTGGGAAACATGGTCTTTCTTTGCCGCTCATGTTGGATCCGGAGAAGATTGATCACGTCCGCATTCTCAATGGCGCGATCGATGTCGTAGGTGACCTTACAGCCCATCTGCTCAAATACTTTCGGCACCAGGGTTGATGGACCGCAGAGCGTCACGTTCGCGCCGAGTTTTTGGAGCGCCCAGATATTTGACCGCGCGACGCGGGAGTAAAGGATGTCGCCCAGAATCGTTACGTTGAGACCTTTCAGATCGCCTTTGTGTTCGCGAATCGTGAAGACGTCCAGGAGGGCTTGCGTTGGATGACCGTGCGCGCCGTCACCGGCGTTGATCACGCTGCCTTTGAGGAAACGCGCCAGAAAATGCGCCGCTCCGCTGGCCTCATGTCGCACGATGAAGATGTCCGCGTTGAGTGCCTCCAAGTTGAGCGCGGTGTCTTTCAGCGTCTCGCCTTTCTGGAGGGAAGAGGCTTCGGTCGTGAAGTTGACGATATCCGCACTGAGCCGGGTGGCGGCAAGTTCGAAGCTGATGCGGGTGCGGGTCGAGGGCTCGGCAAAAAGGTTTACGATTGTCTTCCCCCGAAGCACCGGTGATTTCTTGATGGAGCGTTCACCGACCGCCTTGAACTCGCGGGCGGTGTCCAAAATCGTGATAATTTCCTCGGGGGAGAGGGATTCGATATCGAGCAGATGGCGCCGGTTCCAACTCATGTCGTCTCCACCAATACCGCGTCCGTGTCGCCGGCGAGTCGCACGGTGATTCGGTCACCCTTGCGGGCCGATATTTCCTTACCGCAGAAATCAGGTTGAATCGGCAACTCGCGGTCACCGCGATCCACCAGCACGGCCAGCTGAATGTTTTTGGGGCGGCCGAAACTGTTCAAGGCATCCAGAGCTGCGCGCACGGTCCGGCCGCTGGCGACGACGTCGTCGACGAGAATGAGAGACTTGCCTTCGATATCTTCCTGGAGATCGGTGGGGTAAATTGGAGCGGCCGCGCGGGATGCCAGGTCGTCCCGGTGCATGCTGGTATCGAGGGTGGTGGCGACGGGTTGATTTTCCCAGATTTCGCCCAATTCCCCCGCGAGACGTCGCGCGACATCCACGCCACCGCGCTGTATGCCCACGATGATCACGCCGTCGGGAGAGGCATGTGCCTCGGCGATTTCGTGGGCGATTCGCGCCAGCGCCAGTTGGATGGCACTGGCATCCATCACTTCGTGAACTTCAGCCATGCGTTTGAATTCGAACGTCGGTATTGTAGGAAAACGCGTCGTCGGGTGGAATGACGAAATGTGCGGGCGCGGGATTGGGGCCGAAAAAGAGAAATTCTCCAGCGATTCGAGTCTATTTGGACAGCGGCAGGGTGAAACAGAAGGTGGCGCCGTCACCCGGGTTGGAATCGGCCCAGATCCGCCCCCCGTGATCTTCGAGGATCTTCTGACAGATGGAGAGTCCGAGACCCGTGCCGTGTGACTTGCCGTGGGTGGCGAAGGGTTCGAACAGCTTGTCGATGATTTCGGGTGAGATTCCTGGGCCGGAGTCGTTGACCCGGGTCAGAATCTCCACGTCATCGACCCGGAAACTGAAGGTGATTTTGCCCCCGCCGCTCATCTCATCGGCGGCGTTGTTGATAAGATTGTAGAACAGTTGACTCAATCGCTGCGGGTCCATTTGCACCTTCACCGCCGGAGGGGTGTCGGGCAGGCAGAGCTCGATGTTTTTCTCGGCCACGTCGATCTGAATTTCCGAGATCAGCTCGGTCAGAAACTCGGCATAGTCCTGACCTGCCAGAACCAACTGCTGCGACTTTCCGCGGCTAAATTCCAACAGTTCGTTGAGCATGTTGCTCATGCGGCAGATCTGGCGTCCGATTCGTTCTGCCGAGGTGCTCCGGGTTTCCTGGGTGGACCACGCCGCGGAGGCCATCTCGGACGACAGGCCGATGATGTTTAGGGGATTTTTGAAATCATGGACGATGGTGCGCGCGAAGCGTCCCACGACCGCGAGTTTCTCGGCCTGCACGATCTCCTCGATGTATTGGCTGTTCGTATCGCGGATCCGCTGGCTAAAGAATCGCACCAGGCGGATCAGCGCTTCGGGGTTGTTCTGCAGGATGGTGAACAGCTCGTCGCGCCCGATGAAGTAGGCTTTGGTAGCCGGACCGGCGATTGCGGACGCGGACCGGGGACCGTCATCGAGCACGGCCATTTCTCCGAATATCTCACCTTGGCCGACCTTGGCGAACACTTTGCGTTCACCGTCGGAAACTTCGGCTGAGATTTCCACCTCGCCCGACTCCACACAGAAAAATCCGTCGCCGCGCGCACCTTGGGAGAAGATCACCTGACCGGCATCGTAGGAACGCAGTTCGGCCGTCTTCTGCAGGTCTTGAAACTCCTGTGCGAAGAAGCGGCCCAACGTGACTGTCTGTTCCAGGTCGGCCATGGTGTGAAACACTGTAAGTCGAATCAATCGAAGGTAAAGTCCGGAAACGTTTTCACCGCTCGACGCGCTGGTTGCTGTCTACTTGGGCGGCCAGGGAATCAGCCATTTTGGCGCAATCTGGTCGGTTTCGTCCGCTGTGGTCAACCAGTGCAGAAGCAGATCTTTCAGCTTCTGTTCGGTGGGTTGGTGATCCGCGATACCGGCGAGATTCACGTATTCTCCCGGATCTTTTTCCAGGTCGTAAAGTTCTGCCGAACCACTGGGGTAGTAGTTGTATTTCCATCGCCGCGTTCGAACCATCTTAGCGTCCGGATGACGGATTCCACGCACTCCCTTTCCCTTTTCAAAGAAGAACTTCATTCCGTTGATGACCTCCGGAATGACGTTCTCAGAGAAGATCGCAGTCCGTTCGCGATACCGGTCGGCGGAACCGGTGATCAGCGGCGCGAGACTGCGCCCCTGATTCCCGTAGGGTTCGGGCACACCCGCCAATTCAAACAGGGTCGGCAGGAGATCAATACACTCGACCAACTGCGAATGTTGCCCCGGCTTCACGTGTCCCGGCCAGCCGATGATGAACGGCACGCGGACAGATTCTTCGAAGAAACAGTTTTTTCCCGTCAGGCCATGCTTCAGCAATTGATCACCGTGATCAGAGCTGAACGCGATGATCGTGTTCTCGGCGGCACCGCTCGCTTCAAGTGTCTTGAGGATCAGCCCGACCTCTTTGTCGATCTGGCTGATGGCGGCGTAGTAGCTGCGATAGATCCACTGAAGCCGTTCCCGATCCATCGCATACGGCGGTTTCTTGCCCCGCAGAATCAGCTGAGCCAGCGGGGGCGGTAGGCGCTCAATCTCGGCCAACGAAACCTGCTTGGGTAGAGGAATCTCCACGTCATCGTACATGGCGGCGTAGGGCGCGGGAGTTTCAAACGGACTGTGCGGTTTCCAAAAGGACGCGTAGAGAAAGAACGGTTTCTCATCTGCGGCGAGCTTGCGCAAATGATGCCGGGTTCGCAGCCCGACCCAGGCGGTGTCCGTGTATTCCTCCGCGATGACGGAGCGAAAGGGGTTCTTCCCCGGCGCAATGTCGCGCGCGATTTTCCGGTAATGCACCTTCCGGTTTGGATCGTGTTCGTTCCGCCACTTCACATAGTCGGAAAAATGATCCAGATAGGAAACCGCATCGTGAAGCTCAACAATATCAAATCCCGACCGATGGGCCTCCTTCTGCGTCGGCGGATGCAGGTGCAGTTTCCCCACTGCCGCCGTACGATATCCGGCTGAGCGCAGGCGTTCCTGCATGAGCGTTTCGTTCCGGGAGAGCGGGGTGTAGTTCACGCGATTCCGGTGCGAATGCGGATAACGGCCGGTAAAGAAACTGGCGCGGGAAGGTACGCAGACGGGGGACTGGACAAAGGCGTGCGTAAAGTTTGCGGAGCGTCGCGCGAAGCGATCCAGATTCGGTGTCTGAATGATTTTATTCCCATTCACCCCGAGGCAATCCCAGCGGTGCTGATCGGTCATAATGAACAGTATGTTCGGCCGGGTCGCCGCCCGCATGGGGACGACCGGCAATAAAAACCACAGAATTGCTCCCAGCACGACCGTAATTCCTGGCCTGAAAATTCCGATGTGAAGCTCTATACTCATGCGCGCAACCCTATTCCGTCACGAACCTGAACTCGCCCGTCTCAGCGTTGAACTCGGCCTTCATGCCATACGGAGCCTTGGGGGATTCGGTCAGATATTTTTCATCGATCAGCTCCTCGATGCTCTTCGGTTGGCGTCCCTCGGCCGCCTCGAACTGCTGGATTGCGCTGGTCACCTGGAGCGTTCCCACCATGCCTTCGCTCTTCTTCTTCTGCTTCGCAACCGCGCCCAGGTAGTCGGTCGGAGCGTTGACCGGGTTGGTTCCCGGCTTGTCCGATCCGGAATCACAACCGGAGATAAGAAGTGTGCCGACCAAAACTGCGACGAGTTGGGATTTCATGGGTGGAAACTAGCAACTGGCTCGCCCATGCCAAGCGCCGAAACCTTCGGGCGACGCCCCGTCAGAGCGGTAGTATCGAGGGCACGTCCTCCCCGGCAGGCACACCAAAGTAGCGCTCGGTAAAATCGTTCAGGAAACCCTTCGTCTGGGGCGAGAGCACTTTCATCATCGCTTCAAGCGCTGCCATGGAGACGGCGTGTGGCGGCAGGCCGGGATCCACGGTATTTCCTATGCAACGTGCCGCCACGCGGAACTCCGAGTCCGGTTTGATTTCATCTCCAAGGATCATGCACTTCTTGAGCCAAGGCTTCAGATCGCCGTCAAACTCGTCAAGGAACCTTCGGTAGCGATCTCCAAAATCGACATGTTCGCCCATGAAATGCTGCACAAGTTTGAGGGAAGTAGCTGAAAATTCCTGCATCATCTCCATTTGACAGGGGGTGCAGATCGCCAATTCCAATATCACCTCTCCGCGTTGGTAGGCCTTCTCGATCAGGTAAGGCACGGGCTCCTCAAGAAGGTTTCGGCTGCAGACCAGGCACTTCTCAAAGGGCTGGTCGGTTTCGAACGACCAGAACTGCTCCGGCACCGGGATCGGATCGGGCAGACTCATGAAATCCGGTTGGTGCTCCACGGCCCCAGCATTTGCTTAGCGCCGGCGGATGTCAAATTTACATCGCCGTTCGGGCCAGTGAGAAAGGCGGAACAAACCCGCGCAAAAAAACCTGCCGATTTTTTCGTGACACCCCAATCGATTTCCATATAGTTCGCCGCCCATTAACGACCCTATCGTCTAATGGTTAGGACACTGCCCTTTCACGGCGGTAATCGGGGTTCGAATCCCCGTAGGGTCGCCATTCTTCGCAGTCTGTTCCTGTTTTCGCTGACACCACTCCAAGAGCAATAACGTATCGTCGCCAAGGCCGATGCGTTGATGAAACAGGAGGACCACGTGAAAGCCCAATTCACGCTAGCCCAGCAGGCCTGGAGAGCCGCGCAGTGCGGTGAGGAGCCCGTGCAGGTGTGCGATCTCTTGATTCCGATTCAACGTTTTCAGTTGCTCGAGGAGTTCGGCTGGTTCGGGAATGGTGAGCGACTCGTTTTCAATCTGATACTCATCCTGCGGAAAGGTGTCTGCCGGTAGGGCAGCTTTCATGAGGTGGAAACAGAGCCAGGCGCGGGTGACACGGAGTTGCCTGCGCGGCGCATCGGCTGGCAGGCGGGTGGCGTAGTGCTGGTAGTGTCGGACGGGGTTGCCCAGAAAAACTCCGGCCGGGGTGTTCAACGCAATCCAGAGCTTGGCCTGATACGGCCACGGGTGCTCAAGGTAGAGCGGCGAATCGTCCGGCAGATCCACCGTGAACGCGTGGTTCAACTGGAGGAGTGCCTGCGCGGGCTTTTTTTCAAGCCAACGGGACTGGGCATATCGCAACCGATGAGGATATGCCGTGGCCGGGACGTCAGGACAGGGATGCGTGGTGGCTCGAAAGCATTCGTGCACCTGCGGCAAGATCGGGCAGGTGCTCACTTCGTGGTTCGCTGTCTTGATATCATCCATCGCGGTTCAATCCCGGGGTCGGCGCAAACAGCGGCGGCTTGCGATTGGCCGGAATCAATGGAATAACAGACGCACACCGTCGAGGCAATCGGCGGTGGTTTTCGTCAAGGGTGGCACCTCGGCAATGCACGTTCTCCGGATGAAGCATGGATCAATGATATTGGCGCTCAGCCTCGGGCTGATGGTCGCCGTCCCACTGGCAACAGCCGCGACTCTGAGTCCGACTGACGGGGAGGCATTTTTTGCGCATAAGATCTGGCCGGTGCTGAACGAGAAATGCCTGGCCTGTCACGGGAATGACGAGCAGAAACTCAAGGGCGGACTCGATCTGCGGACGCGCGAGTCCGCGTTGATCGGTGGGGATTCGGGCGCGGCGTTCGTAACCGGGAATCCGGCCGGAAGCCTCATCCAAATCGCGATCACCGGGGCGGATGAAGATCTTCAGATGCCGCCGAAGGAGAGTGATCGTCTGAGTGGGGAAGAGATTCAGTACTTCGCACAATGGCTGGAAGCAGGGGTACCCTGGCCTTCCGCTGAACGCGTGAACGAACTCGCGTTGACGACGAAAGACAAATGGAGCGGGGCCCTCGGCGTGCGCATGCCGACGAGCGGTGGGTTGAGCGAACAGTGGACCAATCGTAAATACAAACCCGCGGATCTCTGGGCTTATGAACCACTGAAAAAACCGGCGGTTGGAGATGACTCAGGGAATCCGATCGATTTTTTTGTCGGCGAAAAACTCTCCGCGTTGGGAATCACACCCGCCGCGCCAGCAGATCGCACGAACCTGATTCGCCGGGCGACGTTTGATCTTATCGGATTGCCACCCACGCCTTTCGAGGTTCAGCGCTTCGTTACCGATCAGGCCGACGAGGATACGGCATTTCGCCGGGTCATCGAACGCTTGCTCAAGAATCCACACTACGGCGAACAATGGGGGCAGCATTGGCTGGACGTGGTGCGGTATGCGGATTCCTCCGGGTTCGCCAATGATTTCGAGCGCGGCAATGCGTGGCGCTATCGGGACTATGTCATCCGCTCCTTCAACGCGGATAAACGGTACGACAAATTTATTGCCGAGCAGATTGCCGGCGATGAGCTCCATCCGACTGACCCGGAGATGCTGGTAGCCATTGGATTCCTGCGAATGGGGCCGTGGGAACTGACGGGGATGGAGGTGCCGGCCATTGCGCGGCAGCGTTTTCTCGATGACGTGGTGAATTCGGTGGGGCAGACATTTCTCGGTCACACTTTGCGGTGCGCGAAGTGCCATGATCATAAGTTCGACCCGATTCCGACGCAGGACTACTACCGCATGCACGCGGTCTTTGCCACGGCCCAGGTGGCGGAACGGCTGGCGTCCTTTCTGGAGACGGAGAATCTCTCCGGCTTCGAGGAACTGAAATACCTCAATTCTCGAAGCAAACGTGCGGCGGCGATTTCCGGCAGATTGCAGCGCAAGAACGCCCAGGCGGAGCGGGTCTGGTTCAAGGAACGGGGACTGCCCTATACGAGTCGGACAGAGGCACAGGAAGCCGGGGCTCCACAGGAGAACATCCCGCCAAAATCCGTCGGTTTTTCCGTGGAGGATTTCGGATTGGAGCGCGTAAGCCGGAAGGTGGTCAACCGCAGTCGCTGGGAGGTTGAGCGTTATGAACCGATCGCCCTCTCCGTTTACAACGGCTCCACCCCGAAGATCGAAAATTACGGAATGCCATTGCGAATGCCGTTGCGACCGATGTCCGGTCTGATGGACCGCAGTCATATTCTCACCGGGGGCGATGCGTTCGCCCGCGGGGAACAGGTCTATCCCGGGGCGCTCAGTGTGCTGAACGAGCGGGTCCCGGCGCTCGCCCGAATCCGGTTTCCTTCCACCGCCAGCCGCCGCCGCAGCACGTTGGCGAAATGGATTTCACATCCGGATAATCCGCTCACGCTGCGCACCATCGTGAACCGCATCTGGCAATGGCACTTCAATCAGCCCATTGCGGGCAATCCGAACAACTTTGGTGCCTCCGGGAAAAAGCCAACTCATCCCCGGCTGCTCGACTGGCTGGCTTCGACGTTTCGCGATGAAGGTTGGTCGATCAAGAAGCTTCATCGTGTGATCATGATGTCCGAGGCTTATCGACGCTCTGCCACGCATCCCACCCGCAGCAAACTCGAGGCGAAAGATCCGGCTGGAAGCAGCTACGCGGCATTCAAGCCGAGGCGTCTGACTTCCCTGGAACTTCGCGACAGCATGCTTGCTGTTTCAGGTGAATTGAACCGGCGGATGGGCGGCATTCCCTGTCGGCCGGAAATGAATTGGGAACAGGCGCTGCAACCGCGCATGGTGATGGGCTCGTTCGCGCCCGCGTGGGAGGTCAATCCGCGACCGGAACAACGCCATCGCCGCTCCATCTACGCCCTGAAGCTGCGCGGACTGCGCGATCCCTTCATGGAGGTTTTCAACAATCCGCATCCCGATCTCTCCTGTGAAGCGCGGGATGAGTCCACCGTTACGCCCCAGGTTTTCAGCTTGTTCAACAGCCAGATCTCGCTCGATCGCGCCGTCGCGTTTGCTCACCGATTGTCGCGGGAGTTCAAGGAGACGAAGTCCGCGATCGGGGCAGCCTTCCACCTGGTCTATTCCCGGTCACCGCAGCCGGATGAACTCAACGCCTGCCTTCAGCACTACTCGGCCATGCTCGGGCGCCACAACGGACGCGTGATCCCACGGCCCGTCTATCCGAAAGAGGTGTTGCGTGAGGCGGTTGAAGAGAACACCGGCGAACCGTTCAGCTTCACCCAGAAGCTGGACATGATGCAGGACTTTGTGCCGGACAAAAAATACGCCGATGTGCGACCCGAGACGCGAGCCTTGGCCGAAGTCTGCCTTGTGCTCATGAACTCCAACGAATTCATTTACCTCTACTGACCCGTGATTTCAGGCGACCGACACTCTTCAAAATTTCCCTGCGTCGGCCCGCCCGCGATGTCTTCGCCGACGCGGCGCGATTTTTTGTACGGACTTGGGGCGAGCCTTGGCAGTGTTGCGTTCACCGGCATGATGGCGCGCGCGGCGACCGATCCACTGGCGCCCAAGCAGGGGCATTTTCCCGCCAAAGCCAAGCGCTGTATCTTTCTGATGATGGAAGGGGGGCCTAGCCACATCGACACCTTCGATCCCAAGCCGAAGTTGAACGACTTGCATCTCACGAGGTTCAGTCGCGCGGGGGAGATGAAGTCAAAGATGGAAAGTGGGGAGCGCTACTACGTGAAGAGTCCTTTCGCATTCGATCGATACGGGCAGAGCGGTGCCGACATGTCGGAGAAGTGGGAACACCTGCAGAAGGTCGCCGATCAGATCTGCTTCTACCGTGGGTGCCAGGTCGATTCCGTGAATCACCCGACGGCGCAATACCAGATGAACACCGGTAACCGGTTCGGTGGTGATCCCGCCATGGGTGCCTGGGTCACCTACGGGCTGGGTTCGGTGAATCAGAATCTGCCGGGCTTTATGGTGCTGCCGGAGACGTCCTTTCCGCAGGGTGGTTCGGCGAACTGGGGAAACGGATTTCTGCCCGCCCAGTTCCAGGGCACCACGCTTCGGCCGAAGGGATCCCCCATCTTGGACCTGCGACCACCGGATGGAATCACCCCTGATCACCAGCGGATGAACCTGAATCTGCTGGCCCGACTGAACAAGAAACATCAGCAAGGTCATCCGGATCACGGCGAGCTCGCCGCCCGTATGGAAAGCTACGAACTCGCTTTTCGCATGCAGACGGAGGTGCCCGGCGTGCTCGATCTCGGCCGTGAATCGGAAGCCACCAAGGCCGCCTACGGGATCGGTCAGATTCCGACCAACTCGTTCGGTCGCAAGTGCCTGTTGGCGCGCCGGTTGATTGAACAGGATGTCCGCTTCGTGCAGCTCTACCACGCGACCTGGGATTCACACGACTTCATCGCCCGCGCTCACGGCAACCTGATTCCGCAGGTGGACAAACCGATCGCCGCGCTGATCAATGATCTGGATGAACGAGGCCTCCTGGATGAAACCTTGATCGTCTGGTGCGGTGAATTCGGCCGCTCACCCGACAACGGCATTCGCGCCGGTGGCGTCGCTTATGGCCGCGATCACAATCCGAAGGCGATGACCGTCTGGTTCGCCGGTGGCGGGGTGAACGTGGGTCACACGATCGGCGCGACGAATGAAACCGGAGCCGAGGCGGCGGCAGAGGTCCACCACGTCCGCGACGTTCACGTGACGATGCTGAAACTGCTCGGCCTCGATGACAATCGGCTGACCTATTTCCACGGGGGACGATTCAAACAGATGTCGCAGTTCGGCGGCACCGTGATCGACCAGCTGATCGCCTGAAGACCTTCTCCATGTCCTCCTCGTTCCCCAGCTCTGCCGGGCAAATCCTCAAAATGGAAACCAAAACCGAACGCCGGGTGAGGCCTGCGAGCCGAGCCTTTGGAAAGCTTGCGCCCTTAGTGTGGAAACACACTTGTCCGGTGCCAAGACCCCTGCCCCACCCGAGGGCTGGCGACGACGCAGTTACGGTCAGCTTTCAGGCCAAGCTGGTTCGGAACGAAAAGATCTGATAGCAACAGATCCATGAATCGAACCGGAATTCTGGCCGCCGTTCTGCTGGCCGCTGGCCTGTCAGTGCAGGCCGCACCCGCCCGTCCCAACATTGTGCTCATCATGGCCGATGACGTGGGGATCGACGGACTGAGCTGTTACGGGAGTGATACTTACCAGACGCCGCATCTGGATCGGCTGGCCGCTTCCGGCATGCGGTTTACACATGCCTATTCGCAACCACTCTGCACGCCCACCCGCGTGCAGATCATGACGGGCAAATACAATCATCGGAACTGGACTTACTTCGGAATTCTCGATACCCAAGAGCGTACCTTCGGTCACCTGCTGCAAGACGCCGGGTACCGCACCTGCATCGTCGGCAAGTGGCAGCTTCACTCCTACGATCCGCCGGACTTTCCGAATGCCGATCGTCGTCGGGGAACCGGCATGCGTGTCGATCGCGCCGGATTTGAAGAGCAGACCCTTTATCATTCCTGGCATACCGAAGACAAAGGATCGCGCTACGCCAATGCGACCACGTTCCAGAACGGCAAACTGCGGAAGGAACTCAAAGGACAGTACGGCCCGGACATTTCCGTGGATGCCATGCTCGACTTCATGAAGCGTCATCGCGAGGAGCCGATGTTTGTCTATTTCCCAATGGCGCTGCCGCATTGGCCGATGGTACCGACTCCCGATTCGAAAGAGTGGCAGGATCCATCCCGGCGACTGGAGGAAACCATCCGCTACTTTCCGGACATGGTGCACTACATGGACAAGCTGGTGGGTCGTATTGCGAAGGGGATCGATACGCTCGGGCTGACGGACAACACCATCGTCCTGTTCTATAGCGACAACGGCACGCATCTGAAAGTCTCCTCGACGCTGAAGGGAAAAATCGTTCAGGGCGGCAAGGCAACGCCCGCCCAGACGGGCATCCGGGTGCCGTTGATTGCGAGTTGGCCAGGCAAGATCAAGCCAGGTCAGATCAATTCGGACCTGATCGACGCGTCGGATTTTCTGCCGACCTTGGCGGACTTGGGCAAGACCCGGATTCCGAAGGACTGGCACACCGACGGACACAGCTTCGCGCCGCAGCTTTTTGGCAAGACCGGAACCAAACGCGACTGGTGTTTCTTCTGGTATGACCCCCGGCCAGGTTGGGACAAGAACCGCTTCTCCCGCCACATCTTCGCGCTCGATCACAAATACAAACTGTTCTCGGACGGACGCATGTTCGACATCCGGGGCACGGAGATGCGGGAAAAGGCACTGGATCTGAAACGCCTCACACCGGCTGCCAAAGCCGCCCGTACGAAGTTGCAGAAAGCGATCAAGCAAACAATGCAGCCGCCGATCTCCGCCCACGCGAAAATCGTCGTCGACGCCTTCGGCAATCGAGTGGATTGATCGACTGCTCGAGCCGCGGGATCCGTAACGTCAGGGCTTTTCGACTTTGACCGGGTCCAGTTTCCAGATCTGCTCGGCGTATTCGCGGATCGTGCGATCGCTGGAGAATTTGCCCATGCAGGCGGTGTTCATGATCGCCATCTTGGCCCAGCGTTGCTGGTCGCGAAACGCTTCGCCGATTTCATCCTGTGCCCGGATGTAGTCGGCGTAGTCAGCCATCACGAGAAAGGGATCGCCCCAGTCGAGCAGGCTTCGGCAAAGGGGTTCGAAGGCGCCGGTTTCACCCGGTGTGAACGCGTCGGAACGGAGCCAGTCAACGACGGCCTTCAACTCTTCGTTCGAATCGTAGTAATCGCGCGGGTTGTAGTCATTGGCGACGAGTTCTTCGACCTCTTCGACCGTCTTGCCGAAGATGAAGATATTGTCGTCTCCGACCTCCTCGCCGATTTCAACATTGGCGCCGTCGAGAGTTCCAACGGTGAGAGCGCCATTGAGGGCGAGTTTCATATTGCCCGTGCCGGAGGCTTCCTTGCCGGCGGTCGAGATCTGTTCGCTCACGTCGGCGGCCGGAATGATTCTTTCGGCGAGCGAGACGCAGTAGTTCTCAGGGAAGACAACCTTGATCTTGTCCCCGATGCGCTCGTCGTTGTTGATCGCTTCACCCACCTTGTTGATGGCGCGAATGATGTTCTTCGCCAGGTCGTAGCCGGGAGCGGCTTTCGCACCAAAGATGAAAACGCGCGGAGTGATGTCGAGCTTGGGATTTTGCAACAGCCGACGATAGAGCGTCAGAATGTGGAGGAGGTTCAGGTGCTGCCGTTTGTATTCGTGCAGGCGCTTGATCTGCACGTCGAAGAGGGCATCCGGATTGATCTCCACCCCGCAGGTGTCCTCGATAACCTCAGCGAGCGCGACCTTGTTGGCGCGCTTGATGGCCATGAATTTCTTTTGGAAGCTCTCGCTGTCGGCGTGGGCGACGAGGGCGCGCAGTTGATCGAGATCCGCTGGCCAGTCGGTGCCGATGGTGTCATTGATCAGCGCGCTCAGTCCGGGATTACAGGCCAGCAACCAACGGCGGGGAGTGATGCCATTGGTCATGTTGATGATCTTGTCCGGGTAGAGTTTGTGGAAGTCGGAGAACAGGTGACGTTTCAGCAGTTCGGTGTGCAGCGCGGCGACGCCGTTGACTTTGCCGGAGGCGACCACTGAGAGGTAGGCCATGCGGACCATCTTCGGATTGCTCTCTTCAATGATCGAAAGGGCGGCCTTCTTCTCGCCGTCACCCGGCCAGCAGTCCTCAACGTCCTGACTGAGAAAACGGGTATTGATCTCATAGATGATCTGCAGGTGGCGGGGCAGAACCCTTTCGAACAGTGGCACACTCCACTTCTCCAACGCTTCAGGGAGAAGGGTGTGGTTGGTGTAGTTGAAGGTCTGACGAACGATGTTCCACGCCTCGTCCCACACCATGCCTTTCTCATCCATGAGCAGTCGCATCAGCTCCGGGATCGCAATCGCCGGATGGGTGTCGTTGAGTTGGATGACATTGAATTCAGTGAATTCGCTCCAGTCGTCGTGAGCGGCTTCGAATCGACGAATGATGTCCTTGAGTGAGCAGCTGACGAAGAAGTACTGCTGCACCAGCCGCAGTTCCTTGCCGGACTCCGTCTTGTCGTTCGGGTAGAGCACCTTGGAGATGGTCTCGCCCATCGCCTTGTCACGCAGCGCTTCGATGTAGCCGCCCTCGTTGAAGGTATCCAGGTCGAAGGCCTTGGAGGCGCGGGATTCCCAGAGGCGAAGGAAGTTCACCGTGGTTCCGCCATAGCCGACAATCGGAATGTCATAGGGGACACCCTCAAGGGTTCTCGTCTCGACCCAGGTGGGCTGAAACACGCCCTTGTCGTTCACCCGGTTTTCGACGTGCCCATAAAGCTGGATCTCCTGCACGAAGTTCGGGCGCATGATTTCCCAGGGGCAGCCCTTGAGCATCCAGGCATCGGGGTATTCGACCTGGTGACCATCTTCAAATTTCTGGCGAAAGAGACCGAACTCGTAATGGATGCCGTAGCCGACCGAAGGCAGATCCAAGGTCGCGAGCGAATCCAGGAAGCAGGCGGCGAGGCGGCCGAGACCGCCATTGCCCAAACCCATATCGTCTTCCTCTTCGAACAGTTCGTCGAGATCCTGCCCGAGTTCCTTCAGGGCATCGCGGGTGGTTTCGAAGATGCCCGCGTTGTGGAGATTGTTCGAGAGTACCCGGCCCATGAGGTATTCGAGACTCAGGTAATAGGCACGCCGCGTCTCACCCCCATGGTGAGCCTTCTGGGTCCGCATGAAATGATTCATGAGCCGGTCGCGGACGGCGAGACAGGTGGCGGTCCACCATTCGCTCTGCGTGGCATTGT
>JBLFYM010000050.1:0-39371 GCA_047608975.1 Limisphaerales bacterium | reverse complement strand
CGGCGGCGGGGAGCGGCGGATGGAACAACGGGATTAGCGCCGCGACCAGGAACTTCCAGGGAAGTGTTCGGCGGCCCGGCTGGAGAGTTTTATTGGCCATGAAACAGGTTGCATCGATCAGCGAGGATAGAAGCATGGCCATGGATTTCGTGAAAGCAAGTATGCCCTGCAATCGACGTCGAGCGATTTGGCTGGGCATTACGACGGAAAAACCGTGATCCGACCGCACTGCGATAAGCAGCTGAAAATCTGGGCAAAAAATCTTCCCGCCACGACCGGAACGTAGTTTCCTGAATTTTGTTGGTCACAAATCCCCAATGTTCGCCAAGTGTCTGTTGAAGCACGGTTATGGACGGCCATATTGATGAATCGACCCGACAGGTAACGCGACTCTGGACTCTGGCACAGCCCAAGGTTTCGGCTTTCGTGACCTCCGTGGTCCGAAACTTTGGCGACCGCGACGATCTGATGCAGGACATCGCGGTCGCCGTGTTTGAGTCTTTCGATTCCTACGACCCGGGGCGGCCGTTCGTGCAGTGGGCGATGGGGGTGGCACGGATTCAGTTCAAGAACTACCTGCGTAAACGACAGCGGCATTTGAACGTATTCGATCCGGAGACAGTAGAAATTTTGGAAACGGCCTTTGCAGATCTACCCGCCGAAGAAGTGCGGGAATTGGACTTTCTGCAAGATTGCCTGAAGAAGCTGGATGGCAGAGGGCGGCAGCTTTGTGAATTGCGCTACCAGGAAGACATGAAGCCAGCGGCCATCAGTGAGGTGATCAAGCAACCGGGAACAGCGGTGCGGAAATCTCTGCAGCGGATTCGGGAACAATTGCGGGCCTGCGTGGAACGCAAGGCAGCCACGGAAGGAGTCACGCAATGAGCAGCGAGATCGACGAACTGATCAACGGCTATCTCGACGAGTCGTTGACCGAACGCGAGCAGCGGGAACTGAGCGACTGGATCAAGGCAGATCCGACGAATGCCAAGCACTTCGCGAAAGCGGTGATGTTGCATGATCGGTTGCAGGGGGAAATCAGCGCAGCGGCTGCAAACGCAGAATTCGCGGCGGATTCAAAGGTCGTGGAGTTCCCTAAATTGGGTGCGCATTTCAGCAAGCGAATGATTCAGCTGGCGGCGGCGATCGCGTTGATGCTGACGGTTCTCTATTGGCCCACCGGTCCAGGAACGAAGGTGGTCGAAATACCCAGAGGAGTTGAAGCGCCACACGTGGAAAAAGGCTTTGCCACCATTGCGCACGTGATTGATGTGGAATTTGGTGAAGGCTCCGAACTGAAGGCGGGGCAGCGCTTGGGCGAACATACGATCTTCATGAACTCCGGCGTGCTTCGGTTGCAGTTCGACAGTGGTGTGGAAGTCACCGTGCAGGGACCGGCCAAGTATGAACTGAGGGGACCGGCGTTCACCAAGCTGAGTTCGGGTTTGCTGACGGCCAATGTTCCACCCGGCGCCGAGGGTTTCCGGGTTGATACACCGACGGCGGAAGTAACGGATTTGGGAACTTCCTTTGGAATTCGTCTGGATCCCGATGGCGCGTCGCATGTATCGGTATTCGAGGGTGAGGTTGAAGTTGAGGAACCGGACTCGGGCGAGAAGAAGTTACTGAAGGAGGGAGAGGAGATCTTCGTCACGGCGGAGCACAAACTCGAGTCGGCGAAGTTCGACGCCAAGCCGTATGAAAACATTTGGCCGGTTTCGTCGGGCATAGTCGGATCCACCGGGGCTTTTCGACTCGCGCCGCCCTGGCCAAAACGGCTCGTGTTCATCAGTTCGGATGAACACGTGTTTTTGTTCCCTGACGGTTATCGTCGCCGTCTGCGTCATCCGCTTTCCGTGAACATCTCGGTGCCAGGCAAGGTCGTGACGGAAGCTCAGTTGAGTCCGATGGTGATCCCACCCGGCCACCCGGTGCGCAGCTTTATCATTCAACACCAGCCCGTGGCCAACCTCCCCCGGCCCCAGGTGAAGCGCATGCAAGGCAGCATCACCTTTGATCGTCCGATCCTCGGGCTGATCGTTTTGCAGGACGAGCTCAGGGACAGTTCCGGCCGTTTCTCCAAACGAAAGGTCGGGGCACAACCACGCAACCAATTGGAATTCACCGGCATCCCCGCCGGCGATCGGCTGACGCTCAGCGAAGATCGTCGGACGCTCGCGATCGACCTGGCCTCACCCAATCGCTCCACGGACATACTCCGCGTGATCGTCGATGCAACTCCACCTCGGCGCTTGGCGAGAAGGTAGGCCGTATCGGCACGCGGTATTGCCCGGTTCCGGTGGGACCCAAGATGGTAACCGGTGGGGCAGTGAGTCCGCGAACAGAACCACCGGTTACCGCAGGAAAAAGGATTACCCCCAAACTCATTGGCAGAGGCAAAAAAAAGCGCCCCCGGATTCGGAGGCGCTTCGGGAATTCAATGCCAGTCCTCAGTTGCCTCAGTAAGGCTGGTAGACTAAGTGGTTAAACCAGCCACGATTATTGCCGACACCGTTCTTGGGACCGCGCGCCGCCTGATGCATCGCCACGGCAACATTGTCGAATTGCTCCTTGATGATCCCGGTGACCGCACCGTCGGTGAAGCTGATGTTCCCCTCGGCTTCGTGGAGCGCAAATCTCTGGGCACTGTCTTGCCCTACCACCCAGCCCCATGATCCGATGTTTGGATTGCGCGTGCTAAGAACGCCACTCTCGGCCACATTCCGACTTTTCCAAGCCCCCTGCCAAGTCGGAGCGGGACCACCAGGAAGCGGATCGAAGCGCGGAAAAACCGTATGGTGATTACGCCAACGATTCACGTTGAAGTCATACGAAAAGACCTGATCGGGAGAGCCTGCCTGGGTCACTCCCTGACGATTGGGTGTCCTTCCCCATCGCATAACGCCGTAGGAGACTGAGTTATCATATCCCGAGGCGCGCCCGTAATTGGGATCGGCACGCCAGTTATTGGGATGATTGCCATTGGGACTCACCGACGTGTTGTAGAAGCCCGTGCTATTCGTGCTGTAATCCGCCGCCAACGCGTTCTTCTTGGTCCGATTCCCAGGGCACATCAAGATCTTGGGGTTCACCAATACGTTTGAGGCCAACCCATACAGAGTCCACGCCCGGGGCATCTGGCTGTCAGTACTGCTCCAGCGGTCGAAGTCATATCCGGCGCTGGTCCCCCCTCCAAAATAGTTATTGGGATCGACCATTCGAAGCGTGTAGCGCGCCTCGAACTCCCAGGGATAGGAATCGTCCTTGTCCGATGACCAAGTCTTGAAGGCCAAGGCGATCTGTCTCTGATTGTTGACACACTTGATTTTGCCCGCTTTGGCTTTGGCTTTGGCCAAGGCCGGAAGGAGCATGCCAGCGAGAATCGCGATGATTGCGATGACGACAAGCAGTTCAATGAGAGTGAAGGCGGACCTATTCGTGGTTGTTTTCTTCATGGTGCATGCCATTTATTCAATATTTGTATTCATACTTCGGTATTACAGAACATAAGTCAACAGTTTAGCCTTATTTCTCACAAAATTGACCGGAACGCACATTTCATGAGTCCCTCCGGTAAAATCGCGCTGCAATCAAGCGCGGGCCGCTCTCCTCTCGCCCTTGTGATAAGTGAAATCTCAATCAAAACCATAGTCATTCGAGGATCCCGGCGTTTCGTAATGTTTAGCTAATGTTGGCTGGCTATTGTCATCCGTAGTAAACATCTCGTCACAAAACTGGCAATCCCGCCAAGTGAGAGGTAGAGACCATGAAAAGCGCAATTATCGCCACCATCGCAATTATTGGAGGAAGCATCGCCGGAGCCGGCGTTGCAATCGCCTTGGCATCTCCCGGCCAAGGCATTAAGCCCGTGATTGCAGGCAGTGCACCCGAACCGGCGGGTTCCGCCGTCTCGGCTCAAGCCGCCGCTGAATCCCCAGCAGCGGCGGTAGTGATGGCGATGGCCGCCCAGGTTTCACTTTCGCCGGATCACACGAAATATTTCGAGACGCACATCCGGCCGGCCTTGGTCCAGTATTGTTACGACTGCCATTCTGAGGAAACGGGCAAGACCCGTGGCGGTCTGCTGCTCGACACCCGTGAGGGCATGTTACGCGGCGGCGACAGCGGCAATGTGCTGGCGGGTGACGACTACAAGGGCTCGTTGTTTTGGGAGGCGATCAACTGGAACGACCTGGAGATGCCACCGAAAGACAAACTGCCGGCGGACGTGATCCGGAAGTTTCAGACCTGGTTGGAAATGGGCGCACCGGATCCGCGCGGTCGGGTGAAGATGGTGGTGGAGTCCGAGGTGGACATCGAAGCGGGCCGAAAGCATTGGGCGTATCAAACGCCGGTCGCCACCCCGGGCGCTTCGATCGATAGACTCGTTGCTGCCAAACTGAAGGACGCGTCCATCTCACCCGTGGCCCAAGCGGACGCCGGCACGCTGTTGCGCCGGATCAATTACGATATCGTTGGTCTTCCGCCCACACCGGCAGAGGTGACTCAGTTTGTGTCCGCATGGAACCGCGATGCGAAGACTGCCGTTGCCGCCAAGGTGGATGAACTCCTCAAGCGTCCCCAGTACGGCGAGCGTTGGGGACGCCATTGGCTCGACGTGGCGCGCTATGGCGAATCGACCGGCAAGGACGTAAATGTGACCTACCCCCACATCTGGCGCTATCGGGACTACGTTTACGATTCCTTCAATGCCGACAAACCCTACGACGAATTCATTCGTGAACAGGTCGCCGGCGATCTGTTGAAGGTGAAGTCGGAAGCTGAATGGCAGGAGAATCTTATCGCGACCGGTTTCCTCGCCATGGGAACGAAGAGCCTCAATGAATCCAATCCCCGCCAACACAAGATGGACGTGGCGGATGAACAGATTGACACGATGAGTCAGGCCGTTCTCGGACTGACGATCTCTTGCGCGCGTTGTCACGATCACAAGTACGACGCGATTCCCACAACGGATTACTACGCCCTGGCCGGGATCTTTTTGAGCTCAGATACCTTTTTTGGAACGGTTGGGTCGGCACAAAACAAACGCCCGACGAAATTGATCGAATTGCCGATCGCCGATCCGGAGGTCACCAAGAAACGCCTGAGCAAGGAAGAGATTGCGCAAATGAACGAGCAACTTCAGCAGGCTCGAATGACGCGCCGATCCGCCCGTAACGACGAAAATTCTTCGCAGCAAATGCAAGCCGCCATTCGCCGCCGGGTCGCTGACCTCGAAGCCAAGCTGGCCCAGATCGGTGAGGACGGCGTGCTCGCCACGATGGCGATGGGCGTGCAGGACGGCAGTCAGCCGGCGGACGCCGAGGTGCTAGTGCGTGGCAACGTGGAAAAACCGGCCCAAAAGGTCGAACGTGGTTTCTTGCAAGTGCTGCCTGGCGGTGGACCGACCAAGATCAAGAAGTCTGGTGAAAGTGGTCGTCGTGAACTGGCCGATTGGCTGACTTCGAAAGACAACCCCTTGACCGCGCGTGTCATGGTCAACCGCATCTGGCTCAAACTCTTCGGTGAAGGTCTCGTGTCCTCGCCGAACAACTGGGGGATCACGGGCCAGCAGCCGAGTCATTCCCAACTGCTCGATCAACTCGCCGTCCAGTTCATGAACGACAACTGGTCGGTCAAGAAGATGGTCCGGACGATCGTTCTTTCTGACACCTATCAACGCGGCTCGCAGATGCATCAGGCGAACTACGACAGTGACCCGGAGAATCGGCTCCTTTGGCGAATGACGCCGCGGCCGTTGGATGCGGAATCTCTGCGTGATTCCGTGCTGGCCATCGGCGGCGGCATCGATTTGAAACGTCCCTATGGATCACAGGTTTCAGCGGCGGGAGACAACCGGGTTGGCCGGGGCTTCAATCAGGGGAGGAATTCAACGGACATCCGCTATCGTTCCGTCTACCTGCCGATCCTCCGGGATGATCTGCCAGACGCACTCGGCCTTTTCGACTTCGCCGATCCCAACGTGTCGAAGCCGAAACGCGAGCCGACCAATGTTCCTTCGCAAGCGCTTTACCTGATGAACAACCCACTCGTGTTAGCCGAAGCCGCGGCCATGGCCAAGGATCTGATCAAGCAATTCACCAATCGCGAATCGCAGATACGCAACGCCTTCCTGCGGGCTTACGGTCGTCCGCCGGATGCCGCCGACATGCAGGCTGCGAACCAATTCTTCACCCGCTACCAACCGGTCAGGCAGGTGGCCTCCAGTCAGCAAGCCGGACGCCCACAGGGGCAGTTTCGGCGCCCCGGCGGTCAGGGAGGTCGTCCCGGCGGAATGGGTGGCAGACCTGCCGGAATGGGTGGTCGTCCCGGAGGCATGGGGGGCGGTCGACCCGGCACGAGCGGACCCGCTGCGAAACCAAAAATCCCAACCATGACCGCCCAGGAACAATCACTCGCCATCTTCTGCCAAAGCCTCATGGCCAGTGCCGAATTCCGGCTGCTGAACTAATTTTTTCCAAACGTAGATGGACACCGACAATTTCAGATCAGCGAGGAACGCTGTCTCCACACTCCGTAGCAGCCGACGTGAGGAGGCTCACATTACGTTGCCGGCGAAGAACGAGCCTCCTCACGTCGGCTGCTACAAGTTGGATAACGCCGGCCCAAGCATCTGTGTTCATCTGTATTCATCTGTGGTTTCACCCAAATAAAATCTGTCATGAATAACCCTTTCACTCCCGAGCATTCCGCATTCCACAGTCGCCGTTCCGCACTGCAATGCATCTCCAGCGGTTTAGGCTCGCTCGCCTTTGCTGCCATGGCCACCGAACAGGCTTTTGCCCAGTCGAAGAAAAGTCCGCTTGCGGCCAAGCAACCGCACTTTGCGCCGCGGGCCAAGCACGTCATCTTTCTCTCGATGGGTGGGGCGCCGTCCCACGTTGATACCTTCGACCACAAACCCCAGCTCACCGCCGACAATGGCAAGCAGGGCAAATATGGACCGACCCTCCTCGGCTCCCCGTGGAAGTTCAACCAAGTTGGCCAAGGCGGACTCTCGATCTCCAGCCTCTTCCCAAACCTCAGCCGTCACGCCGACGATCTTTGCCTCCTGCGTGGCATGCACTGCGATCAGCCAAATCACAGCCAGGCCGCGATGCAGACGCACACCGGCAACTTTCAGTTTGTCCGGCCGTCCATGGGCGCCTGGACAGTATACGGATTGGGCACGGAGAATTCCGATCTCCCCGGCTTCGCAGTGTTGGGCGAGGCCCGGACGGCGATCAATTTTGGGAGCGCATTTCTGCCGGCCGTCTTCCAGGGCACCAAAATTGGCAACAGCGGCGGTGGTCGACGTAGCGGTGGCGGAACCGGCGAAGTCTTTCCAAACATCAAGAACCCTTTGCTCGACGCCAACGCCCAACGCACCCAACTCGACCTCGTGCAACAGTTGAATCGCAACAAGCTGCGCCGTGACCAACACCAACCGCAGGTCGAAGGCGTGATCCAATCTTTCGAACTCGCCTACCGGATGCAGACCACCATGCCCACGCTGCTCGACGTCTCGCAAGAAACCGCGGCGACCAAGAAGCTCTACGGCATCGGCGACGGCGCCTCTGACGACTTCGGTCAGCAGTGCCTGCTCGCCCGCCGCATGATCGAGTCCGGCGTCCGCTTCGTGGAAGTGACCAGCGGAAACTGGGATCACCACAAGAACCTGCGCGCGAGCATGGAGAACAAATGCGCCGAGATTGACAAACCCATCGCCGGTCTCTTGGCAGATCTAAAACGCCGTGACCTGTTGAAAGACACCCTCATCATCTGGGCCGGTGAATTCGGCCGCACCCCGCACGCCCAAGGTGGCGACGGTCGCGACCACAACAACAAAGGCTACACCACCTGGATGGCCGGCGGCGGAGTCAAAGGCGGTTTCAGCTATGGTGCCACGGACGAGCACGGCTACGAAGCCGTCGAAGGCCGTCTGCACATCCACGATTGGCACGCCACCATCCTCCACATTCTCGGCCTCGACCACGAACGCCTCACCTTCCGCCACGCCGGCCGCGACTTCCGCCTCACGGACGTGCAGGGTCAGGTGGCAAAAGAGATTTTGGCTTAGAGATCTCGGATCTCTCTGCACTCGGGATAAACAGAGCAGCCGAGAAACTCTCGGCCAAGGGGTGGGCCGCTCTTGGCGGTGCGGAGGACCGTGGGTTTGCCACACACCGGGAGGGATGAAAATTCGTCCGATGGGTCAGATCTCCCAAAAAGGGTTCGTCACAAAACCCGGCCAATTGCCAAGTGATAGGAAAATACGGCACGCTACCGATTCCAACCAACCGACCATGCGCAGTCCGCCCTGAGGGATCGCGCCTACGAGGCCGGCCTTCGGCAGCAGAAATAAACAAGCGCGCCCACCAAAACCGGTACCGCGCCAATGAACAGCAGCTTGCCCGCATAGGTGATCGAGGAATAGAGGCACCACGCGGAGGCGGTGCAGAAGACGATCGGTGTGAAAGGATACAGCGGCACTTTGAAGGGACGCACCGCATGCGGATCGCTACGCCGCAGTACAAACAGCGATAGCCCACTCGCCAAAAAGAACAGCCAGAAAAACGGAGCGCACCACTGGAACAGATTGTTGAACGGTCGACCGTGCCACCCGATGGACTCGAATCCCATGCCGTTGAGGATTCCATCAATCATCCCCCGCCCGGCCCCGGTTCCGAGCAAAA
Organism: Limisphaerales bacterium; assembly: GCA_047608975.1. Lineage (GTDB taxonomy): Bacteria > Verrucomicrobiota > Verrucomicrobiia > Limisphaerales > JAYPXF01. Next base: position 30,672 of record JBLFYM010000050.1, on the reverse strand, counting down.
GGATCAGTGCCACGGTGATCGCGGATTCCGCCAGGAGCGACCAGATGGGCGTTCCGAATCGTGGATGCCAGCGCGACAGCCACGCAAAGAAACGATGATCCTCACCCATCGTCGCGTAGATGCGCGAGCCGGTGAAGATGATCCCGTTCACCGCCCCCAACGCTGAGACCATGACGATGAGGGACATGATCTTCGTACCGCTCGGCCCGAATGCCAAACGCAGCGCCTCCGCGGCAATGCCGGTGGACTGACTCGCAGCCCGGTAGCCGAGCGCATTCAGATAGGCCGCATTCACCAGCAGATAGAAACCAGTGACAATCGCCACACCAATGATGAGCGAGCGCACGATATTCTGTCGACTGTCCTTGATCTCCGCAGTCACCAGGACCGCGTCATTCCAACCGCCGTAAGTGAAGAGCACAAACAACATCGCAAATCCAAAAGAGATCGGCGGCGCGCTGGTGGTATCCACCGGGACCGAAGCAGAAGTGCCACCACCAAACACCAGTCCCGCAACGATGATCAGCGAAAAACCGATCAGCTTCAGCAAAGTGAGTGCGTTTTGCGCGCGGCTCCCAATCACCACTCCCAGAATGTTAATAGTGGAAAACGTCAACGGCGCAGCGATGGCGAGCGCGATCGTCGCTGGGGGGCCCAAGTTCCAGAGTTTGGCTGCGTATTCGGCGAAGATGAACGCCATCATCCCCACGTTGCCCGTGCGCACGACGGTCAGTTGCGTCCAGCCAAACAGGAATCCGGAGAACCGACCGTAAGCCTGGGTCAGGTAACAGTATTCACCACCGGAACGCGGATACGTGCTGGCCAGTTCCGCATAGCAAAAGGCCCCCAGCAACGATAGCAAGCCACCCAAGACCCAGCAGCCCATCGCCACCCAGGCACTGCCCGCATTGGCGAACACCGTGGGAGCGGTCTCGTGGATCCCCACCCCGATCACAATGCCGACAAGAATGCTCACCGAATCCCAAACCGACAACTGATGCCGGGCATGGGAATTGATGGGCGCGTTCGCAGACACGAGCGCAGTTTGGAGGAGTCGTTCGTCGCTGTCGAACGAATGGGACGGGATGCGCCCACTTCAAAACGCGCATCGACAACCAGAAGCAGAGGGTGGAGAGGGCGAGAATCTCCAAACCACAAAAGTCAAAATCCAATGAAAACCCAAGCTTGAAATTTGAAGCTTGGAGTTTTGCACCTTGCCTCGCCCCCACCCGAATCTCTTTAATCCGTCTCACAGATGAGTGTTCGAGTCAGATTTGCCCCCAGCCCCACTGGATACCTTCACATCGGCGGCGCGCGCACCGCGTTGTTCAACTGGCTGTATGCCAAACACACCGGTGGAAAGTTTGTCCTGCGGATCGAAGATACCGATGCGGCACGCAATACGCAGGAAGCGATGGACGCCATCATCGGCGGGCTGCACTGGCTCGGGATCGATTGGGACGAGGGACCCGTGACCGGAGATGCCACCGGTGCCAGTCGGGGCGAACGCGGGCCGTATTTTCAGTCCCAACGCAAAACGAATTACGAACAGCGGGTCGAAGCATTGTTGTCCCGCGATCTGGCTTACGAACGTGACGGCGCAATCCGATTCCGGATGTCACGCGACACCATCACAATTCCCGATCTCGTCTGCGGCGATGTGAAACGCGAACTCACCGATCGTGAAGAGGAGGATCCGGATTTCGTGATCGTCCGTTCCGATGGGCAACCGGTCTTTCATCTGGTCAACGTCGTGGATGATCTCGACATGGGCATCACCCATGTCATCCGTGGGGAAGACCATCTGAGCAACACGTCCAAACACATCGCGTTGTTCAATGCCTTCGGAGTGGAGCCTCCGAAGTTTGCCCACATTCCCCTGATCCTGAATCAAAACGGATCGAAGATGAGCAAGCGCGACGACGGCGCTTCAATTCAATATTATCAGGACAACGGCTATGCGCCGGAAGCAGTGTTGAACTACCTGTGTCTGCTCGGCTGGACCCACCCGGACCAGAAGGACGTCTTCCGGGCCGAAGCCATCGCGGAGCTTTTCGATCTGCCACAGATTCACCGCAACAATGCACGATTCGATTCAGACAAACTCAAGTCGTTGAATTTCGAGCACATCCGGGAAATGGAAACCTACCGGTTCCACGAACTCGCCACCCACGCACTCACCGATGCCGGGATCGATACCAAGGACCATCCCATCGAGTACGTCAAAGCAGCCTTGGATACGGTCAGGGAAAAGGTGAAGACCTTCACCGAAGTTCCCGCCTTCAGCACCTTCTACTTTCGCGACGTCACCGAGTATGACGAAAAGGGCGCGCAGAAAGCCTTCGTTCCTGAAAACCGGGAGCCGGTCGAAAAACTGAAGACGGCGCTGAAAAACCTGAGCGGCTTCGATCCCCTCGCGATCGAAAGCACCATCAAGTCCACCGCCAGCGAACTCGGTTTGAAACCCGGGAAACTGATCCATCCCACGCGTCTCGCATGCACCGGCACCGCCGTGGGCCCCAGCCTGTATCACCTCATGGAAGTGCTCGGGAGAGAGAAGGTATTGGAACGCCTGTCCGCCGCGCAGGAACGAATGGTGTAGGCGACACGCCTGGTTGAACGAATTCTGACTGTTGAAAATCGGTTGAGAATTCTGGCTCCCCCCCTACACTCCGCCCATGCAAATCATCCGCCTGCTGATTGTTGCCACCCTCCTGATCTGCTCCATAAGTGGTATGGCTGCGGATGGCAAGATCATCAAGGTGCTCCCGCATCTCCTGGATAAGAACGGCAAACACACCTTGTCTCCCAGTCTCTACGAACGGGACGCCTACCAGGCCAAGCTGAGAAATAGCCCGGAGGAAATCTCCGCGCTGCGATTTGATGTGCAATGGAAATCCAAAGCCTCCAAGGGTGCGGTTCTGAAACTCAAGATCGAAGCCCGGGGCAACAAAGCCGGATCGAAAACCGCGACGTTGGAAGGAAAAGTGAATGACAATGGTTTTTTCTCGACCTGGAGCCGACTCCCCCTTTCCAAAGAAGAATACGCCCGCCTCGGCGGCATTGGTGCCTGGCGAGCCACTCTCTGGCAGGACGACAAGCAGATCGCCGAATTGAAGTCCTTCCTCTGGTAGAGTGGGTCAGCGGCAACTACGCAGTGGGACTATCGGCAGGAATGCCGATCCCAAATTGCCTTGCCGCTAATTGACGCGATTTTCAGCTGCATGGATTACGGCTAAGCCGGAACTGGAAAAACCGCGGATGGCGCGGATTTCACGGATAGCCTTCGGTGAATCCGCAGCCCAAAAGCCAAAACTTTTCCCACTATTTGGTGAGTCGAATTCCAACCGAGCCTGGGGCGTATTCCCCCACTATCCGCGCCATCCGTGTAATCCGCGGTCAAATAAACTGCCTAGTTACGGCTCAGACACCGCTGAAACCAGACCGTGGTTCGATCAGGTAAGGTTGACTGCATGTCTGCCAATTCGTTCCACTCGCCATACTTCGCGCATTCCCACGCCAACAGAGCCCGTTTGCGTCCCGTCCTCCACCGGTAGTTTCCGAAGGGACTGTTAGTGTAGCCAAACTGAATCTGCATTCTCACAATTGACCACGCAACCTGTGTCGCATCATCGGGGGCTTGTCAGCATAGAGGGTATCACCGTGCCGTTCGAGCGCAGTTTTGCGATCTTCCCAGTCAGATTGCATAAGAGCCGACTGGATCTCTACCCGGCCTATTCGTGGCGCAAAGCTTCGATGGGATCGAGATCTGCAGCCTGGGAGGCGGGGTAGATTCCAAACACGATTCCAACGGCACCGGAGATTCCGAATGCGATGAAAACGGATATTGGAGTCACAATCGTTTTCATGTCCGTGAGTTCGGAGACGGCGAGCGGGATCACGACACCGAAAACCACGCCGACCACGCCACCCCCAATTGACAGGACGACGGTCTCAACGAGGAACTGGGTGATGATGTCCTGCTTCTTGGCCCCAAGTGCCCGACGAATCCCGATCTCGCGAGTGCGTTCCGTCACGGTGGCGAGCATGATGTTCATGATACCGATGCCACCGACAATGAGAGAGATCGCGGCGATCGAACCCAACACCACGTTGAAGATGCGCTTGGTCTCCTCGGCCTGACGAAGCAGTTCAATCGGAATGATCAGTTCGTAGTCAGGCTTGTCATGGAATTTTTCCAGCAGGGCTTTGATCTGTGGAACGGCCGTGGCCACCAGATCGCTGCTCTCGAAACGAACGGTGAGCTGGTGCAGTTCGACCTTTTCGGCCGAATAGCTGCCGGCAGAACGACGCACGATGGTTTCCCCGAACCGGGACTTGGCGGTCGTCAGTGGCACGTAGACATTGTAGTTCACCGTCTGACCTTCGGAATTGCCACTCTGGGGGCGCTGCTTCTCCGTGCTGGTTTCACGAACGAGACCGACAACTTTGAAGTAATCAGCGCCCATCCGAACCTCCTGCGCAAGCGGATCCTCGTAGGGAAACAGATGCTCGGCGAGACTCGCGGTGAGGACGCAGATATTGTTTCGGCTTCGCTCATCGAGGTAGGTCAGAAAGCGTCCACGCACAACCTCAAGTCCTGTGAGTTCGGGATAGATGGGATGCGTGCCGATCACCTGCACCGGGAACATGATGCTGTTGAACCGGACTTCCTCCCGGATAATTCTGAGTGGCAGCACCACTTCCACATTCTTGACCGTCTCCAAAATGCTGTTCATGTCCTGATACGTGAGGCCGTAGTCGTTCACGTAATCACGGGTGGCACCGGACATGGATTTTTCCTGCGGCGGCTTGACGCTGCGGATGATGATGTTGCTGCTGCCCAGTTTCTTGATCGTCTCCTGGGCTTCGTAGGATGCGCCCTCACCAATGGCCAACATGGCAATGACCGAGCACACGCCAAAGATGATTCCGAGCATCGTCAGACCGGAGCGCATCTTGTGCAGCATCAGGCTTTTGACCCCGAGCTGGACGATTCGGATAAGCGTCTTGAACCGCATCGATCAGCGGGTCAGGTCCATCGAATGGCTCTTGTCGTTATCGATCCGGACCGGAGGCCGCTTCACCTCTTCGTGGTCGATCACCCCATCCTTCATGTGAATCACGCGTTGCGCGCGCTCGGCGACCTCATCCCCGTGCGTCACCAGAATGATCGTCTTGCCTTCCTTATTTAGCCGGTCGAACAGATCGAGAATCTCAATCCCGGTCTTGGAATCAAGGTTACCGGTCGGCTCATCCGCCAGAATCAACAACGGATCATTCACCAAAGATCGTGCGATCGCAACGCGTTGCTGCTGACCGCCGGAAAGCTGTTTGGGCCGATGATCCGTGCGATCCCCCAGACCGACGAGTTGGGCAAGATCCTCGCAATGGCGTTGGCGGTCGGAGAGATCGAGTCCCTGATAGAAAAGCGGGACAAAGATGTTCTCAATGACGCTCAGCTGTTGGATAAGGTTGTAGGACTGAAAGACAAAACCCAGCGTGCGACCACGAAAGGTGGAAAGCTGATCATCGTCCATTTCCGAAACATCCTCGCCACCCAGATAATATTTCCCGGCGGTGGGCCGATCCAGGCACCCCAGAACATTCAGTAGTGTGGACTTGCCGGAACCGGAAGCGCCCATGATGGCAACGTAGGACCCTTCTTCGATGATGAGGTCGACGCCGTGCAGCGCTTTGACTTGGACTTCGCCCATGTCATAGTTCTTCTCCAGACCTTCGATACGGATGATTTCCCTATTCGCCATCAGGTTTTTTTCTTGGATGTTTTGACGCGCTTAGGTTTCTTGACCGAGTCACGAACCTTCTTCTTATCTTCTCCCACTTCCTTGGACTTGGCTTTGTTCGCCCGCTGCTCACTTTCAAAATCCTGATCCTGCAAACCAACCTGCTGAGCGGCGCGCAGTTCTTCAAGGCTTGGCACTTTCGCACTGCCCGGTCCGTCCAGATCGTCGGTGGAAACGAAACCGCCCTCAATATTGATCGCATCTCCCATAGAGATCGGTGAGAGCAGGACTTCGTCCCCGGGTTCAACGCCCGAACGGATCTCAATCATCGTGTCATTGAACAACCCGACCTCGACCGGCACGGCCATGTTCTCCGTTCCTTGGCGGACAATACAGACTTGCTGTTGTCCGATCGTGGTCACGCATTGCAGCGGCACAGTCACCACGTCGGTCAGATTTGTGACCACTATTTCCGCGCGACCAGAGACACCTGGCTTGAGATCGGATAGCTGTTCATTGATCCAAACCTCGGTTTTGTAGACTTTGAGATTCGGATTGTAGTAGCGACTGCGGGTGTCCGGCAGCGGCGCGACCCGGCGGACGAATCCGGTGAACTTCTTGTCCGGCAATGAGTCAATCGTGATGTAACATGGCAAACCCGACTTGACCTGCCGCACATGCGATTCGTGCACCATGATATCGAGCATCATCTGGGAGACGTCCGGCAGTGTGAGAATCCGATATTTGGACGAAATGCTCGCACCGACTTCAATGCCGGGATACCGATAACTCGACGGGGGTTGATACACCACCAGACCGGGGCGAGGAGCGACCACCTTGCAAAGCGCCAACTGCTCTTTATACCCCGCCAACCGCTCGCGATAGGACACCAGTGAGCGGGCCTTCGATGCCACCGTGGACACGTATGAACGAAGGCTGGTCTTGGCCTTCTGCCGGGTGCGACGCAGGTCGAGATCGGCATCCTTGATTCTGGACTCCAACAACCGGATCTGTTTGGGATGGTCGTATTTCTCCGCGATTTGCAGTTCGAACTTGTATTGGCTGATGTTCAGTTCCTGCTTGGTGACGCTCAGTTCGTCGGCTCTCAATTCGACCGCAGTGGCATAACCCTTATCTTTCAAGGTTTTTGTTTTTTCCAACCGGTCGCGTGAGCGTTCCAATTCTTCCTCTGAAATCTTAATTTTTGAGGCGAAATTCGTCAGGATGATCGGCCAGGCACCGAGCCTGTATTTTTCCAGATCCGACTTGGAAAATTCAAAGGAGAGTTCCTCCTCCTCGATTTCAGCCTCCCAGGTGAGAGTTCCGAGATCAAGGGTTTCGATCGCGGACTCATGAGACAGAATAGCTGATTCCACGGACAGTTCCTGCGCCGCGATCTTGTCCCTGAGGGTGGACGAATCCAACTCGAGCAGCAAATCGCCCTCCTTCACGACAGTCCCTTCGGGTACGATGCGAATGATCTGGAGGGTGTAGTCCGTCTCGTTGCGAACAACGTGCTCAGACGTGGCGGTCAGCGTCCCACCCTCGACGATCGAGACGAGGAAGTTGCTTCGCCTCGCGACATGATAATCCGAATCGTTAGCCTCAATTTCAGTCGATTTGAAGCTAAACGCAAGCCCACCGCCCACGAGCAGTAAAATCAGCAGTATCCAGATCGGTTTTTGCTTCAGTGTTTTCATGATAAAAATATTTCTTCAGTTGAGATTGGCCAGTCCACTGAACACCTCATCGGGCGTGTAGACCTTGCTATCCGGCAATCCTGTGACCGGGCCGGTGTTTTCTGTGCGAACAAGCTTCTCGGTGTGCAACCACCATTGCTCCGGTGCCATATTTAGGACGCCGACATCTATGAGAAATTTCAAACGCGCGTCAAAATAATCGACCAAGACGCGTGTCACCGAATTCTGTGCTGAGAGCAATGCATTCTGAGCCTCCAGTTCGTCTCGGATCTGTGCCCTACCCGCCTCGATCAGTTCCCGGACCGAACTGACTCGGTCGTTCGCCAGCCGCAGTGCTTCTTTTTGAATCACAAAATTCTGTCGTAGTTGCTCCAACGAACGAAGCCCTTCACGAACCGCATCCCGGGTATCGTCCAATGAAATCGTCAACGATCTCAACTCTGATTCGAATCGAATCAGGGCACCCCGATAGGAGTTTCGCTGGGCTCGCCGGTTGAAGGGCAGATCGAGTTCGAGGCCTGCTGAGGCCTTGAAGTTGCCCGGGTCAAAAGCAGCGTAGTCCGTGCTGTCATTCTGCAGTGAGACGTCCGAAAGAAAATTAAGTTCCGCCTTCAATGCATTCGCCGCGACCTTGATCTTACGTTTGCGATCTTCGAAGCGATCGATGGCATTTAGGATATCCAGTTTTTTCTCAACCGCAGATCGATAGCCGTCCACATCCCCGACATTGACCACCTGAAGACCGATCGCCTTGAGATCGCTGAGGATTTCGGTGTTGAGCACGAGATGAACGCCTTGGGGAAAATTGAGTTCCTTCTTAAAATCATCCAACTGGTTCTGATAACGCTGGACTGCTGATATGTAGGAGCTACGACCACTCAATTCCTGCTGCACTGACTGATCAAATTGAAACTTCGGCATTCGCTCCGCCTCGACCATCGCAACGGCACGTTTGTTGAGTGCCTTCAGTCGAAGATAGTTTTGATAGGAATTCCGGACCTGATCTTGCTGCTGCAGGAGACGGACATACTGCGAGATCACCCCGACAGCAAACGTCTGTTGGAACAAGGCGAAGTCACGAATCTCGTAGATCACATCCCGCTCTGACTGAGTGAGATTCTCGGCAACAATGGCCTGCCCGGCGCCGCGGAGCAGCGGCTGCATGAAATTCACGGACATCACGGTGGTGATCGAACGACGCGGATCACCGGTGAAGTAGCGTACCATGTCATTTGCCAGAGTTGCCGAAACCGTGCCGCCGGTCTTGAGCAGCTGCGTGAAACCAAAGCGATTGCCGTTCGAATCCAGACGTAAATCCTTGTCTGACTCCCGATCGCCACCGCCCCTCAATCTCCCGAACGGCTGCTTCTCAAATTCAAACCGCCGGCCGGTGAGCGTCAAAGCCGACAGATAGAGTCGTTCCTTGCGGGACTGGAATGAGCGGTTGTTAGCGATCGCGAGTCGAAGTGATTCGGGAATATCAATCGTCCGCTTCTCGCCACTAAGACCGCGCCCATTGATCAGTTCCTCCGGCGGAATTTCACTGGGATCGCGACTCGAATATTCGGTGTCGATCGAGAACTCGTTCGTCTTGCCAAAGAGACCCTTTTCCTTGTACTTCAGGATTCCGTAAACGTCTTTGTCAGCACGCTCCCGATAGAAATTGGTACTACAGCCCAGCACCGACAGGAGCATTCCTGCCGTGAGCATTAGCGACGCAATTCGTAGATTCATTTCAGGTATCCAGAGGACAAAGACTGCCCAAGCGTTGTTCGACGATAATACGTATCCGTATTATTCAACGAGAAATTAGGGATTCTTATGCGACAAGCCGTTCATTCTGAATGGTTTAGAGATCCGATGAACCCAAGTTCTGGGATCTCTCTGTACTTTTTTCTTGGTTTGGGATTGGGTGTGCTGGCTAGGTTCCACACATGTCCAAACTATCCCAATTCCTGCTGGCCGGTGCTCTGCTTGCCAACAGCGCTGGCGCCGATGGGCCCAAAGACAACATCGCGGAGGATGTCCGCCCCATTCCTGCCCCCGGAATCGAAGTTCCGCCTCAGATGCGGGCAGAGTTGGAGGCCGGGGTCGCGAAATTGGGGAAGACCATCACCGATCTCCGCAAACACTTGGCGAAGAAACCCGAACTGCTCGCCCTGCTCCCCGATGTGGAGATTTATCACAAATCGGTGAATTGGGCGCTCAGCTACAACCAATTCTACCGAAAGCAGGAGTTTTCTGTCGCTCAGGGCCAGTTGATGACGGGAATGAAACGAGCCAGTGAATTGAAGATCGGATCGCCATCCTGGTTATCCGATACCGGGCTCGTGGTACGCGGCTACCGATCGGCGATCGATGGCTCGGTGCAACCCTATGGAATCATCGTTCCCGCCGGATTCATTCCGGGAGACGCGCCCCGCCGGTTGGATTTTTGGTTTCACGGCCGTGGTGAGAAGCTTTCAGAGCTTTCGTTCATCAACGGTCGCGAGCGCACGCCGGGCCATTTTGCGCCACCAAACACTTTCGTTCTTCATCCTTACGGTCGCTACAGCAACGCGAATAAATTTGCCGGGGAAGCGGATCTATTTGAGGCATTGGAGCACGCGAAAAAGTATTATCCGGTTGATGAGCAGCGGCTGACCGTGCGCGGATTTTCGATGGGCGGAGCGGCTTGCTGGCAATTCGCGGTCCACTATCCGGGGCGTTGGGCAGCCGCGGCGCCCGGAGCCGGATTCTCCGAGACGCCAGAGTTCCTCAAATTCTTTCAGGAGGAAGATCTCAAACCGACCTGGTACGAAAAGAAGCTCTGGCACCTCTACGACTGCACCGACTACGCGGTGAATCTGTTCAACCTCCCAACCGTGGCTTACAGCGGCGAAGTGGATCGCCAAAAACAGGCGGCCGATATCATGGAACAATACCTTGCGCGGGAAGGCCTTAATCTGACCCATCTGGTCGGTCCGGGAATGGGCCATCGCTACGATCCTGCATCGAAGATTGAGATCGAGCGCCGAATCAGCTCCATCGCCGCGCGCGGGCGGAATCCAGTACCACAAACCGTCAAGTTCGCCACCTACACGCTTCGCTACAACCAGTCCCACTGGATCCGGCTGGATGAACTCGGCGAGCATTGGGAACGGGCATCGGTTCATGCGCGAATCGTGAACAACCGGAACGAAGTGCGGGTCAGCACCACGAACATCACCGCGCTCACGCTGGCGATGCCGGCCGGTTATTGTCCATTGGAACAGGGCACGCCTCCACGAGTTGTGATCGACGACCAAACTCTGACGGGCACTCGAATTGGCACTGACCTTTCCTGGTCCAGCAGCTTCCAGAAGAAGAACGGAAAATGGCAACCAATCGACGGCCCAGCAGTAGGACTCCGAAAATCGCCCGGCCTCCAGGGGCCGATTGATGACGCCTTTATGAGCAGTTTTCTCTTCGTTCGTCCGACCGGAAGCCCCTTGAATTCGAAGGTCGGAAATTGGGCAAAAGCCGAAATGGCGCACGCGGAGAAACACTGGCAGTTGCAGTTTCGCGGAATCGTCAGGGAAAAAAAGGACAGTGAGGTTTCGGACAAAGATATCTCCGAACACAATCTGATTCTCTGGGGCGATCCCGCCAGCAACGCTGTGCTGCGCCGCGTGCTAAACAAGACGCCCTTGAAATGGGATTCGAAATCCTTGGCCCTCGGCGCCCGAAAATTCGCGGCGTCAAACCACGTTCCCGCCATGATCTTCCCGAACCCACTCAACCCCAAACGCTACATCGTCGTGAACAGTGGGTTCACCTATCGCGAATACGACTACCTCAACAACGCTCGCCAAGTCCCCAAGCTTCCAGATTGGGCGATTATCGATATCGATCAGCCAGTGACTTCGCGTCACTCAGGAGGCATTGCCGACGCGGGATTCTTCAACGAGCGCTGGCAGTTGAAGTAGGTGTCAAAAAAGGCTCAACTGAGCTGAGTGGCCGAAGTCCAGACAGAATCCCCGAAACGGGCATGGAACTGCTGCTCCAATGCAGTGGCGGCGGCGAGTGATTCCGTGATGGCAAAAGTGGTTGAACCGCTGCCGGACATCAGCGCGATGATGGCACCGTTCTCACGAAGAAAGTCCTGATAGATTTTGAGCAACGGATGCTTCGCCAGAACAGGGGCTTCGAGACTGTTGTAGAAATCCGGTTTCGCGCCTTCCAGATCGTTGCGCCCCAAGGCATCGATCAGTCGTTGCGCACGGCCCGCTTCCCCATTGAGCGCTTCCGGGTGGTTGCCGAGATGGGTGTAAGCCCACGCAGTGGACACGCCAAAGCCGGGCTTGAGCAGCAACAAGCCGAGGTTCTTTAGCGCAGCAAAAAGATCGAGGGATTCCACCTGCTCTCCCCTGCCGGTGGCGAGAGCGGGGCCTGATTGGAGAAAAAAATTAACATCGGAACCCAATTCCGCCGCCAGTCGATCCAGATCATCCGCTGCGAGGGGGTGATCAAAGAGTTCATTCAGGCCAAGCAATGTGTTGGCCGCATTGGAACTGCCACCACCCAGCCCAGCGGCAATCGGAAGACGTTTTTCGTGGTGAATTTGCACCTCCGGTTCCAGCCGGGTATCGGAGAAAAAACTCTGCGCCGCGCGACGCACCAGGTTCGCCGGATCAGCGTTGAGATCCGGGTGGTTGCCAGAGATGTGAATCCCCCCGTCACTCTTGGAGAATTCGAGAATGTCCGCGCAACCCACCGGCATCATCACGGTCTCCAACTCATGAAAACCATCTTCCCGCCGGGCCAGAATGTTCAACAGCAGATTAATTTTACAGGGAGACTGACGAACGATTTTCATCCGGGAAAAAGAAAAGGCGCCAACAATCGTTGGCGCCCTTTGAAAAAGCTGAGCCTAGCGCTCGAAAACGCGGAAACGACTTCCCGGAATCCAAGGGATGAGTTCGCCACCGGCAAACCCGACCATGGTATCCGTCGCGAAGATCGAGTCATGAAGTTTTCGGGGACGGTAATTGTCCGGGTAGTTCAGGTCCTCGCGAAACGGATCGACGGGAGTTTTCTTGAACGGATCCTGAAACCATTTTTCCGGGAAAAAGTAGGGATCGTAGGTCGGAGTCGGGATTGGAAACGTCAAAATCTCACTGAGGCCAATAGCCATTCGGGCCGCCGTCCGGTTGAACCCACGGATCACACCGGTGGTCAGAGCCACCTCGGAACCTTCCCAGAGCCCGGTCTGTTCGATCGAACGGCTCATTTCACCCATCCGAGAGAACTCCATGACATTGTTGATCCCCCGACCGAGCTTGCGCTCAGCCCCAGCACAGCCAGCAAAAAGCACGACTGCCGCGGCAGAAACTACGAGATTTTTGAAATAATTCATATGATGACGCGAAATTTTTCCTAGCGTAGTGACTGGCATCACCTTGTAAAGTTCTTTTCAGATCGGCTGAATACGCAATCCTCCGGCATAGTCGCGGCCGTTTGCATGGACACCCCCACTGGGTAGCCTCCTTCCTCCCGGTCTACGAGAATTCAACAGTACCGCGTCCTCCCTGAATTACGAAACTTTCCACCCGATCCAGTCTCAAATCGAAGCATGAACAAAGTAATCACCATCCTTCTTTGCACTCTCGGCGCTCTTTGCAGTTTATCCAACGCCGGCCCGCGACCAAACATCATCTTCCTACTCGCCGACGACATGGGCTACGGCGACCTCGCCTGCTACGGGCATCCCGTCATCAAATCGCCGAACCTGGATCGACTGGCCAAGGAAGGGATGAAACTCACCGACTGTTATTCAGCCAGCCCGAACTGTTCGCCATCGCGGACCGCCATCCTGACTGGCCGCAGCCCCTATCGCGTCGGGATGTATGACTTCGCAAGGTTTAAGCCGATGCACATTCCCACGAGCGAACTCACCGTCGCCGAGGTGGTGAGGAAAGCCGGCTACCAGACCATGTTCGCGGGCAAATGGCATTGCAGTGGGGACTTCGAGCAACAGCCCAATCCCGGCGACCATGGATTCGAGCACTGGTTGGCGCATCCGAAGAATTTTGGGCAGAATCCGAAAGGCTTCTTTCGCAACGGCAAAGCCCAGGCGCAGTTGCAAGGTTGGATGTCGGAGATCGTGGTCGATGAAACAATCGACTTCATCGCCAAGCGCGACAAATCGAAACCCTTCATGACGATGCTTTGGTTCAGCGAACCACACACCCCGGTCGTCGCCGCCGATGAATTCGTGGAGCCTTATCGGAATGCTGAGACGGTCGCCGCCGCCAAGTCCATCCGTTACGGCGGCCCGCAGGTCATCCGCAAACCGGACGAAAAGAAACGCGCCACCTACTACGGCATTGTGAGCATGCTGGATCATCATATCGGCCGACTCCTCACCTATCTGAAGCAGAACGATCTCGATGAAAACACGCTGATCGTCTTCACCAGTGACAACGGTCCGGAGCATCGACCGAACACCTCGTTCGGCACTCCGGGTAACCTACGCGGAGCCAAAGGCCACATGCACGAAGGCGGCTACCGGGTCCCCGGAATCCTCAAATGGCCAGGGAAGATCAAGCCGGGATCAGTCTCCTCCCTACCCGTGAACGGCACCGACTTCCTCCCCTCGCTGGCCTCCGTCGCGGGAGCGAAACCAAAGTACCCCAATCAAATCGATGGTGTGAACGTCTTCCCCGCTTTGATCAACGGGAAGAGCGCAAAACGAAAGACTCCGCTGATGTGGTGGCTGTACCACGCCCGTGGTGCGAAGGAAGTCAGCATGCGCATCGGAGACTACAAGATGCTGGCCAACATGCTCCCCCAACCGCAGATCTCAACAAATGACGCCCGCCCTCACCAAGGCATGGCCATCATGGATTTCATCAAGCAATCTGAACTCGGCAACTTCACTCTTTACGATCTGAGAAACGATCCCACCGAAACAAGGAACCTCGCCGAATCCCACGCTGAAAAATACAGCTCCATGCGCCAACGCATGATCGAACTCCACGCCGAGATCCGAGCAGAAGGCCCGGTCTACAACTTACAGTCTCGGAGAAAGAAGTAGAACTGCGACAGATCCGGGCTGCGTGCCAGCGCAATCTCGAATGGAAGAAATACGCACCGGAGGTTATCAATGAGCCATGCCTGATTTGAAAACCCTCCTGAAAAGGTTCAGTGTCGCCATTCTCATCGTCGGATACTGCACACTGGCCTACCCGATCGCCGCGGCGGAACAGCCTCCCAACATAATTATCATCTTCGCCGACGATCTGGGTTACGGCGACCTCGGGTGTTTCTACGAAAAGTCCCCTTTCAAAACGCCGAACCTCGATCGCATGGCGGCGGAAGGCGCGCGCATGACCAGCTTCTATGTACCGACCCCGTATTGCGCCCCGTCAAGGGCCACGCTGCTGACCGGGCGCTACCCCTTCCGCCACGGACTCGTGCGCAATCCCGCCCCAGACGCCGGCCTCTCAAACTTTGGACTGGAGCCATCAGAGCTGACCATCGCGGAGCTGCTAAAAGAGCGCGGATACGCCACCGCTGCCTACGGCAAGTGGCATCTCGGTCACCAGCGGCCGTGGCTGCCCCGGGCGCAGGGATTCGATGAGTATGTGGGAATCCTCTATTCCAATGACATGTTCCCGGTGCAACTCGTGCGGAACGAGGAAGTCATCGAATATCCGGTCGTGCAGGCATCGCTGTCTCGGCGCTACACGGACCTGACTCTCGATTTCATTGAGCGCAATCGCGAGCGGCCCTTCTTTGTCTATCTCCCCCACGCGATGCCCCACAAGCCATTGGCCGTGTCTGACGATTTCTACACTCCTGAAACACCGGACAATCTTTACGCTGACACGATTGCCGAGTTGGACCACGAAGTCGGCCGCGTGCTGGATAAACTGAAAGCGCTGAAGCTGGATCGCAAAACGCTGGTCCTCTTTTTGTCCGACAACGGGCCGTGGTTCGGCGGTTCCACCGGCGGGTTGCGGGGAATGAAGGCCCGCACTTGGGAAGGCGGATTGCGCGTGCCGATGATTGCCAGGATGCCGGGTATCATTCCTGCCGGCATCGTGAACGATACCCCCTCCGGTTCGATCGATATCCTGCCGACGATCTGCCGCCTGACCGGAGCCCGGTTGCCCAAGGATCGCACCATCGATGGACGAGATCTGATGCCGTTTCTGAAAGATTCGCAGGCGACCGAATCATTGCGACCGATCTTTGGAATGCAGGGCGCGAACCTCGCCACGATTCGACTCGGCAAATGGAAACTGCACGTCCGCAGTCCGGGTCCGAAGCTCTATTCCCATTTCACTCCGGAGCAACGCGCGAACTACATAGATCCTCGGGGCCCAGACGGAGTCACGATCATAGCTCCTTTCGAGCAGGCCAAAATCACCCAGCACCCCGGCCTACGTACTGAGGGTAGGCCCAAGCCAATGCAACTTTTCGACCTCGGCGCCGATCGTAGCGAATCGCGGAACGTCGCCAAACAGAATCCCGAAGTGGTGAAGCAATTGCAGGCGATCTTTGACCGAACGGCGAAACAGTTTCCCAAGTTCAGGAAGTCCCCGAGCGATTATCTTTTCGGCCCGCCCACGAAGGGGCAATCGAAGACGCTCATGCGGCTGATCGGCGGGGAATTGCGCTATGATCGGGTTCCCAAATCACAGGAGCCTCTGTTGGCGAAGTGAATCGGGCGCGCCCGGGAAATGACTTTGGCGGCTGACACAAAAAGGCGCCTGACGTATCTGGCCGTTGATGGTCTTTCTGGGGATCAGCGCAATGGGTCCCCGATGGGCGTACTGGCCGATCGGTGGCTGACGGTCAGTGGCTGGGTGAGCAGCTGACGCGCGAGTGGGCCGGTGAGATTCGCGACGGGCGCTTGCCGGGCGGTCGCCGCTTCTTCGCCACGGTCGAGCCGATGCACGGGGTGAAGTCCGCCGTTTACACGCAGCCTGACACGGCGGGGCAAGCCTGGGCCCGGAGCGCTGTCCTGGACGACAAGTTGATCGACGGTCATGCGATCGCTGTGGCGGACTATCTGGGCGTTGGATCGGATCGGATCAGATTGTCGTCGGCTGGCGGGCGATGCACCCGAGAGGCAGGCCGGGCATCAAGCTGTTTACGCCGCCGGATAACGCTGGAATGAAATGGCGGGAGACTGTGCTTTCGAATGGCGAAATCGCGGTGGAGGATATCAATGGCGACGGGCGGCCGGACATTGTCGCCGCCGCCCGGCAGACCAAGAACCTCCGCATCTTTTTCACACTGCCGCGGGAGTAGCCCTCATCGATCCTTGACGTGAACGCGACGATTCGCTGCGATGCGGGAGAATGAACGCCCTGCTTTTACTTCTTTGGATTCCCGCGCTCGATGCGGATGCCGTTCGCCAACACGGTCAATGGAACGAATACCGTTTTCGTTACGCCGCCGCCTCGGCATTAACGACCCGCGAGGATGGCGCGGCTCTGGACCTTGAATTCAAAGGAACAGGAATCGCGGTCCGGCTGGGCGCCCACAATGTGCCGGCCTACGGACCGCCCAATCTCGGCGATTTGGTCGCGACGGTCGACGGCGGAAAGCCAGTGATCCTTCACCCGCGCGTCTCGCCGCGCGAGGTCGTTCTTGCCGATGGATTGAAACCGGGAGCCCATCGGCTACGGATCGTGCATCGCGTGGGCAAGGACGGGGCGTCCGCGTGTCGGGTCGAAGGCTTTCGAACCTGGAGCGACGAGCGAGGGGCTTTGGAATTTCAGCTCAACGGCGAAGCAAACGCGTTTCTCGTGGACGCGCGCGCTGTCCTGCGTCGGGACGGCACGGTTGTCCGAGATTCGTTGGTCAGGAACTGGCTCACGGGCTGTTGTTCGATGACCGGGCTCAAACCTGGCAAATACACATTGGAGATCATCGCGGCGGGCTGGCAAACCGCGATGGCCGAGGACATCGTTATCCGCGCCGGCAAAACGACGGAGGCGCCGCCGCTATTTCTGCGCCGCGCCGCGGCGACCGTGATTTCCAGCTTTCGTTTTCCGGCGCTCAACCGACAGGCCATCCGGAAGCCCGGCCAGTCGTTTCGTGCGAGGTTTCTTGGCTTCAAAACGACGATTGAGGAAGTGACGCTGATTCGACGCGTGGGGCCGGCGGTGATTTCGCGAAAGCTGGCCTTTGAGGAGGACAAATCCGCCGGCTACTACTACGACCGCGAGGTTGTCGCCCGGCTTCCGCCCGACATGCCCGCCGGACTCTACGACCTCAGCGTGAGTATTGCCGGCGGCGGGAGATCAGGGATTTGTCGATCCCCGCGCAGTGTCCACGTCGTGCGCGAATGGCCGCGCGATCCGGTTCTGATCACCTTTGGGCATCTTGACACCTCCGCGCAGTATCAGGCCGAGTATCTCGGGCGCATCGCGGAGATGGCGAATTTGTCCGGCGCGGATTTCGTGTTGCAGAGCACGGCGGTGAATCCCGCCTACATCTCGGGCGCCCTGGCGCGGCTTGAGATCCCTCACATCGTCAATTTCGGCAATCACCAGTTTTATGGTCATGAAGAGTGGTATGGCGATCCGGTCGGGCGCATCGACTTCGGGCCGGACCTTGCGATTCTGAACTTCGGTCGCCTTTGGTTCGATAAAGGCTCGGTTGCCAAGGCTGATAAGCTGCTGGCTGCGCGGCAAGATTCGAAGATGAAGATCATCAACGCCTTCGAATCCAATGCGCCAATTGAGTTCCTGGATCGGCATCGGGTTCGGCTGATCCACGACGGCCATGGTCTCGGCCAGAAGGTCGATGAACTTGGCGGCGCCCCGACCTTGCGCGTGGGCAAGGTCAACTCGGTCAGCTTTCGCGTCGTGCGCTTCAAGGACAACCGTGTCGTTTCCGCGACCTACAACGGTCATGCGACGAAGCCGATTCCTTTTGCCCGCGACGCCGAACCGCCGCTGAAGCTCGCGCATTCCGCGTCGAACGATGGGACCCAGAGCCGGATTTCCACGACTGTCAGCAACTCGCTGCTGGATTCCTGGCCCAACGGACGCGTGACCTGGGTTTTGCCGCAGGGCGACTACGCCGTCAAAGGCGGACGATTGGAGTCCAATGTCACCAGCGACGACGGCCGTTTCTCGGTGGTTTCAGCCCGCATGGATATTCCTGCGAGCGGTCAAACAGTGGTCGCCGTTGAACCGAAGTAGACCTCATCTGTGATTCTTTCGGGATACTGATCAGGGATCGAGGGACTCTTGCCCCGCCGGCTTTTGAGACACTCCCGCGTTTATGATTCCCGATTTTCCCAATTCACAATTCATCGCGTAAAATTCTCGATCCCCGTGGCGGCAGAATCTAAGGTCGCCCGGGCTGACCTTCCCAACCAGATTTCGGACCACCCATTTTTCCAAGCCGAGCCGCCGTGTCAGTTCACCCTGCACATCCGCCCGAAATTTGGCAAAGGCCGGTCTGGGCATTGGAAAGTCGACGTTCTTGTAGCGCCGCTGCTTACGATGATGTTCCAGCAGGACCGCCACGGATGAACTCAGCTTTCCCTTCAGCGATTCCGCGACCGGATCAACCGCAGGAACTTGAGCGGGAACATTGCCAGCAAAGAAGATCGCCCCAGCGACAGCAACGGCGATGCCCGAGATGGAATTCATACTAGCAATTCTGAACGCGCCGCCCCAATCAGGGAAGCCCCTTGACAGACGTCGACTCGCCAGCGAAGCGGAGGCATGAAACCGAAGACATCCGTGTACATCGCCACCAGTCTGGATGGCTTCATCGCCCGAGCCGACGGCTCGCTTGACTGGTTGGATAAGGCGAGCGCCACGGTTTCGAAAGGAGAGGACTGTGGCTTCAAGAAGTTCATGGATTCGATCGACGTGCTGGTGATGGGACGCAAGACCTTCTAGAAAGTGGTCTCCTTCGGTAGTTGGGGTTATGGGAAAACGCCGGTCATCGTCTTGAGCAGCAATCCGATTGCGATTCCGGAATCCATTCCAGATACCGTCACCCATTCGGCAGAGTCGCCAGCCGCGCTCTTGCAGCGACTCTCCGGCGAAGGCGTGAATCACGTCTACGTCGACGGCGGCAATACCATCCGGCGCTTTCTCGCGAAGGGATTGATTAATGAGATCACCGTGACCGTGATTCCTATTTTGTTGGGGGATGGCATTTCTCTCTTTGGTCCACTTGAGGAGAGCGTTGAACTTACCCATCTCCGCACACACTCCTACGAATTCGGTTTCGTGCAAACCACCTATTCGACCAGATCAGGAGACGCCGAGCCTGTTTTTGTGGCAGATTGACGATAGCCAATTCCCCAAAAATCTACCCCCAACGGCCCACTTCCTGATCTTGAATACCGAACCGCTTCCCGGCACCGTCAAGACCGTCCAACAAATCTCCTTCGAATAGTGAACGCAAAACTCCATGCCCTCCTTTGCATCCTTGCCTTCGCGGCGCAGCCTCAATCAGGTCAAGCAGCCGGCCAGAAGCCCAACGTCCTCTTCATCTCTGTCGATGATCTGAACGACTACATCTCGCCGCTGGATAATCATCCCGGCGTGAAGACGCCGAACTTCGATCGCTTGGCGAAGCGATCGGTCACCTTTGCCAATGCCCATTGTGCGGCTCCGGCCTGTCACCCTTCGCGGGTAGCGGTGATGACCGGTGTTCATCCAATCAAATCGGGCATCTATCGCAACCTGTTTGGTGCGCACGGTCCGCGTTGGCGACATGAGTCTCCGGTCTTGGAAAAAGCGATCGTGCTCTCGCAGCACTTTCGCGATCACGGCTACCGTGCGGTCGGCGGCGGAAAGATTTTCCACACCTTGCAATGGACCCCTGGTGATTCCCAGAACGACCCTGATGCCTGGGACGAGTATCGGGGCGATCCATTGGACCCGATTTCAGCAGACTGGCCACGACCCGAGTCTACCAAGAGGAATCAGAATGCCGGGTTCGTTGGTAAACGCCCGCTGGGCAGTCATCTCTTCGGCGCGGCTCCGGTGGAATTGAGCGCCGATCAGGGCGACGGAGCGGTGGTCGATTGGGCGGTCGAGAAGATGCGGCAACCCGGCGACAAACCGCTATTCCTCGCGGTGGGCCTGTTCCGGCCGCACATTCCCTGGGAGGTGCCGCAGAAGTGGTTCGATCTGCATCCCGAATCCGAGGTGCAACTTCCCGCGCACCTGAAGGATGACTTGACCGACGCCCACAGCCACGGTCGTGAAGGGTGGCACAAATGGGTGACCGACAACAGACAGTGGAAGCATCTGATGCGGGGCTATCTGGCCTCGATCAGCTACGTCGATCACGAACTGGGCCGTCTCCTCGACGGCCTCGACGCCTCGCCCATGGCGAAGAATACCATCGTCGTTCTCTGGACCGATCACGGCTTCCACATCGGTGAAAAGGAAAACTGGGAGAAGTTCGCGCTCTGGGATCAGACCACCCGCACGCCACTGTTCATTCACGCCCCGGGCATCTCCAAGGACGGCGCGAAGACCCGTCAGCCGGCGACCCTCACCGATCTCTATCCGACGCTCTGCGACCTGGCCGGCCTCCCCACACCGAAGCAGTGCACCGGCGCATCCCTTGCTCAGCAGGTGAAGAATCCCCCTCAGATCGACGGGCGAACCTCGCTGACCTCGTTTGTATTCGGCCGGAGCGGGAAAGTGGCCTCCCATGGAATCAGCGATGTGCGATACCGCTACATCAGCTATCCCGACGGTTTTGAGGAACTCTACGACCTTGAGCAGGACCGCAACGAATTCAAGAACCTCGCCAACGATCCCGCCTTCGCCAAAATCAAGGCTCGGCTTGCTGCAGGCGTTCCAAAGAATGCTGCGGCAAACGTCGGTCCCGCCCAGAACTCTCCTTACAATCGCAAGCGAAACAGAAAATGAACACACACCCGTTCCCTGCCCTTCTTTGTGTCCTTGGTGTCTTGGGGATTCATACCGCCACGGCGGCGCCTAAAGGACCCAACATCGCGAAGACACCATTGACCATCACCCTGCAGGCAACGCCACATCCAACATCATCGGATGGCGTGCTCGCCGCTCACGGCGGCATCCGCAATGGTTACTCGCTGTTCGTTGAAGACGGTCGACTCAAATTCACCATTCGGCGAAACGACCAGCCGCAAACCATTTCGTCCAAGCTCAGAGCGCCGGCCAAACCGTTCATTGCGGAAGCGCGCCTGAATGCCAAGGGCGGCATGCTGCTGCTCCTGAACAGGAAGGAAGTGGCCGAGGGAAGTGCCGGTGGATTGATACCGCGGAATCCTGGTGAAGGTCCGAGTGTCGGTCAGGATCCAGGGACACCGGTAGGCGAATACCAAACACCATTCCGCTATCGCGGCGAAATTGCGGAAGTGGTGTTCAATGGGAAATCGTCACCGGGGACTGTGCCGATCAAGCTGCCGCCGCCGCGAATGTCGCAGTCCAAGCTCCCCAACATCGTCGTGGTCATCGGCGATGATCACGGCGTCTACCATTCGAATCCTTACGGAGCCGACTGGCTACAGACGCCGAACATGCAGGCTCTCGCCGATGAGGGAATGACCTTCCATCGCGCCTACGTCGCGTCTCCCGCCTGTGCCCCCAGTCGCGCGGCGCTGATGACCGGTCTGATGCCGTATCGCAACGGCATCGTCGGCAATCACGAACGCGAGCTGAAGCCCGGCGTCCAATCACTTCTGCCGCGCCTCAACAAACTCGGCTATGACATCATCTGCCTCGGCAAGGTGTTTCACGGCAATGCCCGCGCGCCCTACTACACGAAAGGCGTCCGGCTGATCCCGGGCGCTGCCAAGCCCTTGGACGTGTCCGGAGCCGAGGCGTTTCTCGCCAACCGGGAAGATATCACCCGCCCGGTGCTCGCCTTCATCGGCTGCAAATGGCCCCATCGACCCTGGCCCGAACCAAAAGACGGACGTATCCAACCCGACAAGATCAAGGTTCCAGAACGCACCTTCGACACGCCGGAAACCCGCAGCGAAATGACGCGTTACGTCGAGGCGGTGGAAGGCGTCGATCGCACGCTCGGCCTGATGCGCGCCATGGTGAAGAAATACCTCGGCGACGAGAATACCGTCATGCTCTACACCGCTGATCACGGCCATGCCTGGCCCTTCGGCAAATGGTCCCTCTACGAAACCGGCATCCGCACGCCCTTGCTCGTCAAATGGCCGGGCAAGATCGTTGCGGGCAGTTCCACGGACGCCATGGTCAGTTGGATCGACCTGATTCCCACCTTCATCGACATCGCCGGCGGCAAGAAGCCGCCCGGCATCGACGGCCGATCCATCAAATCCGTCCTCTTCGGGAAAACCAACGAACACCGCGACCGTATCTTTGCCACCCACAAGGGCGATAAGCAGATGAACGTCTACCCCATCCGCTCTCTGCGCATCGGCGATTGGAAATACATCCGCAACCTCCGCCCCGACCTCTACTACACGACGCACATGGATCTGGTCACTCCCGAGTCTCCCTACCACAACCGCAACTGGCCCTCCTGGATCGAAGCCGCGAAGACCAGCAAGGAAGCCGCCGCCTTCCTCCGCGCCTACCATTCCCGACCCGCCGAGGAACTCTACAACGTCGCCGAAGACCCGTTCGAAAAACGCAACCTCGCCGCCTCATCCGATCACTTCGCCCAGCTCAAAGAACTGCGCGACTTGGTTGCCCGACGCATGAAGCAAATTGGCGACGACGAATCACTCAGCGGTAATCCTCGCTTTCTGAAGGAATTTGAATTGCCATAATACAAAATATGAAAACGAAAAACAGCATCTCGATGCGCACCTTCATCGCCCTGGCCCTCGCATCATTCCTCGGCATTACCACCAGTTCCGCTGCCGAGCGGGCCGAAGTGTCCAAAGCACGGCACGGCGTGATCGCGGCCGACAAGAAGTCCGGGATCCACAAATACGATCCGGACGGGAATGTGATCTGGTCCTTCAAAGCCGCTCCGGTCCATCGGATCCAACAACTCACGAATGGCAATATCCTGGCGCAGCGTGGCTGGCGCGAACTCGTTGAGGTATCACCGAAAGGAAAGGTCGTTTGGAGTTACGACGCCCAGAACAGCAACGGGAACAAAGGGAAGAAACTCGAGGTGCACGCATTTCAACGCCTCGAGAATGGCAACACGATGTTGGTGGAAAACGGCATCGGCCGAATCATCGAGATCGACCGAAACGGGAAGATCAAATCGGAGATCAAGTATCAGGTAAAGGAACTCAGCGCCCATCGTGATGTTCGTCAGGGACACAAACTGAAAAATGGCAATTATCTGATCTGTCACGAAGCCGAAGGCCGTGTCTCCGAGTACAACTCCACCGGCAAGATCGTCTGGGAATACCGCGTGCCCATGTTCGGTAAGAAGCCGGCTCGTGGGCATGGACCCGAGGCGTGGGGCAATCAGGTCTTCAACGCCATCCGCCTGCCGAACGACAACACGCTGATCGCGACCGGCAATGGCCACTCGGTTCTCGAGGTGACGCCCGCCAAGCAGATCGTCTGGCATTTGAAACAGAACGATCTCCCGGGGATCACGCTGGCATGGGTCACCTCACTCGAACTGTTGCCGAGCGGCAATGTCATCATCGGCAACTGCCACGCCGGACCTGACAATCCGCAACTGATCGAGGTCTCGCGGAACAAGCAGGTCGTCTGGACCTTCAAAGATTTCAAGAACCTCGGCAATGCCACCGCCGCCTCAGCCACCGTCGGAGTTCGCGGTAACGTCATCCGATAGGGAGTGTTCGAGAACTCAGTGGCAGGATATTCCCCCACAGATCGGAGATTATCGTGGGCTTCAATTCTTCCTGCTCCTCCACGGCTAAGCCGAAGGCTTTACCAGCACTTAGCCCGGGGTTGAGCGAGGAACGAGCGATACCCCGGGTAAGTTCATCAAACACAATCCATCCCCAAGGGATGGCAGCTGCAAGGCGTCATCGTTGGCATCCCCCGTGAAGTATCTATTTTTTCACGCAGACGGTGGTGTTGCTGCCTCCATCTCTGGAGTCACAGCGACAACTGAGAGGACGACAAGGGAACGGAGACAAAGGAATTTGAAAAAGATATCTGATAAGATTCTCCTGTCTGTATTCCTGTGTCTGAAAGCAAAGCTTGTTCGGCGAAGAAGATATTCGGTGTCAGCTCTACGGATGGGCTTCGGTGAATCCACAGACTGACAGCCATTACTACATTCACCATTTAGTGAGCCCCATCAAAAACGAGTCCGCGTCTTACGACCCCATTATCAGCGCCATCCGTGCTATCCGCGGTCAAACAACTGCTGAGTCCTGGCTAAGCCACCGGCTGATATCGCTTCCGATACTTCAACGGGGTCATTCCCATCTCGCGACGGAACAGGAGGGTAAAAGAGCTTTGGTCGGAGAAGCCGAGTTGCAGTGACAGTTCCCCGACGCTGAGACCGGACTGGCGGAGAGTTTCGCAGGCGGACTGGATACGGGTCTTAATCTGGAAACTCTTGGGGCCGATGCTGAGGGCCTGTTTGAATTTCCGGTCGAAGTGGCGAACAGACAAGCCGACGTTGCGGGCGAGGTCGGCCATCTTGATGGACTCACTAAAATGCGTGCGGATGTAGGCGACGGCTTTTTCGATCTCGGGATAGGGATAGGACAGGCGGCGCTGCAGTTCGTAATTCTGAACCGTGCCCATCACGCCGATCGCCGTGCCCTGGCGATCAAAGACGGGGAGTTTATTGGTGACGAACCAGTCGACCAGCCCCTGTTGATTCAGAAACAGTTCCACAAGCTCGATCTTCGCCTTGCCGCTCCGCATGACCTCGAGATCGTCCCGGCGGAAGTTGTCGGCGAGGCCTTCCGGGAAGAGTTCGAAATCGGTGCGACCGATGATGTCTTCCTCGCGTTTGAATTCCAGTCGTTCGCAGAAGGTGCGGTTGGCCCGCATGATCCGGCCGTCGGTATCCTTCGCGAAGAACGAGACGCCGGGGAGATACTCTAACAGCACCTGGAAATGGCTGTCATCCGCGATTGACCGCAGAAAACGGCGTTGGTGCCCAAGTCTTTGGCTGACGTTCATGATGGCCAATTTCCCATAAACTTTGGCCAAGAGCTACAATACAGTTTCGGAGGGGCGTTGCATTGTTTAGACCATGAACAACAGCTCCCCGGTAAATGTGGCCATCGTCGGCCTGGGTTTCGGCGCCGAGTTTATTCCGATCTATCAGCGGCATCCGCAGGTGAATCTGGCGGCGATCTGCCAACGGACGGAGACGACCTTGACCGAAGTTGGTGACAAGTTCGGAATCGAGACGCGCTACACGGACTACGATGAATTGTTGAAGGATGACTCAATCGATGCGGTGCACCTCAACACCCCGATTCCGAATCACGCGGAGCAGACACTCAAGGCCTTGCAGGCCGGCAAGCATGTCGCCTGCACGGTCCCGATGGCCACGACGGTCGAGGAATGCCAGGCGATCGTGGAACTGACGCAGTCGACCGGGCTGAAGTATATGATGATGGAAACCGTGGTTTATGCACGGGAGTTCCTCTTCATGAAGCAGCTCTACGACGAGGGCAAACTCGGCAAGCTGCAATTCATCAAGGCGAGTCATCAGCAGGACATGGATGGTTGGCCAAACTATTGGCCGGGATTGCCGCCCATGCATTACGCGACGCATTGCGTGGGCCCGGCCTTGGGATTGGCCCGCAATGAAGCGGAATTCGTGAGTTGTTTCCCGAGTGGGACAATTCGCGAGGAATTGCACGGGCACTACAATTCGCCCTTCGCGGTCGAGAGCACGCATGTTCGCTTTCGCAACAGCGACCTGAGTGCGCATATCTACCGTTCGCTCTTTGATGTCGCCCGCCAGTATCGGGAAAGCATGGAGGTTTACGGAACCAAACAGGCGGTGGAATGGCCGCTGATCGAAGGAAAGCCCCTGGTGGTGCACACGGCCAAAAAACCGGAAGCGGATATCCCTGAAGAAGTGGAGTGCCCGGACTTCGGGCACCTGTTGCCGGACGAGATTGCCCCGTTCACGCAGGGTGGCGTCTATGGCGGTGAAGATGGCGAGAATCATCTGAGCTTCACACAGGGCGCCGGCCACGGCGGTTCGCATCCGCACCTCGTTCATCAGTTCGTCCAATTGTTGCGGGGTGAAGGCGAGGGTTATCCGAACGCCGTGCAATCGGCCAACATCACGCTGACCGGCATCTTGGCGCACGAATCTGCCTTGAAGAACGGCGAGATTGTCCGCTTGCCGGAATGGAGTTTTTCGAAATGATCTCCCAAATCACAACTGCCCCAAAACTGATGACTTCAACTTCGGAATGAAAAAGACACTCACACTACTGACAGCTGCCGTTCTTGCGACGTTCGCGACTCCCGCCAAAGCCGCGGAGAAGACCAAGGTCGTCTTCATCTCGGGCAAGATGAGTCATGGGCCGATGTCGCATGAGCATCGCGCCGGGAACATGATTATGGCCAAGCGGCTGAATGCTGCTGACCTGAACATCGACGCGGTCGTGCTGCCGGATATCGGCTACCCCAAGGATTCGTCGGCGCTGAACGACGCGGACACGATCGTGCTTTTCTGCACGGGGCATGGCGGCCACGTGTTGAACCCGAAGCTGAAGGAGTTCGACGCCCTGATGAAAAAGGGCATCGGGGTGGTGATGATTCACTGGACGACCGAGGCGGTGAAAGGCGACCCCGGCGACAAGTTCCTCGAGTGGATGGGCGGCTTCTGTGATCTCGACTGGTCGGTGAACCCCCACTGGACCCCAACCTTTACGCCGCAGAAGCATGTGATCTGGAATGGCGTCAAAGCGTTCTCAGCGAATGATGAATGGTATTACCATATGCGTTTCGTGAAAGATCGCGCCGGGCTGACTCCGATCCTCACCGACGTCCCCGGACCGGAGACGCTCAAACGCCCCAACGGTCCTCGCAGCGGCAATGTAGATGTCCGTCGCGCCGTCGGGAATGGCGAAAGTCAGCATGTCGCCTGGGCCTACGAACGCCCCACCGGCAAGGGACGCGGCTTCGGTTTCACCGGCGGTCACGTGCACATGAACTGGCAGAACGACAACTATCGCAAGATCATGCTCAACGCGATCCTCTGGACCGCTGGTCGGGAAGTTCCCCGGAACGGCGTGCCATCCGCCACCCCCAGCGCCGAGGAAATGCACGCCAATCTCGATCCCAAACCGCCGCGAAAACCGCGCAGAAAGGCGAAACCCGCTCCCCAGCCAGCAGCAATACCGGTCGCGAAAACCACCGCGCCTCCGAGTTTCCAGCAACTTCGCGAGCGGGGGGTGAAGCGCCTCGATTCCAAACGGTCGCTGGAACTTCTCGCCCGCAGCCTCGGCGCCACGGAGAACGCGAATGTCCAGTCGGCCCTGTTGGAAGGAATGCTCAGCGGACTGCAAGGCAGTCGCAACGTCACTCCCCCGAAGAACTGGGGCGCCACGAAGATCCGGCTGGCCACGAGTGAGGATAGCAAGGTTCGCCAGTTGAGCCTGCGACTCAGCCAGGTCTTTGGTGATCAGTCAGCGATGCGGGAAGCGCTCGCCACGGTCCGCAATCGAAGCGCCCAGACCGACGAGCGGCGCCGCGCCTTGCAGTCGCTCGTCATCCTGCGAGCCCCGGAGGTCAAAGGCATTCTGGAATCGTTGCTGAACGATGAGGCGTTGCAGGTCGACGCCATCCGCGCCTATGGCCCCATCGCGGACAAGCGGGCGCCCAAGCTGATTCTCGACCGTTACGCCCAGCTGAACTTCCAGGGCAAACGCGCGGCCGTAGAAACGCTTTCCTCCCGCAAGGAATACGCGAACGAACTGCTCCGCGCGCTCAAGAGCAAGACCATTCCGCGCCAGGATATTCCCACTTACATCGCCCGTTCGCTTTCGCAGTTGTTGGGCCAACGTTTCACCGCCGTCTTTGGTGACATCCAGAAACTCACCCAGGACAAGGCCAAGCTCATCGACAAATACCGCGGCCTGTTGGACGACCGGCATCTGGCCCAGGGCGATGCCCACAAGGGCCGCCAGATGTTTAGTCTGGTCTGCGCCTCCTGCCACCAGATCTACGGCAAGGGCGGCCAGATCGGTCCCGACCTCACCGGCTCCAATCGCGGCGACATCGATTACATCCTCCTCAACATGATCGACCCCAGCGCCGACGTCCCCGACGCCTACAAACAGATCACCATCAATACCAAGGACGGCCAGGTCCTGGTCGGCACTCTCGCTGCCGAAGACGGCCAACGCGTCGTCCTCAACACCGTCGGCCAAAAACTCACCGTCCTGAAAAGCGACATAAAGAACCGCACCGTCTCCAAAATGTCCATGATGCCCGAAGGCCTGTTACCGGCTTTGTCCGAGGCGCAAGTCATCGACCTCGTCAAATACCTCCAAACCAAAAAGCAAGTCGCACTACCCTGACCCGTAGCTCAGACGGCTCGCCTGAGAAACACTGCAATGATTTCAACCACGGAAGACACCGAATACACTGAAGGGGAACGTTTCTCTCGGCCTCCTTTCCGTGTCTTCAGTGTATTCCGTGGTTGATCAAATATTCCTGCCCCCATTTCCCTGCCCATGAAAAATCTCGTCTTCATCCTCCTGCTCGCAGTAATTCCCACCGCCCACACCGCCGAACTTGGCAAGAAGCACAGAACCAGCGACGCGCCTTTCCTCAAACCGAAAGAAGCCGTCGCGAAGATGGACATCCCGGCTGACTTCGACGTCAGCATCTTCGCCTCCGAACCCGACATCGGCGAACCGATCGCGTTCACCTTCGATGACAAGGGCCGCATCTGGGTCGTCGAGAACTACAACTACGTCAACCGCCGCTCCCACCACGTTACCAACCAGGTCACCCGCATCCAGATCCTTGAGGATACGGACAGCGACGGCGTCTTCGACAAGAAGAAGACCTTCACCGACAAACTCACCTTCAGCTCCGGCATCGCCGTCGGATTTGGCGGCGTCTACGTCGGTTCCCCGCCCAACCTCACTTTCATCCCCGACGCCAACGGCGACGACAAACCCGACGGCCCGCCGCAGATCCTCCTCGACGGCTGGGGCATCAACGACCGCCACGAGACCTTGAACAGTTTCATCTGGGGACCGGACGGCTGGCTCTATGGCTGCCACGGAGTTTTCACGGAATCCCACGTCGGCAAGCCCGGAACGCCGATGGCCGACCGCGACTTCATCGACGGCGGCATCTGGCGATTTCATCCGACCAAGAAGGAGTTCGAGATCTTCGCCCGCGGCCTCTCCAATCCCTGGGGCTTTGACTTCAACGACGTCGGCCAGGGCTTCGCGACCTGCTGCGTGATTCCCCACCTGTTCCACGTCGTGCAGGGCGGGGTCTATCACAAGCAGAGCAAGCCGCATCTGAATCCCTACATCTACGATTACATCCCCACCATCCGCGACCACACGCACCTGTCCGCGCACGGCGGAGCGCGCTTCTACCTGGCCGATGCCTTTCCGGCGAAATACCGCGATCAGCTCTTCATGTGCAACATCCACCAACACCAGCTGCTCACCGATGTCATGACGCCCAAAGGCTCCAGCTACATCGGCAGTCACGGGGAAGACTTCATCAGCATGAACGACCTCGCCTGGGTCGGCTTCAGTCTCGAGACCGGCCCCGAAGGTGGCGTCTACATCCTCGACTGGCACGACACCGACGTCTGCGGCAACGCCATCAACTTTCCCAACAGCGGCCGCATCTACCGCGTCATGCCCAAGGGCGCCAAGCCGATCAAACGCCCGAACGTCGGCGCCATGTCCGACGCCCAACTCGTCGGACTGCAGAATCACGCCAACGACTGGTATGTCCGCCAGGCCCGGCTTCATCTCCAAATGCGCGCCGCCTCCGGCAAGTTGAACAAGCAGAGCGCCACCCGGGCATTGGAACAGCTGCTCGTCTCCGCCAAGACCTCCGGCAAACGCCTCCGCGCCATGTGGGCCCTCCACGTCATCGGAAGTCTTGATGAGAAACGCCTCCATGAACTCCTCTCGCATCGCGACGAGTATCTCCGCGCCTTCGCCATCCAGTTCCTGATGGAGGATAAGAAACCTTCGGCTGCATCACAGACTCGCCTCGCAAGCATGGCCAGGACGGACAAATCCCCCGTCGTTCGCCTTTACCTCGCCTCTGCCCTGCAACGCCTCCCGCATGAACAACGCTGGCCCATCCTCGCCAACCTCTCGC
>JBLFYM010000049.1:0-39571 GCA_047608975.1 Limisphaerales bacterium | reverse complement strand
AGCGCGTGGTGGTGGAGAAACCATTTGGGACGGACCTGCCGAGCGCCGAGCGACTGAATCACGAGCTGATCACCTACGCGCACGAGAAACAGATCTATCGCATCGATCATTACCTCGGCAAAGAGACTGTGCAGAACATCCTGATGTTCCGGTTTTCGAATGCGATCTTTGAGCAGCTCTGGAACCGCCAATCGATCGATCACGTTCAGATCACGGTGAGCGAGAGTCTCGGGGTCGGTTCCCGCGGCGGCTACTACGAGGAAAGTGGAGCGATGCGGGACATGGTGCAGAACCATCTGTTGCAGGTGCTTTCGCTGATGGCGATGGAACCTCCGGTTTCGCTTGAGGCTGAGGCGATTCGTGATGAGAAGGTGAAGCTGTTGAAATCCATTCGACCGATTGCGCCCGAAGATCTCGCGAGTCAGGTTGTGCGTGGCCAATACTTCGCCGGTCAGATCGGCGACGAACAACGCCCCGGATATCGGCAAGAGGAGCGCGTCCAGGCGGCGTCGAATACCGAAACCTTTGTGGCACTAAAACTGTTCATCGACACGTGGCGATGGTCGGGTGTGCCTTTTTTTCTGCGAACGGGGAAGAACATGCCGCTGAGCGCGAGTGAGGTGCGCGTGCAGTTTCGCAAGACTCCGCATGTGTTGTTCGCCACCCAGCGTGATGGCGGCAACGATCCGAATGCGATCACCTTGCGCCTGCAGCCAAACCAGGGCATCTACCTGCGCTTCAATGGCAAGGTCCCGGGCACGAGCACCCAGATTCGTCCGGTGCGAATGAATTTCAGCTACGATTCAGAATTTGGAGCCTACACGCCCGAGGCCTACGAACGGCTGTTGCTGGAGGCGATTGCCGGGGACGCAACGCTGTTCATCCGGCGTGATGAAGTGGAAACCGCGTGGAGAATTGTGGATCCGATCAAGGCCGGTTGGGAAGGGCAGGCTTTGACGAATCGGGAATTCTACTCCGCCGGAACTTGGGGGCCGGTGGCAGCTGAAGAGCTGCTCAAGCAGACCGGTCACAGCTGGCGGAATCCGCACCCGATGCAGTAGGCGTCCGCTGCTGCGAGGTAGAATCCCGGCGTGAGCCGAATCAATCCGTGTAGATCCGTCGGAATTCCCGGGCCCAGACGCGTAGACTTTTCTCTTCGATCTCGTCGGGATGCACCGTGGATTCGCAGCTGGGGCAGACCGCCTCGATCGCCGGCGTGTCCGATTGCAGGACGATGTGTTCTTCGAGATTCACCCAACCTCCGCCCGGAACATGGACCTGATGGCAATTGCAACAGGTGGGAACCATTGCGGAGAGGGTCTTCGCCCGGGTTTTTAACTCCAGCTTTTCCCGGTCAAACGCGGCATCCTCACCTGTGGTCGCCGGTTTGAGGTTCGTCAGATCGCGGCCGTAGACCGTAAAGATGGGTTGGCCCGAAACCGGCACACGGCAGTATGCCACTTCGAGTGGGAATTCAGAATTGTCGCTCCGCATGGCGATCACTTCCTGGCGTTCGTCGAGAAAATCCCCTGTATTCGTTACCAGGTATTGGTGCAGTTTCTGGTAGTGCGATTTGCGGCTGGGGGCAGCCAGGAGCGATTCGGCCAGCAGTTCTCCGATCACCTCATAGCGGGGCTTGCCAAAAATCTTTTCGGCCGCCGGATTGAATTCCAGCACCCGCCCTTCGTTGTCCATCGAGATCACGGCATCGAGCGCCCCTTCGAAGACGGCGCGCTTTTGTGTCTCGCTATCCTTGAGGGCCTGTTCGCGGTCCTTCTCGTCTTGGATGTCGGTGAAGGTTCCAAACCACTGGCGGCTGCCGTCAGGAGCATCCAGTGGGACGGCCCGTGCCAAGTGCCAGCGGGGTTTTTGGTCGTTGCCCTGTAGGCGGCATTCAAGTTGGAAAGTTTCCCCGGTATCAATCGAACGCTGCCACGCCGTCTTGAATTTAAGCAGATCGACAGGGTTGATGGCTTCCCACCAGAGATCGCCCTGGCACTGTCCGGAAATCATTCCGGTGAAAAATTCCCACTGCGAATTAAAGAACGTGGCCTTGCCCAGCGTGTCGGCGGTCCAGACCTTCTGCGGCATGGCCTGGGTCAGGGTGCGGTAGCGCGTTTCGCTGTCCTTCAGCTTGCGCTCCATGTCGTGTTTGTAGAGCGCAACTTCAATGGTCGTCACCAGTTCGCGATCGTTGATGGGCTTCAGCAGGTAGCCGTAAGGCTGGGCCTCGCGGGCTTCTTCCACCGTGTCATCCATCGCGTCACCGGTCAGATAAATCACCGGGATGCCGGCTTCTTTCTGAATCGCCTTGGCAGCTTCGATACCGTCCATGGCGCCTTCCAGATGAATGTCCATCAAAACCAGATCAGGCTTCTCGGTCACCGCGGTCCGGATGGCAGTTTCGCCATTGCTCACCACCTCGAGAACCTCAAATCCTTTGCGCTCGAGCTGCTTGCGTACGACGTTGCCCACAGCGGTCTCGTCTTCGACGATCATGACCCTGCGAACTGCTGATGATTTCTCGGACATGGTTAGTGAAAGGGACGGTCGCGTTCTATCGTTCCCGACCCAGATTTGCCAGACGGAAAATCGCGCCAGTAGGCGCTCGCTCGGGTGGTTTCGGCTTGCGCTTGACCTTCCCGGGCGATCCTACATCGTTGCGATCATGAACCGGATGAATCGAAGTGCTATCCTGATCGGGACCTTGCTCTTGGCCACGGGGCTGCGAATGCACGCCGCGACGATCGGACCCTTCGAAGCGGACCGGGTCGTGTTCATCGGAGATTCGATCACTCACGCAGGACATTACGTCTCCGTCATCGAGGCCCGGTTGCGCTAACTGAACGGAAACGAGGTACCGGAGATTCTCAACCTTGGACTCCCCAGTGAAACGTGTTCCGGTCTATCGGAGCCGGATCATCCCTTCCCGCGACCGGATGTGCACGAGCGGTTCGACCGGGTGCTAGCCAAGACGAAGCCGGATCTGGTGTTTGCCTGCTACGGAATGAACGACGGGATCTACCATCCGTTCAGTGAAGCGCGGTTCGCGAAGTATCGGGATGGAATCAATCTGTTGATCCGGAAAGTGAAGGCGAGCGGCGCGAAACTCGTATTGATTTCGCCCCCACCGTTCGATCCGGTTCCGCTCCGCAAGAAGGGCAAACTGCTTCCTGCCGGACGCGAAAAATACGCGTGGTTCGAAATTTATGAAGGCTACAACGACGTCCTGGATCGTTATGCCAAGTGGCTGGATACCCAGCGATCGGAAGTGGATGAGTTGATCGACGTGCGGCCGCCTATCACCGCCGCAGTGACCCAGGCCCGTAAGCAGGACCCGGAGTTTACGCTATCCGGCGACGGCGTACACATTGATCGCACCGGGCATGAAATCTTCGCGCGCGCCGTGATGAAGAAACTGGGCCTGAGCACACGCGCTCCCAATCCCGAGTTGCTCAAGCTCGTTGAAGCCCGGCAGCAGGCGACTCATCTCGCTTGGTTGACGCAGGTGGGGCACCTGCGTCCAGGGCCCAATTCAAAAATTCCGTTCGAGGAATCCATGGCGAAGAACGCTGGAATCGAAAAGCAGATCGGCGCATGGTTTGCCAACCACTAAGATGGAAGCCGTTAAGAATATTCTCATCTACGACAGCGACTGTTCGTTATGTACCTTCCAGATGAAGGTGCTTACCTGGCTCGACTGGTTTGACCTCGTCCGCCTGTTGCCCATCAAAGATCCCGAGGCCTCCGTGGTGGCACCGTCACTCACTCGCGAGGATTTGCTGGAAGCGATTCACTGCGTCACCCCTGAAAATGAGATCCATCGCGGGGCGCGTTGCATCCGCTTCCTCGGGATACGCATGCCGGTTTTGCTTCCCGTATCCATCTTCCTCTGGCTGCCAGGCGTGATCTGGTTCGCCGAACGGATCTACATGTGGATCAGTCGGAACCGCCATCTCCTCAGCCGCTGGTTCGGTTGTGGCGAGGCCTGTTCCATCATGCCGACCCGCAAACGCGAAGAAGACACCATCGCGGATTGAACCGATGCCGCCGCGAACTTGATTCTTCGGACGGACGGTAGACTCTGGGACTCACCATGGGGAACGTCTCGGAAACCTATCGGAGATTCCGCCCGGATGAGGTTCAGTATGTTGAACATTGGAGCGGTCCTTACGCTGCCCTCTTGATATTGCTGTTCTGGGTTGCTGGGGACTTGCGTTCTGCGAAATCTCGCGCCGGGTTCCATGCTCCCGGGGCAATGGTCGTGGTCTGTGAGCAAAGGGGTAACCTGCTCACGGTGGAGGCGAAGACATGATTCCATCTGAATTGTCGAAGCACCCCCTTTTTCCTTGCGAGCGCATTCGGTGGATTGCACAAACGCGCATGCATTCACTTCGGCGTGTTCTCATTGCTGCCTGTTTCCTCGGATTGGCCGGCGGGTTGTCGGCTGCCAGTTTCAATCTTCCGAAGATCGCCGGGACGAAGAAGCGGAACATCCTTTTCATTCTCTGCGATGATCACCGGTATGACGCTTTCGGCTTCATGGGGCATCCTTATCTGGAGACGCCGCATCTGGATCAGATGGTCAAGGCGGGGGCGCATTTTGAAAATGCCTTCGTCACCACGTCGCTCTGTTCTCCCAGCCGCGCTTCGATCCTGACCGGGCTCTACGCACACAATCATCGGGTGGTGGACAATTACAATCCGGTGGATTCGGATCTGAAGTATTTCCCGCAATACATGCAGAAGGGCGGCTACGAAACGGCGTTCATCGGCAAATGGCACATGGGGGATGATGACGCGCCGCAGCGTGGCTTCGATCACTGGCTGTCGTTCAAAGGGCAGGGGACTTATTGGCCCGACGGTCACGGTTCCACGCGGAAGGTTCCTCAGAATTACCTCAGCGGTTACAACATCAACGGCAAGAAGGTTCCGCAAAAAGGGTACATCACAGACGAGCTGACGGACTTCGCCATCGACTGGATGTCTTCGCGTCGATCGAAGAAACCGTTTTTCCTCTATCTTTCACACAAGGCCGTGCATGCGGATTTTGTGGCGCATGACCGGCACAGGGGACGTTACGCGGGGAAGACCTTTCCGCTCCCGAAGAGTTACGCGAACACGAAGGAAAATTATCGAAACAAGCCGATGTGGCTGAAGAACCAGCGCAACAGCCGGCATGGAGTGGACTATGCCTACAACCTCAAGGACTTCGACTTGCAGGAGTATCATCGCCGCTACTGCGAAAGCCTGCTCGCGATGGATGAGTCGGTCGGGCGAATCATGAAGTATCTCGAAGAGACCGGGATGGCGGAGGAGACCTTGCTGGTTTACATGGGCGACAACGGGTTTCAGTTTGGCGAGCATGGACTGATCGACAAGCGGGTTGCCTACGAGCACTCGATCAAGGTTCCTTTGCTGATGCACTGTCCGGATCTGTTTCCGGCCGGAACCAAGGTTCCGCAGGTGGTGGCGAACATCGACATCGGTCCCACTCTACTGGCCGTGGCCGGATTGAAGGCACCGGCGCACATGGATGGCGCGAACTTTATGCCGGTTGCCACGGGCAAGGATAGCGACTGGAGAACGGGACTGCTCTACGAGTATTTCTGGGAATGGAATTACCCTCACACACCGACGATGCATGCGATCCGGGGCGATCGGTACAAATACATCCGCTACCACGGTCTCTGGGATCTGAACGAGCTTTACGACATGAAGGAGGATCCCGAGGAGCTGAATAATCTCATTCTCAGCCCGGACCACCAGGATGTGATTAAGCGCTTGAACACGCAGCTGTGGAAGGAATTACGCGAATCGAAGGGAGATTCGCTGGCGTTGAAGCAGGATCGGGGTTCGACCTTCCCGTTGCGCCTGCGAGACAAGGCGAAGCGCGGTGATTTCCCGGATGCCTGGTACCAGGCTCCGACGCCGGTCAAATAGACGGCCGCTGGCCGAGATAGCCGTTGGCACGAAGGCGTGCCGGGGCTGAAAGCATCAATTGGAGCGATCGTTTGCGCGACAGCGTTTTGGACAGGTGCAGTCCCAGACGCTGCCACGGGCGCGAATGCAGCTACTTCTGCGCATGGCCCCATGTATCGACGAAGTTGTGCGCTTCCCCTAGGGGGGCGCCGATCCGTCTATGGGGTGGGTGCCCCGATTTCCAGCCGGCCGTTGCCGCCGTAGCTTCATCTCGAAGCATGTATTTCGAGCCGGCAATGTTATGAACACAAAAACCTCCAAGGCGGCCGATTGGCTGCAGGCACATTTCGAGTTGTCCCATGGTGGCAAGAAATCGATCCAAGCGATGGAGGGGCTGCGAGGCCTCGCGGTGCTCATGGTTTTCTTCGCCCACTATGTCGTGCTTATGCAGCCCTGGGTGAACTCTCAGTCTTGGACCTGCTCGATCGGAGGAATCCTGGGCAATCTAGGACACGCGGGCGTGGATCTCTTCTTCGTGATGAGTGGCTACCTGATTTACGCGGCAGTGATTGGGAGAGAGCGGCCGATCATCCCGTTCTTGAAGGGACGAGTGACGCGGATCTATCCGACCTTTCTGGTCGTCTTCAGTTTGTATCTGGGTCTGAGCCTAGCGTTTCCGAACGAGAGCAAGTTTCCGATGCAAAGCGGGGCGGCGTTGATCTACACGCTTCAGAATCTGGTTTTCATGCCCGGCATGTTCGACATCGAGCCGTTGATTGTCGTGACCTGGTCCCTGAGCTATGAGATCGCCTACTACATTGCGATGCCCGTGCTCGTCGCCGTGCTCGCGATGCGTCGATGGACCCCTCAGCGCCGGCTACGTTTTTTCCTGGGAGTGACGGCGGTGGGATTCACTTACTACTGCTTCACGCACGGTCACATTCGAATGTTGATGTTCGTGAGTGGCGTGCTCGTTTACGAAGTGCAAAAGCAGAAACTCTTTCAGCCGCGATCCGGCAGTGGTTTGATTGCCTTGGGGATTGCGGTGGCAGTGATGATTCTGATCAAGGTGTTGTGTTTGGGAGGGTGGTGGCGCTACCTGAGTCTGTTTGTGCTGTTTGGGTATCTGTGCCTCGACTGTTTCTCCGCTCAAGGGCTGACTTCACGCGTGTTCTCGTGGGCGCCGTTGCGGTGGTTCGGAAACATGAGTTTCTCCTATTATCTGTTCCACGGACTTTGCCTGAAGGCGACCGTGTTCTTCCTGGCGCAGATTTCTCCCGGAACCGGATCGGAGAATCACATGTTCTGGTTGATGATGCTGCCAGCGTTCGCGATCGCCGTGGTGGGCTCTGCCGGTCTGTTCCTGTTTGTCGAACGCCCGATGTCACTCTTCGCGACCAGTCCGAAATTTGGTGAACCACGAACGGTAATTGGTATTCCCAATGATGGCAGCCTGGCGACGGTGGCTTGGAGACTCTTCGTTCCTGCGTTCGCGGCAAGCAAAGTGACGGGGCGGGTTGTGTTCAATCCCCATGGCCTGCGCTTGGTCACTCCATTCCTGCAGCAATTGGTGGCCGCGCTGATTCCACTCGGACTGATCTCAATTTCCGTCTTGATGACGGTGGCGCTGATCAATTGAGCCGAGCTGTGATGGATGAGCCGCGCGGGAACTCCAACCCGTTCGTCCCTTGATTCAATTTCACCGATTGAATTCGCGAAGGCAGGCACTTAGTTTCGGTCCATGAAACTCCGCCCGTTGATCCTGCTTACCTGTCTGGCCGCTGTGATCTTTTCACTGGATGCCAATGCTGCCGCAAAGCCCAGCTATTACCTGATCGGCAATTCGCTGACTTGGGACACCGTTCCTCCAAAGCTCGACGGCGACGTGCAGTGGCATGTCGATTGTGGCAAGAGCCTGCCTTTCATTCAGCAGAATCCCGCCAAGCCGTGTGTGAAGACGTCGACGCTTTGGCCCAAGGCATTGAAGGAGAAGCAATATGATTTCGTTTCCGTGCAGACGCACTACGGCGCGTCCCTCAAGCAGGATGCGGACGCGATTTCTTTGTGGATCAAGATGCAGCCCAAGGCCGTCTTTGTCATTCATTCGGGCTGGGCACGCTCGAAGTCACGAGCGGACGAATACGCGAACAAGGCGGTGGCGGAGAAGATGGAACACAGCCCGGCGTATCTGGGCACGTTGGTGAAGGAGCTGAAGCGGCGGCATCCCGGGCGGAAGTTCCGTCAGACCCACGCCCAAGATCTCCTGGCCAAGATTGCCGCTGACATAGCTCGAGGTAAGGCACCCTGGAAAGACATCACGGAGATCTACCGTGACGCGATTCACATGAACACTGTCACGGGTCGTTACCTGATGCACAACGCGATGCGCCATGCGCTGGGGCAATCCCGCTCGGCGGAAGGATTTCAAAAGTTGGATTCGAAACTGAAGGCTTACTTCGATTCTATCTTGGATCAACTGGGCGACGCCGCCGGCTGAATCAGAACCGACTGCCAATCTTCAATCCGGCAGAAGTTTTCGCGCGCGCTGCAGTAAGGTGATCGAGATCACCGAAATAGTCGTGGCGATGATGAGAATGGCCGAGAGCGCGTTGACCTCGGCAGTGATTCCTTCCTTCACGGTGTTGTAGATCACGATAGGCATCGTGGGTGCCTCCGGGCTCGCGGTGAAATAGCTCACCACGAAATCGTCCAGGCTCAGGGTAAATGCCATCAACCCACCGGCAATGATTCCAGGGATCAAAAGCGGCAGAGTGATCTTGCGATACCGTTGGGCTGGGGAAGCCCCCATGACCGCCGCTGCCTCTTCCAATGAGTCGTCCCAGATTTTCAGCCGGGCACGGACGA
The DNA here is from genome assembly GCA_047608975.1 of Limisphaerales bacterium. Classification (GTDB taxonomy): domain Bacteria; phylum Verrucomicrobiota; class Verrucomicrobiia; order Limisphaerales; family JAYPXF01. The sequence continues at coordinate 30,784 of JBLFYM010000049.1, read as the reverse complement.
TGATCGCGACAAAGGGAATCTGAAACGTCACGTGCGCCAGCACCATGGTCGTCATCCCCAAGGCGAGGATATCGAGCTTCGCGCGGATGAATGAATAGAAGAGCAGAATCGCCACGCCCAACACGATGTCCGGAACAAACAGGGGAACATGCAGAAAACCGTCGAACAGACGTTTCCCCGGGAAGCGGTACCGGCTCAGACCATAACCCAGCAGCGTGCCGATCACGGTCGCGATCAAAGTGCTGGCGATCGCCAGGAAGAATGATCGCCCCATCGCGGCCAGCATCAGGTCATTCGTGAATATTTCCCTGTACCAGTGAATGCTGAAGCCCTGCCACAACATGCCGTCACGCGCCGAGTTGAACGAGAACACCAGCACGATGATGATTGGCACATAGATGAAACCGTAGAGCAGAATCGCCAGCGGTCCGGTGAGTGTCAGAATCGTCTTCATAGCAACACGGGGTCCCGTTCCTTCCGGTTGTGGGTGAAGCGGGTGTGGATGAGGAGACCGGCCGCGACCATCGAAAGTGCCGCCACCGCAAACGCCGCGCCGAATGGCCAGTCGCGGTTGATGATGAATTCCTCGTAGAGCACGTTGCCAACCATGAATGTCGTTTCTCCGCCGAGCAGGTCAGGGATGACGAACTGGCCGGTTGCCGGAAGGAAGACGAAGATCAAACCGGCAATCAGTCCGGGTTGAATCTGGGGGAGAACAGTGCTGCGAAACGCGCTCCATCCCGAGGCACCCAGGTCGCGCGCAGCTTCGGTCTGTTGCCAATCGATCTTCTCCACTGAGGCGTAGAGCGGCAGCACCATGAAGGGCAGGAAGTCCGCCATCATGGCGATCAGCACGGCCGACCAACCGGGGTAGATGGGTTGGGTCACATCCACGAGCCCGATGATTTCCAGCGGGCGCATGAACCAGCTTTCGGGCGCGAGCAGCAATTGCCACGCGTAAGTGCGGATCAGCAGGTTCGTCCAAAAGGGAATCACGATCAGCACCAGCGCAAGGATCTTGAGATGTTTCGGCAGTGCAGCGATGAAGAACGCGATCGGGAGCGCCGCCAGCAGGCAGGCCGCACTGGTGGCGCTCCCGATGAAGATGCTTCGCACCAGGATTTCAATGTATCCGCCGATGCGCCCATAATTCTCAGTGGTGAACCTGATCAGGATTTCACCCTCCGGTCCGCGGGTCATAAAACTCATCGTGGCGATCAGCAGGAGTGGTACCGCCAGAAACACGGTCATCCACGCAATGCCTGGGCCGGAGAGCCAGACTGATCGCCATAGGTGACCGGCTCGGCCGAGCATTACGCCGTGCTCGACGGACCAGCCTTTGGTTTTCTCTTTGCCGCTCATTCGGATTCCATCATCAGCAGATTTTCGGGCGGGAAGAAGAAATTGATCTGATCGCCAATGCGGAGTTGGGGCAGGGCGGCCATCGAGTTGAGCATTGAGACGCGCACGATCCGGTCGTTGTGGCTGACAGCGAGGTGCGTGGTGGCACCCTGGTAATTCACTTCTCGGATGGTGCCGTAGAAGGTGTTGTCACGTTGGGTTTGGCCGATCTCGATGATGATTTTCTCGGGACGAATCGCGATCTTGATCCGGTTTTGATCCGCGCGTTCGGCGTCTGAATGCGGAAAGTGGGAACGCACCCGGCCGATGTCTGTCTGCACGACGACGTCGGGCCCTTCACGAAACAGGAATTTGCTGTCGAAGATGTTGCAGTCCCCGATGAAGCTGGCAACGAACGGACTGGCCGGATATTCGTAAAGCCGGTTTGGAGTGTCGACCTGCTCGATCCGCCCGTGGTTCATCACCGCCACCCGATCGCTCAGGGCGAGGGCCTCCTCCTGATCATGGGTGACGTGGACAAAAGTGATCTGAAGGTTCCTGTGGAGGGTGCGCAGCTCTTGTTGGATCTCGCGGCGCAGCTTGAAGTCCAGCGCGGCCAAAGGTTCATCCAAGAGGAGGACCTTGGGCTCATTCACCAGTGCCCGGGCGAGGGCCACCCGCTGTTGTTCGCCGCCGGAAAGCTGCTTGGGTTTGCGATCCGCGAGTTCCTGCAGATGAAACAACTGCAACGCGCCATTGACCTCCTTCTCAATCTGATCCGCTGAATAGTTCTTGATGGTAAGCGCAAACGCGATGTTGTCATACACCGTCATATGCGGGAACAACGCGTAGTTCTGAAACACCATGTTCACCGGTCGCTTCTGCGCCGGTGCCCGGGTGACATCCTGCTGATCGATGTGAATCGTGCCGGGGCGCGGGACATCGAGACCCGCAATCAGGCGGAGCAGCGTCGTCTTGCCACAACCGGAAGGACCGACAATGGAAAAGTATTCGCCCTCGTGAATCTGTAGATCCACCTCGTCCACAGCAATGATGGGATCCTGCCGTTTACCGAAGGCTTTGGTCACGCCGTGCAGATCCAGCATGATCGGACGCTCGTCGTCTTCAGTGGCGGCTACATGGGCGCCGCTGATCGACTTCATGGCGGCGGGATCCGGTACGGGCATTTCCACACACGAATACATGCCAATCGTACGGCGGATTGACGATAAAAAAGTGGGAGTGGTGAAGGGGGAGCGTGATTGCAAGCGGGTGGCCTATCGTTTGGAGGGGCGAGCTTGCGAGTCCTTGGCGCTGTGTAGAACCTTGCTGCTCGCGGGGGCGCTTTGGGGGCAAATGCCAGGTGACGCCCCTCGGAATTCAAGTGCCCTCATCTTCAGTGCCTACACCCGCCTTCGGACTCGCAAGCTCGCCCCTCCACATGGTAATCCGCCACCTGCGGCTCAGGTTCCACAGAACGTTTCGCACACCACTTCAGCCGGTGCTGGAGCGTCTTCGTAGTGGCCAAACTCGGCCGCTGCGCCAAAGGGCTTCGCCAGCGCTTCGTTGAGGCTGTGAAAGGGTTGGTAGTCGCCCGCGTTGGCAGCCTGAATGGCCTCTTCGACCCGATGATTCCGGGGGATGCGCAAGGGGTTGGTTCGCTGCATGAGGGCGATTGCCGGCGCCCGTTCGGATTCGGCAATCTGTGCGCGCCATTCCTTCAACCAGTCGGCAATCGCATCTGGCTGACTGAATAGTCCGACGAGAGTGGCATCCTCCGCTGATTCCAACGCGTCGGCCAGATGCCGGAAGACCAAAGTGAAATCAGCTTCGCCGGCGGACATCAGCTCCAGGAGTTTCTTCACGAGATTCCATTCTTCGGGGCTGCCGTCCGCGATGCCGATCTTGGCAGTGAACCGCGCCTGCAACGCCCTTTCATGCAGACCCGAGAAGGTCTCAAGCGCTGCCTCCGCTTCAGGGACCTGTTGCTTCGGATCTTCATGGAGCAGAGGCAGCAGCGTTTCCGCGAAGCGGGTCAGATTCCAGTGGGCGATCGGTCCCTGGTTGGTGTAGGCATAGCGCCCGTCCTGATCGATCGAACTGAATTTTTTGGACGGATGGTAGTTGTCCATGAAAGCGCAGGGACCGTAGTCGATCGTCTCGCCCGAGACGGTCATGTTGTCCGTGTTCATGACGCCATGGATGAAGCCGAGCTGCATCCAGTGCGCGACGAGTTCGGCCTGTCGGCGAATGACGCCATCGAGCAGCGCCCGGTAGGGATTCTCCTGCTTTTGCGCGTCCGGATAGTGCCGGGCGATTACGTGATCAGCGAGGATTCGCAGGTTTGGGGTATCCTGTCGCGCGGCGAACCACTGGAACGTTCCCACGCGAATGTGCGATTTTGCAACGCGGGTAAAGATTCCTCCGGGAACCATGCCTTCGCGAACCACCTTGTCACCGCTCGCCACCGCTGCGAGCGCACGGGTCGTGGGAACGCCGAGTGCGGCCATGGCTTCGGATACAACATATTCACGTAGCACCGGACCGAGCGCTGAACGCCCGTCGCCGCGGCGAGAGAAGGGGGTTGGGCCGGAACCTTTCAGCTGGATATCGCGCCGGCTTCCGTCCTGGTCGAGGATCTCACCCAGCAGAATTGCGCGGCCATCGCCGAGTTGCGGAGAGAACCCGCCGAACTGATGTCCGGAATACGCCATCGCCAAGGGCTCCGAGCCATCCGCACGGCTGTTGCCGGAAAGAATCGCCAGACCCTCCGGCGAATCGAGTCGTTCGAGATCGATCCCCAGTTCCGTCGCCAGGGTTCGGTTGAGTCGGATCAACTCCGGTGCGGAGACCGGAGTCGGATCAATGCGAGCGAAAAAGGCATCCGGCAGGCGGACGTAGCTGTTGTCAAAAGAGAAGGGCATGAAAAGTCTATGTGATCGATCGTAAGCGGCCTGTGACTTAGCAGGCCGGTATGGATGAGGCAACAGGCGATGAACGGTCTGTCGGCGATTGTGCAATTGGCGCATGATTGCATGTGGTGGCGCGTGCTGAGAACCGCAAGGCGGTTCAACTCCATATCCCAGCGTCGCGAAGCGCACGCCAGGATAGTGCATAGGGACCTATTCAACCCTGAAGGAGTTCAAATCGAATCGCTGTTCCGCGCTGAGTCCGCCGGAGTGTTTTTGGTTCCTCGAGCGGAGTCTGCGGACTCAACGCACGGCAGTGACGACCGTGAAACACAGTCCCTGGCTCACGCCCGTAAGGAGCAGCAAAGCAAAACGCATAAGGGAAAGAGGACCCTACATAAAAGTCCGCTGGGCTTGTTCGCCAAGGCATAGCTTTGAAGTCTTAGGATCAAAGCCATGCTCCATCGGTAGACACTTATGGTGTCCGTATCGCACGAAGACTGGAGCAAAACAGGGCAACTACGACGGGTAAATAGAGGAGAAGCACGGCAATCACCTGCGTCCGAATCTGGCTCTGTGTGAATGCGAGCATCTGAGCCCGGAATCGCTGGAGAATCCAAATTGCGAAACCCGACACGCCAGTTGCAAGAATGTGAAGTAATGGAGATGCAAGATCCATGGCGCTAAGCAGTGCGCTGAGCATGAAGTGAAACAGGACCGCCATCCCAGCGATCCAAATGCCACCCCGGACGGCACGACCTTGGGCGATGCGCTCATCGTATGTCATGCTTCGTGAACCTTTGGCTCAGGCGCGCTGCTGCGGTGGCGGCATGGAAACTGACACGCCGGTGCTACGTTTGGTAATGAATCACTTTTCATCCGCGCCACTCGCCCGAAGAAATCTTGCGATGTCATCATGGCCGGCCAGTCGGGCCATGTTCAATGCCGAATAGCCTGTATTGTAGGCGCAATCGTTCGGATCTGCTCCGTGCTCGACCAGAATCTTCACAATCTGCAGGTGTCCATGACAGGACGCTTGCCATAGCGGGGTCGTAATCATTTCGCTGAGGGCTCGTTCGGGTTGCCACTTCATTACGAAACGAATGCCCGCTATGTCGTCACTCTGCGCGGCTGTGATAACATTCACTCTCTCTGCGCGATACACGTTCGTTCCATGAATAGACAAGCCGGCTGCGACCGCGACAAGCGCCATGAGGATGGGAATGCACTGCGGCGGAATCCGATACTTCCACCTTCTGTTCGTTGTTTTCATCATCGGCAGAGTCTTGTTGAACCAGATGATTGAAAGGCTGTCACTTGTCGTGGGTCTCCAAAATCCGATTGACTTCGCGCTTGAATTGCTTGGGCGACGTATTGGGAGCGTTTGAAATTATCTTCTTTGCGGCTTCACCGATCTCAGTGGCATATGAAAGCTTCGAACTCGGAACGGGTGTCAGAACGCCGTTGGTGCCAGCAAAAGCATCAACGACAATTACCCCCGGACTGATAATGACCATATGCTTCAATTGGCGGGAAGACCCGTAATCGAAACCCAGTCCAAATGGGGATTCCGGTTCCGAAGTGGTGAGGCTGGAATTTTGCGTCTCGGTCAAATCTCCAACCAACGAGCCACCATGATAAAACCGGTAAATCCGAAACTGCACCGTTCCGGTCTTTGTCTTCGTGTTACGAACAAGATTGGTCTGACCATCCCGAATAAACACGTCCTTCGTGGAAATGCTCGCAGTCCTAGCGTTGGTCCTCGCCGTTTTCCTTTGCAGTGCAAATTCCGTCAGTTAAGGACTGCCCCGTTAATCTGGGCGAGGCGGTGATCATGGTCAGTTGCCGGTGGGGCAGTAGCGATCGACGGTGGCGAGCAGGGCCTGGGCGCTGAACGGTTTCGGAATCCGTTCGTTGATCGCGGCGCAACCCTCACTCTCGAATTCGGTGGCCGAAACGGCGACGATCGGGACGTTTGGTCGGAGCGCGTGGATGGATTCGGCAAGCTGGACGCCCGACATTTCGGGCATGCGCAGATCGGTAAAGACCAGGTCGATCTCGTCGGCGTGGCTCTCAAAGATCTCCAACGCGTCTGTCGGCGAACAGGTCGCGCTGATCCGAACCTCAGAGACACGTGCCAGGATCTGGCAGATGACGTTGAGGACGGCCGCGTTGTCATCGACGACGAGGACCGTTCCGTGGGGGCCGTGTTCAGGGGCTGATTCAGAGGAGATAGGTTCCATGGTAATCATGGCGGGATCAGGAATTGAGGGACGGTGACAGTTGAATGTGGCGAACAAGCACTTGCTAAGTTGTTTTTTAAACGGTTCCCGCACTCCTCGTGCTTCGCAAGTAATTGACGCTAGAAAATTAACCTTAGAGGGTAAGTCGTAGAGGGTCAGCTCGGTTGGTGAAATTGGGCGAGGCGGGACTGTCTGATCACCCGTTACCGACGACGCGGGTCACGTAGTGGTCAGAGCGGTGTATGAGCGTTCCACTTCAATGCCGCCGTATTTGCGTTCCAGCCGTTTGATGATGAAATGTCCCCGCGCCATGTCTTGAAAATGTCGGGTGAAGAGCACGTTCACCGCCGCGCCTGCGGCCGCTCCGATTACCGGAACTGCTTTTGCCGCCGCCTGTTCGGAGACAATGATGCCGAATTTCGCGCTCACCGCAGCGATGAATTTCACCACCACCGGTGCGCCCTTGGTCGAGAATCCGTTTACGGCGATATACCGGGACGCGTCGCTCTTCACCGGTGCCAGGGCGCTGCGAACAGCCCAATAGCCGGATTCCCGTTCGTCCCCATCGGGACCGCCCAGGGCGAACACTTCGAGACAGGACAGGCGGGTGTCGAGCTCCGTAGGGGGATGTCCCTCGGCCCGGGCAATATCCAGTATCGCGCGCAGCATCAAGGTCGTGGACAGCGGAAGTTCCCAGGCGAGCGCGGGGAATCCGAACAGACCGCCGATGCCACCGGAAGCGCCGGCGAGCAACTGATGGGTGTGTTCGGAAGCGGGTTCTTCACTTCCCAACGTGGTCGCAGCAAGTTTAACGGCTTTGAACAAAGCGTCGCGGGTCGCATGATGGATGGAGTCTTGCCAGTTTTCTGGCAACAGCTTGATGCCCTGGTCGAGTTTTCCTCCGACAGCTGCGGAGAGTCGCGCGGCCAAGCCGGGCTGGGCGAGTAGCGACCGGGCGTGGGCCAACGCGAGTTTGTCGTCATGCGTCCACACCGGTTTCGGCAAAGTGTCCGATGCCAATGGATGCCTGCCGTCGGGAGTTTCGTGGGGCTGGTTTGGGGAGGCGGAGGACATGGAGGATGTGGAGCATAGCAGGATCGAACTGCTGACCTTCTCATTGCGAACGAGACGCTCTACCAACTGAGCTAATGCCCCATTAAAGGGTTTTGCCTTCGCGGCAAGGGGGTAACTATGGAATAAACGATTTATGAGGCAAGAGGAAAGAGGCGGGGACGAATATCCAGAAATCAATCTGACCTTGGGAGGCTCTGATTGATTTTTGAAGCTGGTAGCTCGGATTTTGGAGATTCAATCGCTTCTGTGCTCATCTCGTCACCGAAATAGCCCGTCGCTGTATACGAGTCAGCGATCCGAGTTTCCATTAGCCGTTGACGCGCAGTGACTTATCCGTATCGTATCACCGATTCGTATGCGCTGGACTATTCTCATACTTGCCGTTTGCATGTCCGTTACGGGCTGCAAATCTGGAAAAAAAGGAAAAACGAAGGAGTTGTCTGAGCAGGCGGTCGTGACGCCTGTGCGTGCCTACACCGGGGCCGTGGTGCTGGTGAACACGGCGCTTCGTTACGCGGTGGTTGAAGGCACCATCGGGGATCTGCCACCCAAAGGAACTCCGCTCGAAGTGTATCGGGGCGAAAATAAGGTGGGTGATCTGCTGGTTTCCGAACAGCGACGTGACGTGAATTTTGCGGCCGACATTGTGAACGGCCTGGTTCAGGTGGGGGATACCATTCGCAGCCAGATTCACGCTGAGCCTGAAGCGGAGAAGTAGGAGCTTGGGTTTGGGTGCTGCGAGCACTGGTAAAAACTCCATGCTTCAAAACTCAAGCCTCAAAGAAGTTCCAAAATCCAATTTTCAGTCTGAATCCAGCCGCTGATCCTTTTCGTTTTGCCCAAACGATCCTCCGAAGATTATTAAGAATGATTCCCCGCGGATTCGAGAAAACCGCGGATTTCATTCGAACCAACCAGCGGTAGTAGAGGAATCAGACAAGCGAATGTGGGACAAGCGAATTGCTTTTTGCTGGTTTCAGGATCCATTACGCTTGTCTGATTCTCACAATTCCCAATTCGTGACGACTGGCAGAATGTATCCCGAGCAGATTTTTGGGCACCGAGGGATACGCCGTTACTTCCTTCCGAGTAGGAGCATGACGATCGGAATCAGGATGCCGCCGCTTAATGTCGTCCAGAGCGCCCACTGCGGTTTCAGGGTTCGGAATGCCAGATAGAACCCCAACGCGATGGTAACGGTCGCGGCCAGTGACATGATGACGACCAGCCACTGAAACAGATATGGGGAGGTGGGTTTCTGGAACTCATCATCACCGGGATAAATCTGATCGACGTGGATGGTGCGTGCCTTTTGAAGGAAGGTCTGGGCTTCGCTCGCGTGTTTGAGCCGCTCGGGGTTGATCGTCTGATACCAGCCCGTGAGGATGTAGAAGATCAGCATCGGCGTGAAGAAGACGCCGAGGTAAAGGTGCGTTTTGCGAGCCCATTTCATCATGACGGGTGAATCGAGATCAGGTGATCAATCGATGATTGGGATAAACAACCTCTCTCCGGTCCGGATGCGATCGAGGTTGATCAGGGGATTTGCCGCCCGGACTTGCGTGAGTGAGATGCGCGCGCGGCGTCCCGTCCGCTTCAATTCTCCGTTGAAGGCTTCGATCACCGCCGAAACCGTCTGTCCTTTTTCCATGGTGTACCATTTGCCCTTCGGGCCGGCGCTCGCCCCTTGGTGATTGTTGCTGGGGTTGGGCTTCACATGGATGATCTGGGCTGGAGTATCGAGGATTTTCACGATCTGCCTGCGGATCTGCTCGAAAGTATCCTTGGTGACCTTGGTGTCTTGGATGCGCCGCTTCTCGATCTCCTCGACGGTCTTGCGTAGATCAGCCAGATCCTGCTTCCGGATGTAATCGGAAAGTGCGATTTCATAGGCCTCCGCGAATTTTTTCATCGCATCGTTCTGCCTCCGCACCTGGTCCGAAACGGTTTTCAGATCCCTGCCCAGCGACGCGTTCAGGGCCTGCAGATCCTCGACCTGCGCCTGAATCCGTTTGAGCTTCTCGGCCATCTCCTGCCGGGCGGCGGCGGATAACAGGTTCGACGTGCCTTGCGCGGCGGCGGGACCGGCGAAGATCAGCGAAACGAGTAGAATCCCATAAAACAACTTCATGATAGCGACCATAGAAAGCGGCCGGTTGGGGCGCAAGGTTCAATGGCTCAGCGAGCCGGTTGACTGATTTGGGAACGGCAGACGGTTCCGTTCCGGGCGATGAGTGACAGACGGGAAGCTAATCGTTTTGCGTCAGGGTTTTTGCATTTTGTTTGAAACCGGCCGGCCGGGTGTTCTCGCCCTCGCGATCTCCGTCCCCCAGGTCGACGCGTGCGATTTCGAGCAGCGACTGCAGTCGGGCGACCACGTCGGGATGTTCGCCCGCGACGTTGCGCGATTCGGCGAGGTCTCTTCCGAGGTCGAACAACTGCGGGAATCTTTGGCGCGGTGCCGCCTGATTCTTGTTCTGCCGTCTGGGCGCGCGATCCTTGACGCGGAGTTTCCAGTCACCAGAGCGCAGGGCATGCAGCTCGCCCTTGAAGTAGTAGTAGAACGCCTTGTGCGGCGTGCGCGCCATGGAGCCTGATTTCATCAGGCTCCAGATATTTCGGCCGTCAATGCGACGATCTTCGTCCAGCCTGGCTCCGGCGAGATCGGCGAAGGTCGGGAGGATATCCATCATCGTGGTCATTTCGGCTGACGTCGTTCCGGGATCAATCCTGCCTGGCCAACGGACCAGGAGGGGAACGCGCTGGCCGCCTTCGAAGGTGCTGCCTTTGCCTCCCTTGAGGGGCAGGTTGCTCGCCCCGTGCTGGGTCGCTCCGCCATTGTCGCTCGTGAAAAGCACGAGCGTATTCTGGTCGATTTTGAGTTCCTTCAGGGTGCGCAGCAGCTCGCCGACGGACCAATCAATCTCTTCGACAGTGTCGCCCCATTTGCCGTTCTTCGATTTCCCGGAGAAACGTTTGCTGCTGTATTGCGGCCAGTGCGGCATGGTGTGGGGCAGGTAGAGCAGGAAGGGGTGTTTCTTTTCCTGGGTGTGGCGGAGCCACTGGATTGCCTCCTCGGTGTAGCGGCGAGTGATCTGTCTTTGATCTGGTTCTTCTTCGATGACCTGCTCCATGCGGAGGAGCGGCAGAGGTGGGTAGCGATACGGTTTCGGGCGCGAGTCATGCCCCATGTCATTGGAAAATGGGATGCCGAAGTAGTAGTCAAACCCTTGGCGGGTGGGCAGAAACTCGGGCTGATCGCCGAGATGCCATTTGCCGATGATCGCGGTGGCGTAGCCCGCGCCCTTGAGAACCTCAGCGATGGTGATTTCGGTGGGGTTGAGTCCTTTCTTGTTGCCCGGGAAGAGAACCCAACCGCCCACCTCGTTCTCGTGCAGGTTGATGCGACGGGGGTAGCAGCCGGTCATCAGGGACGCGCGGGAGGGAGTGCAGACGCCGCAGCTGGAATAGTGGCTGGTGAACTTCCGACCCTCACGGGCCATGCGATCGAGGTTTGGGGTGCGGTGTTTCTTCGAACCGAAGGGGCCAATATCGTTGTACCCCAGATCATCGCAGTTGATGATGATGAAGTTTGGCTGGGTGGCGGCCGTGGTTTCAGGTGCGAAAACTACCAGGGCCAGCGCGGCGACGAGAAGCAAGGTGATTCGCATTTGAGAGTCATAAAGCATTCGGACGGCTGGAAAAGGAAATTCACAGCCGCCCGATGATTGTCTTGCTCCCTCGCCGAGCCCGTTCTATTCGGCGGGCGGAGGAGATCCTTGGGCGGCTTCGCGCATGGCCAATTCCTGGAAAATCGAGAACGCTTTCGCATTGATGACCCGTGGCCATGTGGCCTCGGTCGCAGCGAAGCCGCTGTTCAGTATTGTCCCGAGAACTTTGTTCGCGTTGTCGTATTCAGTCTGGTCCAGGTAGTAGTCGAGGAGGCGGGCCAGTACCATGCGTGGGGACGGATCGTTGTCGGGGTAGTGGGTGGCGTTGATTTGTACTTCAGTACTCATGAACAGGCGTCCGGCGAGGTCCAGGAACGTTTTTCGGTCTCCCTGTTCCCATGCCATTTCTGCCCGGTAGGTATCGAAAATATGCGAGTTGGCTTCGTCTGCCTGAGAAAAAAGCTCCAACCCGCGAATGAGCGGGGCGGCATCGGGTTGGTGGAAGATCGACCGGGTCAGCCGCATGTTGGCCATCGCGATGTGGGCAAACTCAACAATCCTGCCGGGATTGTTTTTGGTGTCGTTTCCGATGTTGCCGAGCTGGGTGGTCATGTTGGCGAAGTCCATCGCGGTCGGCTGGCGTTCGTCCTTGGCCCGGGCTGCCAAAAATATCGGTGTCGGGTCCGCCGGGAAGGTCATGCGCCATTGTTCCATGAGTGAGCGAAACAGCGGGGCGCGCATGAGCCGTTCATATTCGTGGTGGTTGGCCAGGTTGGTCAGGTCCTCGAAAGTGAGCGGATTCTTCATGATGTACTGATGAATCAGCATGGTTGAACGCACAAACATTCGTTCGTCGAAGTTGTAGAGGTGATACGAGGGCTTGAGCGTGAACTGTCCTTGCTGCGCGAGCGTGTCCAACACGGGAAAGAAGTCGCTGTGCTGCTCGGTCTGGAGTGGAAAAAGAAAGCGGCCAAAGTCTTCGGAAATCAACTGGTGCGCCAGGAACGTGACCGGGCGGTTGATGTGGATCTGGTTCAGGCTGGCGGCCACGGTGGGTTGTTTCAATCGCTCCAACACGGAATCCAGATCCGTCTCCATGGGTTTCAGCGAACCGATCAGGATGACGTCGCCCATCGCCCCGGACCACACCGTGGTGTAGGGAAAGATCAGCGTGTAGGTTTTCAATACCGTATTGATGGCCTCTTCCGGGATCTCGTAGATGTGCAACCACTGGCACATGATGCCGTCCTCGTTGAGGTGACGGCGGCAGGCATCGTAAAACTCGAGCGAAAATAGGCCGGCGACTCCGGCCATCCAGGGATTGGAAGGCTCGCTTACGATGATGTCGTAGTTGTTCGTCGTGGTCTGAAGGAACGATTTCGCATCATCGACGTGAACCTTCATCTTGGGATTGTTCAACGCGTCACCGTTGAAATCCTTGAAAATGACCGCCGCTTCGAGAACCTCACGATTGATTTCCACGGTATCCAACGAATTGATCGTCGGATGGCTGAGAATTGCTCCGCACGTCGCGCCGCTTCCCAAGCCGATCACGAGTGCGTCTTCGGGTTTGTCGTGCAGCATTGCCGGGACATGACCCAGCAGGAGTTGCGTGACCATATCGGTAGTGGTCGAAGCGTCGGCTTTACCGTTCACCTTCAGGAAAATGCCGCCGTCGTTGGTGGACTGCTTGACGGTGACGGTAGAGCCCGCACCGTCACGATGGTAGAGAATCGAGAATGTTTCCGTCGCCTTGAAATCCTCAAAGGACGCTGCGGCCGGATTGCTGCGCCAAGTGCCCGCAGTGAGGTACTGGGACCAGCGATCATGCAGGAGCATGCCGGCAAGAATCATCCACATCACCGTTCCGGGAATGATGAGCGGAACCAGCTTCTTCTGTTGGGGGCGGGCATTGCGCGAAAGGATCATAATACCAACGCAGATGTTGAGCGCCGCACCCAATGCGAATGTGCGGGCCAGGCCGAGCGCCGGTAGCGCCCAAAGTCCGGTGAGCACGACGCCGAGAACCGCGCCGATTGTGTTGAACGAAAATACCCGCCCCACCGAACGTCCGGTGCGGGAAATCTCCGCGGTCGAGATGCGGCTGACGAGCGGCAGCGTCATGCCGAGCAGGGTGGTGGGGATGATCATTACGCCAAAGCTCAGCAGCCCGCGCATAAACTGAAAATACGGGTAGTTGTCCTGACTGCGATCAATCACGTTCGCGAGTTTGGAAAACCAGTAGGGCAGTCGCTCATACGTGAACATCGTCATGATGATCGAAACCCCCACACCGATCTCCAGCCAGGCGAACCAGTCCATGCTGTTGCGCCGGATTCGGATCCGGCCGATCAACCAGGCACCGATGGCAATACCCAAGATGAACGTGATGAGCATGATTGCGAAGGCGTTGGAGCTGGAGCCCATCGCCAATCCAAGCAGTCGTGTCCAGGCCACCTCGTAGAGCATCGCCACACCGCCTGAAATACCGATGCCCCAGATTGCGAGACGGATATCCTGCTTGCTGAATTTTTCCGGCTCCTCCTCATCTTTTTCCTCCGTCTTGGTCGCCGCTGTTCCCAATGATTCTTCGCGGATGTATCCGCTGACGAGGAGCGCGACGGCGCCGGCCAGCAGGTTCATCGCAGCGCCGGCGACCACCGTGTCGTTCAGTCCCCAGATGGGGATGAACCAGAATTCGGCCAGTGCCACGCCGGCCACGGCCCCGGCACTATTGATGAAATAGAGATTCGCGATCTGGCCGGTGAGCTGGTTCAGAGAACGGGCCAGCATCTTCGTGAGCACGGGCAGCGTTCCGCCCATCATGACGGTGGGTAAAAGCAGGAGGAGGAGGGAGAACAGGAACTTCCAAGCCAGCAGGACCGGGCTGCCGGGAGGCGTGGTTTCGGCCACCGTGAGGTAGAAACCGTAGGCGTAATCATAGAGCTGCGGAAAGGCCAGGGCGTAGAGACCAATGCCGAGTTCCAACCACGCGTAGAACGCGAGGGGCCGCCGAATCCGGTCCGCCATGGTGCCTAGCCAGGCGTTGCCCAAGGCGAGGCCACCCATGAAAGCCACCAACACAGCGACGATGGCGTAGCTGGTGTGTCCGGTGAAAAGAGCCAGGTAGCGTGTCCAAACGACTTGATAAACCAATCCCGCAATGCCCGAGATCAGCAGGCAGAATACCGCTGTGGGTAGCACAAGACTGCGGCCCCGAGAGGAGCTGTTAGAGGCGATGTCCATGGTTGTAGTGTGTGGAAAATGAAAATCCGTGGCAACGCAGAATCGGGGAAGCGACAGAATAAGGGCCAATAATCCCAATATCGGAGTCAGGGTATCCACCGCTGCGCATTGGACTGCCGCTCGCGGGTTCATTCCTCGATCGGTGCCTGAACGCTCACTCCTGAAGCCCTGGTCATCACCAGATCGTGCAAATTGTCAGATATTTTTACATTTTGTGATGACCTGGAGTGCCCGATTTTGTCCCTCGCGGGACAACTCGCTTGTTAACCCACTCAACCCCCACTAGCCTCCGCGCGGATGTTGAGATTGCCGTTTGAACTGGAAGTGGCGCTGCGTTATCTGCGGCCCAAGCGGACGTTTGTCTCCATCATTACCCTGATCTCGGTCATGGGGGTGGCGCTCGGGGTCGCCGTGCTCATCATCGTGATCAGCGTGATGACCGGGTTCGGTCTCGAACTGCGGGAAACCATTCTCGGGTTCTCTCCGCATCTGCGGGTCGTGAAGCCCGGTGGGGGTCTGGTTTCCGAGCCGTGGAAGGTCGCCGAACAGGTGAGTTCGAATAAACATGTGACCGCCGTCGCTCCCTACATCATGGGCAAATCGCTGGTCGAATACCGCACCTACGATGGCAAGAAGATCATTGATGCGCCGATGATTCGGGGTGTGGATCCGGAACTGGAAGGGGATATCA
This sequence comes from Limisphaerales bacterium, assembly GCA_047608975.1. GTDB lineage: Bacteria > Verrucomicrobiota > Verrucomicrobiia > Limisphaerales > JAYPXF01. Next base: position 15,609 of record JBLFYM010000049.1, on the reverse strand, counting down.
CCAACCTGCCGAAAATGATGAAGGCAGGTGAGTTCAATCTCCGTGGTGATGGCTGCGTGATCGGAATCGTCTGGGCCCGCAACCTGGGCATCCGGGTGGGGGACCGGATATCAGTGTTTTCACCCGCGTCGATCCAAACCCTGAGGGACTCGCGTGAATCCGGGGTTGAGGAGGCGGTTCTGCCAGAGGAGTTCACCGTCAAAGGAATCTTCGATGCGGGTCATTACGAATATAATGCCCAGCTGATCGCGATCTCGTTTCGCAATGCACAGTCCCTGTTCGAGATGGATGACCAGGCGACGGGCATTTACACGATGGTGACCGATCCCGGTGAGTTTGCCATTCGCGACGCGCAGTGGTCAGTGCAAGCGGATCTGGGAGCGGACTACGACGTGCCATCCTGGCTTGAAGACAACCGGCTCTACCTCAGTGCGATCATGGTGGAGAAGAACGTCATGTTCATCATTCTCGTCTGCATCATGATCGTGGCAGCGTTCTGCATCATCTGCACGCAGATCACTTTCGTCATGCAGAAGACCCGGGACATCGGAATTCTGAAATCCATCGGGGCAACCCACCGGCAGATCATGCTGCTGTTCTTTGGACAGAGCTTCGCCATCGGAGTCATGGGAGTTCTTTCCGGGCTGGGAGTCGGGGTGTTCGCCGTGCAATTCCGTAACAAATTTCTCCACCTGATGCGCGAGTTGACCGGCATTCAGCTGTTTCCGGTCGAGATCTATGGGTTCTCGGAATTGCCGGCGAAGATCGTGCCGGGGGACATTGGGATGATCTGCGGAGTCTCGTTCGCCATCTGTCTGCTCGCCAGCTTCGTGCCCGCATTTAAGGCGGCGATGCTGCAACCGGTGGAGGCGCTGCGACATGAGTGAGGTTACGAAGTTCTTACGGGCGAACGGGTTGAGGAAAACCTACACCATCGGTAAACGCCGTTTGGAAGTATTGCGCGGTGTTGATCTGGCAGTGGAGGCCGGCGAGTTTGTTGCCCTCCGCGGGGCATCCGGTGCCGGCAAGAGCACCCTGCTTCATCTGCTTGGCGGTCTGGATCAACCGGATGAGGGATCCATCTTTTTCGAAGATCGGAATCTAAAAACGCTGACCGCGACCGAGTTGGCGCAATTTCGTAACACGCGAGTCGGGTTCATTTTTCAGTCCTATCATCTGTTGCAGGAATTTGATGCGCTCGAGAACGTCTGTCTCGCTGGCCGCATCCGTCGTTGGTCATCGAAGGTGGTGGCCAAACGCGCGACCGAGCTTTTGGAACGCGTGGGTCTGGGCGATCGCCTCGAGCACCGCCCCAACGAGCTTTCCGGTGGTGAACAGCAGCGCGTGGCAATCGCTCGCGCCCTGATCAACGAACCTTCCTTCGTCGTCGCCGATGAACCTACGGGCAATCTGGATTCCAACACCGGTGGTGAGATTCTCGAGCTGCTCTGCTCCCTCCGCAAAGAACACGACACCACCCTCGTGATCGCGACCCACGATGCGGAGGTCGCCGCGCTCGCCCCCCGGGTCGTGCAACTCCAAGACGGCTGTCTGGCTGATTGAGCGGGCAGACGATTGTTCGCCGGTCTCCATTTCACCAGCGGGAGATGACGTCGTTGCCCGGTGTTGAGTCGTCGATCCACTTTTCCGTGGTCCTTGGTTGGACGAATTGCCTAACCTCTGCGACGTGATCGCTGAGCACAAATGGAAGACCGAATACCTGATCGAGCTGTTGCTTGGGGTGTTGGTCGTTATGTCGCTGGCGGTGATCGTTCCCAAGTCGCTGTTCACGCCCGGGATGTTGGCGACTGGGGAGGGGCGTTTCCTCGATTTTTTCATCAACAGCGCCGGGTTGCAGATCGGTTCCCTGTTTCTGGTGAATCGTTTTTTGAAACAGCACGGACTGACCTGGCGGGCGGCGTTCGGGCTGGGCGATGGTGGCGTGGGGCGGGCATTGCTCCACGGCCTGTGGATCGGCCTGCTCATCGCGCCGTTGATCATGGCGATGCAGGCCGGCTGTCAGTGGCTGTTCACGCAGGCTGAGGTGGCGGCGCCGCGACAGGATACCGTGAACACACTCGTGGAAGCGGTGCGTTGGGATCAGCAGTTCTATTTCGCGATGATCGCGATCGTCTTCGCGCCGCTCATGGAGGAAGTGGTCTTTCGTGGGGTGCTCTATCCGGCGCTGAAATTCCGTGGTCACCGGATCGCCGCGCTCTGGGGAACCGCGCTGTTTTTTGCCCTGATGCATGGCAACGCCCTGTCGTTTGTGCCGTTGACAGTGCTGGGATTGGCGTTCGTCGCGCTCTACGAATGGAAAGGAAATCTGCTGATTTCAATCGTCGCCCACAGCACATTCAACGCGGTGAATTTCATTCTGATCATCTATGGCCGCGAATGGATGCAGCATCTCTGAGTAGATCGAACCTGATGAACGAATTTGAACTGATTGGAAAACTGACGGAGAACCTGCATACCCATGCGGGGGTTTTGACCGGGGCCGGGGATGATTGCGCGGTGCTGGATTTGGGAGCGCCGGGCAAGTCGGCGTTGTTCAAGACGGATGCGATTGTTGAAGGCGTGCACTTCGATCGGGATGCGGATGCGAAGAAGGTCGGTCGCAAGGCTTTGGCAAGATGCCTGAGTGATATTGCGGCCATGGCGGGCAAGCCGCTGCATGCGGTGGTGACGTTGGGGCTGCCGGAGGATTTTGATCCCGGGTACGTCCTGAACCTGTATGCCGGCCTGAATGAACTGGCGGCGGAGCACAACGTCGCGGTGGTGGGTGGTGAGACGACGAACAACGGTGCGAGATTGCTCATCAATGTGGCGTTGATCGGTGAGGTTCAGCGTGATCGGGCAGTGCTCCGATCCGGTGCGCGGGCGGGGGATGCAATCTTTGTTTCAGGTGAGCTGGGAGGTTCGCTCGCCGGTAAACATTTTGAATTCGAGCCACGTTTGCCAGAAGCACAGTGGCTCGCTGACTTTGGCAAAGTGAACGCCATGATCGATCTGAGTGACGGCCTCGCGGGAGATCTGAAACATCTTGTCAAAGCCAGCGGCTGTGGTGCCGAAGTTTTCGAAGCCGCGATCCCGGTCAGCCGGGCCGCCAAAGAACGTTACCGCGGGAAGGAGACTTCCAAACCCGCGTTGCTGGCGGCGTTGACGGATGGTGAAGATTTCGAGTTGTTGTTTACGGTTTCAAAAGGCGACGCCGTGGCCGTGTTGGACGGTTGGAAAAAGAATTTCCCGAACGCTCCGATCAGCTGTATCGGCAAGATTCTTGAAGGTTCCGAATTGCGGATCAGAGGTGAACACGGGGTAAGGAATCTGAATGAATCCGGCTTCGTGCATTTCTCCGCCAACTAGTTCAGTTATCAGGATGGCGACGAACGAACACCGATTGACGGAAGTGATCACCCGCTCGGTTGAAGAGACGGTGGCATTGGGTGAGCGCTGGGGCAAAGAGCTTGGCTCCGGTTGGGTGGTGGCGCTGGATGGTGATCTGGGCGCGGGCAAGACGCAGTTGGCCCGTGGCATTGCGCGCGGGTTGGGGTTTGGGGGGCGGGTTCAGTCTCCGACCTTTGCCCTGATTAATATTTATGAAGGTGGCCGGGTGCCGATGTTCCATCTCGATCTGTACCGGTTGGATGATGAGACCGCCGTGTTCGATGCCGGACTCGCGGAGTATCTGGACGAACCTGAAGGACTCACGGTTGTCGAATGGGCAGCCCGTTGGTTACCGGAGGCGGGGCCGGTGAAAAAGTTGCGACGGGTCTGCCTGGAGTCGCCGAGTGAATCAGAACGTAGGATCAGCTATGAAGACCTTGGCGTTTGATTTCTCATCAGGCCGCCGCTCGGTGGCAATGTTTCAGGATGACGCCTGTCAGTCTGCGGAGTTTACGGAGGATCGGAAGGCGGGCGTCTTCGCAATGATCGAGCCGGTGCTGGCGGTTGCCAAGATTTCGCGAGCGGAGGTCGATGGCATCGTCCTGGGGTTGGGTCCTGGATCTTACACCGGTATTCGACAATCGATCGCGATCGCCCAGGGTTGGCAACTCGCGACCGGAGTGGAATTGCGCGGGGTTTCAAGCGTCCGGGCGATCGCGGAGACCTGTCGTAGCCAAAGTGTGCGGGGAGAAATTGCGGTTCTGGTCGATGCGCAGCGGGGTGAGTTTTACTGTGAGCAGTTTGAGCTGACCGACGACGCGCTTTGCACGGGCGTTGAATTGCGAATTGTTGATCAGTCATTCGTCGACTCTCTTCCCAAGACAATCCGCCTCTTTGGTTCGGGCGCACTTCAGCAAAGAGTGCCCCGGCTTGAATCGATGCATCCCGATCCCGCGTCGCTTGTTTCGTTGGCGCACACCACCGGGCATTTGCCGGGCGAAAAACTCGAACCGATCTACCTGCGGGAAACGGCCTTCAAAAAAGCCGCTCCGACTCGGTTCGGTTGAATCGATGAGGGGGATTTGTTCCGCCAAGTCCATCCTGCTTCAATGCCCACTGCGGTGCGACGGAAGCAGATTCGTCAGTCCATCCCGGGTCTTGCGTCCCCTGTCTTGCCCCCACATCATCCGCCCCCACAACCTCCATGCAATTGCCACGCAGTGAAAAGCAGGATCCATTCCTGGAATCGGTATCAGCCTACTTCGACAAAGCCTCCCCTTTTACAGGATTTAGCCCCGGTCTTCTTTACCAGGTGAAATGCTGTGCGGGTGTGTACCGGATGCGGTTTCCGGTGAAGCAGGACGATGGGGAGATCGCGGTTGTGGAGGCGTTCCGGGCAGAGCACAGCCATCATCGGCTGCCAACCAAGGGCGGGATCCGCTTTAGCCCCTTTGTTACGATGGACGAGACCATCGCGCTGGCGGCGTTGATGACCTATAAATGCGCGATCGTGGATGTGCCTTTTGGCGGTGCGAAGGGCGGGGTGCGAATCGATCCGAACACTTGTTCTGATGGCTTTCGTGAACGCGTGACACGTCGTTACACGGCGGAACTCATCAAAAAGAATTTCATCGGCCCAGGTGTCGATGTGCCGGCGCCCGACTACGGCACGGGTGAGCAGGAGATGGCTTGGATTGCGGATACTTACAAGGCCCTGAATCCTGATCAGCTGCACAGCTATGCCTGTGTCACCGGCAAGCCGCTTTCGGTTCATGGCATTCCGGGACGAAAAGAGGCGACTGGATTGGGCGTTTACTTCGGGGTGTGCGAGGCCTTGGATCAGGCTGAGGACATGAAGAAGATTGGGCTCGCAACTGGCATCGCGAACAAACGCATCATCATGCAGGGCCTGGGCAATGTGGGCTATCATAGCGCGCGTTTTTTTCAGGAGCGCGGCCGCGCGATTATTACCGGCATCGCTGAGCGGGAAGGCGGAATCTATAATGCGGATGGTCTGGATGTGGTGTCCGTCTTTCGGCATCGCGAAGGGCACGGTTCCATTCTTGATTTCCCCGGCGCAACGAATGTGCCCAACTCCAACGATCTGCTGGAGATGGAGTGCGATGTGCTGGTGCCGGCGGCGTTGGAGAATCAGATCACCACGGAGAATGCGGGTCGCATCCGGGCGAAGATCATCGCCGAAGCGGCGAATGGCCCGGTGACCTCAGCGGCCGAGGAGATTCTCTTGGCCAAGGGGGTGTTCGTCATTCCGGACCTCTATCTGAACGCGGGCGGGGTGACGGTCTCCTACTTCGAGTGGCTGAAAAATTTGTCGCATGTGAGTTTTGACCGGATGACCGCGCGCTACACGGAGGATTCGAACGAACGCATGATGTCGGCGGTAGAAACGCTGACCGGAAAGACCTTCCATGAAGATCTCCGTCATACCACCGCGCAGGGACCGTCGGAGTTCGATCTCGTGGTTCACGCGCTCGACCAGTCGATGACTGTCGGCTATCGAAACATTCATCGCGAATGGAAGAATCATTGCCTGCCGGATCTGCGGACGGCGGCGTTCAGCTTTGCGATTCAGAAGGTGGCCAAGACGTATCTTGATCTCGGTATTTTCCCGTGAGTGCCGGGTAAGTTCGCGGTGGAGAACAACCAGCGGGCAAAGGTGTTGCGTGACAATGGTCGGGTGGCTGAGGCCCGACAGGTTCTGCTCAGCAACGGAGCGTTTCTCGGCGACAATGCCCGCCGATATAAGTCCTCGTTCCTCCTTCATCACGGATCCTTTAATTCCATTTCGGCTGACAACCTGGATGGCGACAGGTGGAGTGCGGAACGCAAGCAGACGCGCTATGAGCTGAGCCGCGTGCGTCAGGGGCAGTAGCAGTTGCGAAGCTGTAGTGGACCATCGCAGCAGATTGTCGCCCCTAAAACGATCTCGTCCGAGCGGGTGAAGAAGAACATTAAGAAGTGAGACCACGACTGATCGTCATCTATCTGTTGATTGTTCTCGTGCCGCTCGAAGCCCAGACCCTGCTTACCAGCCCGTCGCCGACGGGCTGGAACGAGATATTCTCACGGTCACCGAAATTTTCCCGCTGAGACTTCGTCAGTTCTTGAAAGGTGTGCCCGTCCTGCCGGCGCCGCAGGATCACTTCGGCGGAGCTGTTAGCTCGGATTGAAGCTTGATGGATTCTGCGTGTTCAGGATCCGCCGCCAACGCCTTTTTTAAATATCCACGGGCTGCCTCAGGCTTGTTTCTCTGCACCGAAATGGTGGCCCAGGCGAAGTGTCCCCACGGGCTGTTGGGATCGATCCTGACAGCCGCATCGGCATGTCTGATGGCGTCGACCAATTGGTTTTCGGCTTCTGCCAGAATCGCCATCCGGGCCAGCTCCCCGGACGCCGTGTTCAGGTTGGTTTTGGAACTTTGAAACTGTGCGAGCAGCGCCTCGTTTCCCTTGAGCGTCATGGCGTGCTCGCTCCGCGACTGCCGTAGCTTCGCATCGATGATGTTCACCTTCCCCTTCATGACCACCAGGAATGCGGTGACCGAGATCAGCAGGATAGACAGTGTGCTCAGAATTGCCCAACCGGCGGTGCCGGCCGTGGCCTTTTCGGCGTTGGCCTGATCTTCGGAATGCGGCCGCTTGATCATGGCCGCGCTCTCCACGTAGTAGACGATCTCCCGTTCCAGCTCACGAACGGTCTGATAGCGGAAGTTTTGTTCCCGCTCCATGGCCTTCATGCAGATCTTCGAAAGCTCGGCCGGGATCTTGCGTAAGGGGGTGCGTTCTTCGGGTGAGGGAAACCCCCCGTCGGCCACCTGTTGCAGGACGATCTTTAGGTCATTGCTTTCGATCGGCCGTTTGAACGTGAGTATCTCGTACAGGATCGCGCCGAGCGAGTAGATGTCCGAGCGATGGTCGACTAGGTTTGTGGTGCCCAGCGCCTGCTCGGGGGCCATGTAGACCGGAGTGCCCTGAATCTCCCCGAACTTCGTATCGATCACCCGGGACTGCGAGCGGATGGAGCTCACGGAATCGTCCTCGGATTTTTCGTCAACTTCCTGTCCCTTTTCGATCGTGCCCCGGTTCACCTGCATGGGTTGCTTGGTTTGAACCTCGGTGGTTTGTCCCGGCGTGATTTTCGCGAGTCCCCAGTCCATTACGAGTACCTCGCCAAAATCCCCGATCATCACGTTCGCCGGTTTCAGGTCGCGATGAATCACACCCTTCGCGTGGGCGAAGGCGATGGCATCGCAGATCTTGAGAAACATGCTCAGAAACTGCGTGAGCGAATTTGCCCGTTGCCCGGTCTTGTTCTCCCAGATCAACTCGTCGAGGGAACGCCCCTTCACGAGTTTCATGGTGAAATAGAGATTGCCGTCCTCGTCCTGACCGAGTTCGTGGATCGGGACGATGTTCGGATGCTCAAGCTGCCCGGTGATCTGGGCTTCCTCCAGGAATCGCACGCGATCTTTGTCATCCTGAAGCTTGTCCGTCCGCACGACCTTCATCGCGACGTAGCGGCCGATCGTGGTGTCTTTGCAACGGACCACCGTGCCCCTGCCACCTTTTCCAATCTGGCCGTAGGACCGGTAACGTTTGGCCGCCACCCGGGTCTCATCCAAGGTCTCATTGATGTGGCGGAAGGTGGTGTCGGAGATCGGGATGGGGGAGCATTCCCCGCCGCAGTTCGGACAGGGAATCTGCCGCTGGGCGAAGGATTCTTCCACGGGAAACACCATCCCGCATTCTTCGTTCACGCATTGTAAACGGACTTCCATCTGTAGGTTTCGCATTATGGGAAAGTGCGGCAATTCGGCGAGAAAATACGTATGCGGGGCATTCGGGTCTTGGGGATACCGAAGGCAGGATCACGGCTCGCGCGTGTGTTTTGGGGCATTGGCAGGCGTTGTCGCTGGTATCCCTCCGGGATGCGGTCTGCTTTTTTACGGCTATCGGGGGTGCCGCTGCGCTCAACCGTCAGGCTACCTGCTGCCAAGCGTCCGGCTTACCGCCTACCCTGAGAGCGACGTTCTCACCTTGGGATCCAGCGCATTTGCCGGACAGAGCATCTTTCTCAATTGCCTCAACCTATCTTCAATTCCTAGACTCGCGTCCGGGAGTGGTTCGTGAACACGCTTGCGACCGAACCGACTGACCCGGGATGAAGAGCTCCGAAAAATCTAGAATCCATGTTTTGGCGATCGCCTTGGAGAAACACCAGGATGCGGCGATCGCCCCGGTGGAATATGCTGGGAATGATGTCCGGGCTTTCTTGGAAGCGTGGCAGGCTCTGGGCGCGCAGCCGGCCGATTGCATCCGTCTCGTTGACGAATCCGCCACGAAGGAAGCGATCAAATCGTCGGTCAAGGCTCTTCTCAGGAGTGTCGGGGTGAATGATACGGTGGTGCTGTTCTTCGTGGGGCACGGCGTCGCCTCTGATGGTGTCAGCCAGTTGATCACCTTCGATTCGCAGACCGGCGATCTCGTGCGGACGAGCCTTTCGATGACTTCACTGCTGGAGCCGCTTGAGCGGATCAAATGCGAACGGCGTCTGGTTTTTATCGACGCTCGCCGGGAGGGACTTGCGAGTGACAACGCAGAGAACTTTGCCGAAGCCGAATTGCTGCACTTCGCGGAGAACGCAGATCAAGGTGTCGCGTTCACGTCGTGTCGTCCGGCTGAATCTTCCTGGTCCAGTAATACTCTGCAACACGGCATCTGGTCACACGCCATGATCGCCGCGCTATCAGGTGGTGCAAAAAGCGCGGTTGACGAGCACGGATGCATTACCTGTGACTCGCTCGGGGATTACCTGGCCACTGGGGTTCCGCAGCTGCTGCGAACGACCCGCAGCGGAGATGAGTGTCAGACGCCGATGTATTTTACAAATGCCGGGGATGAGTTTGTGATCGCTGATCTGACGACAGTCCGGGCGGGGCGGGGTGCTGAAACCGATGCGCTTGGCTCCGCTCTGAAAGATGCGAGTTTGCGCGGGGAGAAACTTGGCCACGTCCGCCGTTTGAGCGGGTTTCGGAAGCGGCATCACGTTCCGGAGGAACATTTTGATGCCGCCGACAGTTTTGTGAAACGCATTGGCCACGAGGAAGTCAAGCGACAGGCAGATGAGATCCATGAACGCGCCCGGGCCACGTTCAAATACAGACGTCGTTCCCTGAGCTATGTCTGCGAGGACGGTGCCGCCTCGATCAAGACTCCGGACTTCGACGTGAATCTTTCGATCGCCCAGGATCCTGACGACGCCTCCGGTTATGTGCTGACCACCGAAGTCGGAGTCATTCGACGTGCCGCAGTGGTGATGGAGGAGGGATTCAGTGACGTTTTCTCACCCTACTGCGATACCGTTTTCATCGAATTCGAGCGGCCGCTGGATCTGGCGGACAAGATTGATCAGATCGAAGACCTGCCCCAACTCGAACCGCATCTTCACGCGGCGGCGGACGGGACCTCGTTTACCCTTCAGCTCCCGCAACCCACGATTTGCATCCACGTCAGCGCCACTCGAATGACGCTCTCGCTTGCCGGTTCAAAAAATCTCCGAGCTCTCCTGAGCAGAGTGCAGGGAGCACTCAGTGTGCTGAGCGATTCCGGCCTGGCGTTGCTGGGTTCGAACTCTGGCGCGGACGAATGAACAGGATCTGTTCGCGATTTACTTCGTCGTCGAGCTGCTGCAGCGTCCCGGCAATGATGAGATTCTTATCCATCCTCCTGCTGGGGTGTTTGGCGTGCGGGGCGCAAACCCCGAGCGATCTGGGGGCGCGGTTGGCCGATCGGATTGCGGGCTTTCACGCGGGGGCGGCGAAGAACAACGCGACCCTCAGACTGGTCTATTTTCATCCCAACGATGCGGAACCGCAGCCGAAGTATCGGGAAAGGATCACCCGGATCATGCTGGATATCCAGGAGTTCCTCGCTACCGAAATGAAGCGGAACGGGTTTGGACAGACAGCGCTGCCACTGGAAATGGAAGGGGATCTGGTAAAGCTGCACGTTGTCGAGGGGAGTGGTGGATTGCAGAGCTACAACTACGATGTTCGCTACGGGGCGCGGATCCGTGGTGAGCTTGTGAGGGAGCTGAAGGGAACGATTGATTTCGAGCGGGAGTTCGTGCTCGTGTTCTGTGGGCTGGTGGAGAAGTTGGGAGATTTGGAGTATCGGTTCCGTTCACCCTACTACGGCTTCGGTGGTGCCGATCAGCAGAAGGGTCTTTGCTTTGCAGCGGACTGCGAGATGTTGGATACCAAGCTGTTCACCGCCACTGATCGCAATTTCGTCTATCACGAACATTCCGGGCGATTCGAGCGGACCTTGGCGGACTTCAACAGTCTCTATATCGGTGGCATCGCTCATGAACTGGGGCACGGAATATCCCTCCCCCACAACCAGCAGAAACCTCGGGAACGTCAGCAGCTGGGCACGGCGCTGATGGGATCTGGCAACTACACCTACCGGACTGAGAAAGTCGGCAAGCGCGGCTCGTTCCTGACCCGGGCATCGGCGTTGCGTTTGGCGGCGCATCCCCTTTTCAGCGGCAGCGACCGGAAGCGGTTCGCTGATGTCCAAAGTGACATTGGCGATTTGAAGTTCGTCGCTTCGAAAAACCGGCTGAAGATCTCGGGTAATGTGACGGGGAGTCCGGACATCCATGCCGTGATCGCCTACACGGATCCCGACGGTGGGTCGAACTACGATGCCCATACCTGGATCAGTGAGGTGGTGGACGGCAAGTTCATGATCGACGCCCGGTATCACCGCAATGGACCGCACCGCCTTCGGCTGACCTTCTGCCATGCGAACGGCGGGACGTCGACCGCCGCCATTCGTTATGACGTAAAAAATTCGATTCCGGACGCTGAAGCAATGAACGGGGAATGGTCACTGGCGCGGGTTCGTGAACAGTTCATGGATGGGCAGACAGAGAAGGCGGCGGCATCGGCTAAACTGGCACTGAACGGGGCGGTTTCGGATTCCATCAAAGCGCGCCTTCGTCATTTGGTGAAGCTGAGCGATCCGGGAAGGCCGAAGTCGCTCGCGGGAATCAAGATGGATTCGGTGTCGCTCTCTGAAGTCGAATGGGTGAGTGCCGAAGTGGGTTGGGCGCAACCGATGCGCGATCAATATTTTTCAGGTCAAGGTGTTCGCGATGGGGTGTGTCTGATCGTGGGTGGCGAGTTTCATCCGCAGGGACTGTATGCGCACGCCGCGTCGCGTTACGGGTACGATCTGAAGGGGCAATGGAAACGTTTCACGGCCGTTGCCGGCTTGCAGAAGGGGGTGGCAGAACAGGGCTCCGGAATCTTTGTCGTCAAGGGAGACGGCCGGGAGCTGTTTCGTTCCCGGCTCTTGCGGCTGGATCAGACCGCGCAGATCGACGTCTCTGTTGACGGGGTGAAACAGTTGGAACTGATCGTGGAATCCGGCAAACGCGGGAACGCCAATTGCTGGACGATCTGGGGATCGCCAATCGTTTCGCGCTAAGCGCTTACCCCGTTGTTCCCCCGACGACTTACTTCTTGAAGATCGAACCGAAGACGGACTTCATCAGATTCGTGGTGCGGGCGACGGGATCTTTGCGGATCTTCCGTTCCTCATCGGCGACCACGCTGAAGAGTCCGCCCAGGGTTTTGCCGGTGATGTATTCGTCGAGGTCATCCACATCGTAGTTGAGGAACGTTGCGCCAAAACGAAGACGCGAGATCAGTTGTTTGTAGGCGGAAGTCAGGCCGACCTTTGCGGTGGCGGCGGAGACCTGTTTGCGGAAGAGTTCGGTCAGCTCAGCAGAGGTGGTCTTGCGGAAATACTCGGTGGCGGAGTTGTCGGGTCCGGACAGTATGCGGGCAGCGTCTTCAACGGTCAGTTTGCCGAGGGCATTGTGGAAGATCGGGGCGGCGAGAGGGATGGCATTTTCAGCGGCTTCGTTCATCGTTTTCACAAACGAATCGGCGATGGCGCCCTGGCCATACCTGCGCAGGCCGGATTCAACCCGCTTGAGTTTTGGTGGCATCGGGATGCGCAGCGTCTGGTTGGTCAGGAATCCGCCGGCCCGGCCGAGCTGATTGACCGCATTGGTGAGGCCATTGCCGAGCGCCTGCTTGATCGCGGCATCCATCTGGCCTTTCGTGAATTTGGAGATGTCAAAACCGCTGACAGCCGCCGGTTTCGCGGCGGCGGCATTGGTTGCCGGTTCCGGTTTCTTGAGCAGGTTCCGGAAGAATCCGCCGAACTTGGAGGCGGCCATCTGCACGGGCCGGCCGGTCGATTTGGCGGGGTCAGCGTGGGCTGGAGCTTGAAGGCAGACGAGCGCCAAGAGGGTGAGGGAAAGTGTCTTCATTGGATTGCTGGGATGATGGCTGGGCGGGTTGGGAACGCGCCCTGCGTAGTGAATGGTATTCAGAGTTGAGCAGCTTCACAAGCGGTCGCGGATGACGCTCTCATATTCCGGGAAATAGCGACTGATCAGCGGTAGATCGAACTGGCGCAGAATGCTGGTGTTCGGTTCCCGTTCGAGCAGAAATTCAAACGAAGCTTCGATCAGTCGGGTGGTGTTGGTGTTGGTGTTTCCCTTCGTCAGGGACTCGGCGTAATCGGTCTGGACAGCAACCAAATGTGTGGTCGTGAATTCGGCCGCAACGGTGACGCGAAACGTGGTTTCGTTCTCGATTTCGACGCTGATCATGGGTGGAATGTAGGACTGCGGAGACGGGGGGAACAAGCTTGTGTCGGCTATGCCTGCGGTGACACTGTACGAAATTGTCCCCCTGGAACTATGAGACACTCAGTCCATTCGATCGTCGTCAGCGGATTGCTGGTAGGTTCGCTTTCATTTTCGGCCGCGGCCCCCCCCGGGGCTCCGGAAGAATTGGGTTTTGATCAGGAATTCAATCTCGGAGACCTGTCCGCATTGAGCTTGGAACAATTGATGGAAGTGGAGGTGGAAATCGCTTCGAAAAAGGCGGAACCCATCTCCTCAATCCCGGCCGCAGTATCCATCATCACCAGCGAGGACATCCGGCGCTCCGCGGCTCGGACACTGCCAGAGATATTGCGCCAGGCCGCCGGCGTTCAGGTCGCGCGTCAGAACGGGAACTATTGGGCGGTGAGCATTCGTGGGTTTCAGGATGTCTTCGCAAACAAGCTGCTGGTGTTGCAGGACGGACGCAGTCTCTACTCACCCCTGTTCTCCGGAACGTTCTGGGATGTGCAGGACACGGTGCTCTCCGACATCGATCGCATTGAAATCGTTCGGGGCCCAGGCGGAACGGTGTGGGGCGCAAATGCGGTGAACGGCGTGATCAACATCATCACCAAATCCGCGAAGGACACCTTGGGCACGCAGGTCAGCGTGGGCTACGGCTCGGAGTTGCAGGGAATCTACAGCGCCCGCTATGGCGCGAAACTGTCGGATGATCTGTTCATCCGGCTCTACGGCAAATATGCGAATCACGACAACACGAGGCTCGCCAGTGGAGCGGGGGCGAACGACGGGTTTTATAGCGCGCGCGGCGGATTTCGGATGGACTGGTCCCTGAGCGAAGTAGCGGAAATGACTTTGTCCGGCGAGGTTTATGGCGGCAAGGTGAACAACACCTACACCACCTACGATCCGACCATCGCGTTTCCGGCCGCCCAGATCGGATCCGAGGCCGCGCAAAGCGGAGTGGGTGGGGGGCATGCGCTCGGCCGATTCACGCGCGATTATGGTGATGGCACGCTCACGCTGCAGGCCTACTATGATCGTTCTGTTCGCCAGACGGCGATCTTCGACGAAAGTCGCGACACGGGCGACGTCGAACTCAAGTATCAATTTGACGTGGGTAACCGGCACAGCATCGTTGCCGGAGCGGGTTACCGAATTAGCAGCGACATTCAGGGGAGCACGGCGACGCTTTCGTTTCCGGAGGACGAACGGGTGACGCATCTGGCGAATGCCTTCGTTCAGGACGACATCTCCCTGATCGAGGACAAATTGAAGCTGGCGATCGGCACCAAGCTGGAACACAACCAGTTCACCGGCGTGGAGGTTCAACCGAGCGCGCGACTTCATCTGCAAATTGCCGCCAATCAAGCCGCTTGGGTTTCTGTGGCCCGGGCGGTGAGAACGCCATCGCGCATTGAGGACGACGTGGTGATTGTGTCCTTCAACCCGACGATCGGGCTGCCGACCGTGCTCGATGGTCGGCGCAGCGTCAGAGCGGAAAAATTACTGGCCTATGAGGCAGGTTACCGCATTCGGGCCTCGTCCCGCTTCACCTTGGATGTGGCAGCGTTCTACAATCAGTACGACGATATCCGTTCAATCGAATTCGGTGGTGTCGGCGCGCACCCGGGAATTACCGCCGCACCGTTCGTTGGCGCGATCTTCCACGATGCGAACAATATTGAAGGCGAGGCCTATGGCGTTGAGATCTCGCCATCGTTCCAGCTCCAGGATTGGTGGCGGCTGACGACGAGCTACTCCTACCTGAACATGGATCTTCGCGGTAAACCGAACAGCAATGACACGATCACTCCGCGCGAGGAGGATCAGAGTCCGGATCACACGATTTCGATTGGTTCCCGGATGGATCTGGATCACAACGTGGATCTGGATGTGTTTGCCCGCTACGTCGATCAGCTGGATGTCGCGCGGGCGAATAACGGTCAGGGAGCGGCGGTGCCGGCGTACTGGACTTTGGATGCCCGGATTGGCTGGCGTCCCAAGCCGGGTATGGAGTTTTCGATCGCCGGACAAAGCCTGTTTGACGATCGGCGTCCGGAATTTGAGCCGACGTTTGTTTCCGTGCAGAGCACGGAAATCGAGCATTCCGTGCTGGCCATGTTCACTTACCAGTTCTGACGCGTGAGGGCAGGGAATTGCGCTCGGAATTTTCCGTTTTCCGTTTTCCGTGTTAGAGTGCCGCCTTCAGCGAATCATATTGAAGACCTTTCGTTTGAAAATCAGGACTTACAAAAGGCTGCCGGATGTGCGGCTGCGCCAATGAGCGGCCCCCTGGACAAGAGCGGGTTCTGGCAGACGAGTCTCGTTCTGACTTTTGCAATGGTGGTGTTGCTTCGGCCAGTATCTGCGGATGCCGCCAAAGTCTCCCACCACGCGGTGATGGCGGCGATGATTGCCAAGTTTCCTCCCGTTGTGAAATGGCCTGCGGGTTCACTCGATCGCGCTGGGAAGGAGTTGACGCTG
>JBLFYM010000048.1:0-39743 GCA_047608975.1 Limisphaerales bacterium | reverse complement strand
CACGAACGTCCTTCCGCCCTGGATGGGATTCCCCGACATCTCCCCGCACTTCAAAGAGTCCAGAAGCTGGTGAAGAAGGCGGCGAAATCCGATCTGTCAGAACTGCCGGGCGATGTGGGTGGTTCGAAACCAAGCAAGGTGCAATTACGTGCGCAATTGTTCGAGTTGGCCGCGTATGCTCAATCCAAAGGCTGGAATGCTGAAGAGTTGCTGCGTGCCGAATCTGACAAAGTGGAGAAAAAGTTACGCAAGTCGGAAGCCCGACGGTAGGAGAAGTGAGGCTGACGGCGAGCCTATTGGGTGTGTGGGATCGCAGATAGCAATGCGAGCCGGATACCCGTTGTAGTTCGCGCTTCAGCGTGTGGGCGCGAACTTGTTCGAGCCCTTCAGGCCCGGCACGCTAAGCGTGAACTCCAACAGGTTTACCTCCATCCCAGACCTGTCACCCAGATAGGATCACGCCACTTCTCCCGTAGTCGTTAGCGGCGAAACTTGCTCTCCGGTTTTTTTCGACTACCGTCGCGGTCGCAAAACTATGAGCGTTCCCAAGAATCCCAACGCGGCCAAACAATTTGTGATCGCCCTGACGATCGTATTGGTCGGCGTCTATTTCGGTTCCATGTTGGCCTTGAAGAAGGTGGACGAAGATCAAGCCAGGCGTCATTTGCCCGCCAAGGGGCTTGGCCCCACTGGCATGCCGGGGACGGAGGTGGCAGATTCAAATGCCCAGATCCAACCGAAAACCGATCCCGATACGCCGGATGATTTTGCCTGGACCAACGACATGGTCTGGATTCCGGCGGGGTCATTCGTGATGGGGGCGACGAATGGTCAGCCCGACGAGATTCCCATGCATACCGTCGAACTCAATGGGTTCTGGATGGACAAATACGAAATCACGAACCAGAAGTTCGATGAGTTTGTGAAGGCAACCGAGCATGTGACGGTTTCGGAAAAGACACCTAGTCCGGCCGACTTCCCCGGTGTGCCTCCTGAAAACCTGAAGCCGGGTTCAATTGTGTTTGTCGCGCCCGGGTTCGATGTTCCGTTGAACAATCATATGGCGTGGTGGGGTTACGAGCACTACGCGAGCTGGCGGCAACCGGAAGGGCGGGATTCCAACATTGAAGAGCGGATGGATCATCCGGTCGTGCACGTTGCCTGGTTTGACGCCATGGCATTCTGTAAGTGGATCGGCAAACGTCTGCCCACGGAAGCCGAGTGGGAATTTGCCTCTCGCGGGCCGGAGAATCTACCTTACACATGGGGAACTGAAAAAATGCCGGACGGCAAGTGGAACGCGAATATCTTCCAAGGCAGCTTTCCCAACAGTGATACCGCGGTGGATGGGTATCGAGGAACAGCGCCGATCGGCAAATTCGCTCCCAATCCCCATGGACTCTACGACATGGCTGGAAACGTCTGGGAGTGGTGCAGCGATTGGTACATGCCGGACTACTACAAGAAGAGTCCGGCCAAGAATCCGACCGGTCCGGAAGAGAGCTATGATCCCAATGAACCGGGCGTTTGGAAGAAGGTCAACCGCGGTGGATCCTACCTTTGCAACGACGTCTATTGCTCGGGCTATCGGCCGGCGATGCGTATGAAGACTTCACCTGACACCGGGATCGGACATACCGGGTTCCGTTGTGTGAAGAGCGGACCTTCGCCGGATGAAATTGCGAAGATCCTCGCGGAGCGAGATTGAGTTCCAGTGGCGGTGAGCGTGAGCGTGAGCGAGTGGCTCCCATGGCCTAAGCCTTTTGACCGTGGATTCACCAAGGCATAGCTTTGATGTCTTCGAATCAAGCTATGCTTCATTCGGTAGCCTCAGAGGCGGGCCCACCTCCGAATAGACTGCCAAACGGCGACCGCTCTCGCTTCCTGGTAAGTGCTTGGGGTGACCTGACAGTGAACTTCATTCTGTTGGTGCCGGTCGTCGACTGAACAACTAAATGATCGCCCATATCCGAGAAGCTGTGGTCGGAAGTCTCGGGCAGAATGAGATATCCATCCGAGCCGACCACGAACGTGCGAAGCTGCGACATGGCGGATGGCCAAGCACCATGGCGGCGATAGTAAGCCAAAATCACATACTCAAAGTCGGAATGCGACATCATGCGGTCGACCAAAAAGCTCCCAGCACTGTCGACCATAAACGATCCCGCCGCAGTACCGGCTGCGCGAATGTCACGGCGAATGCAACATCCCTGCAAGACCAGTGAAAGAGAGAATGCAAGTAGTATGAGATGTGATTTGGTCATAGAGGTTACCAAGTGACTATGTAGACCCGAATATCCCCCGTGAATGGGGCTGGATTGGGATCGAAATACTCACCTTTGACTCCGTCAGTAACACCTGATCCTGCAGAGCGTCAAGATATCCGGAAAAACGCATATTCTGCACAACCGCATCGGCAGGTGGACCCCAGGCCACAGGGCCTTTGTCTATGCAGGCAGATAGATCGATATGGCCCAAGCTCCACTCGCTCACGCTCGCCGCCACATTGAGGGCGTAGTTCCAGGTGGTTACAGTTTTGCGCGTGCCTTGTGATGCTCGGTGCTTTGCTCGAATGCGTCCGCTACGCGGAACACCGTTTCTTCGCCGAAGGGTTTGGCGAGGATCTGTAGTCCGATGGGGAGGTTGTCGCTGGTCAGACCGCAGGGGATGCTGATGCCGGGGATGCCAGCCAGACTGCATGGATTCGTGAAGGCGTCGCAAAGATACATCTGCAATGGATCGTTGGCCTTTTCGCCGGCTTTGAATGCGGCAGTCGGAGTGGTGGGCGTGACGATCGCATCGACTTTCTCAAACGCTTTCTCGAAATCCTGACGGATCAGAGTGCGGACTTTCTGCGCCTTGAGGTAGTAGGCGTCGTAGTAGCCACTGCTCAGAACATAGGTGCCGAGGATGATTCGGCGTTTCACCTCGGGGCCAAATCCGGCACCGCGTGTTTTGCTGTAGAGTTCGGCAGGAGAAGCGCCGTCCACGCGCAATCCGTACCGAATGCCGTCAAAGCGGGCCAGGTTGGAACTCGCTTCGGCAGTCGCCAAAATGTAGTAGCAGGCGATCGCGTAGTCGGTGTGTGGGAGGGAGATTTCGACGATGTCCGCACCGAGCGATTCCAGATGCTTCACCGCCTTGTCGACGGAGGCCTTCACATCTGGATCAACGCCATCGACCATGTATTCCTTCGCAATGCCGATCTTCATCCCCTTGATGTCCCCGGTGAGAGCGGCGGTGTAATCCGGCGGGGGCTCGGGAACACAGGTTGAATCGCGGGGATCCGATCCGGCCATCGCCTGCAAGAGGGTGGCGGAATCGCGAACGGTCTTGGTGAACGGCCCGATCTGGTCGAGCGAGGAGGCAAACGCCACGAGTCCGTAGCGTGAGATTCGACCGTAGGTGGGTTTCATGCCGACCACGCCACAGAATGCCGCCGGTTGGCGAATGGAGCCGCCGGTGTCGGTGCCGAGTGAGGCCAGGCATTCATCCGCAGCTACGGCGGCGGCGGATCCACCCGAGGAGCCGCCGGGGATGCGGTCGAGATCCCAAGGATTGCGGGTGGTTTGAAACGCTGAATTTTCCGTGGAACTGCCCATCGCAAATTCGTCCATGTTCAGGCGTCCAAAAACGATGGCTCCGGCTGTTTTCAAACGCTCGATCGCCGTCGCGTCGTAAGGGGCGGAATAGTCGTGGAGAATTTTCGAGCAGCAATTGAGCGGGTGACCTTTGACCGAAAGGACATCCTTGATGGCGATGGGGACGCCGAGGAGGGGCCGATCGGCCAAGTTCGCTCCGGCGGCGATCGCGTCGTCGATGAAATCTGCCTGTTCCAACGCATCTTCAGCCTGATAGCTGATGAAGGCTTTCACCCGATCTTCGACGGCACCCACGCGATCGAGACAGGATTGAGTGGCTTCGCGGGCTGAAATCTCCTTGGAGGCAATCTTGGCGGTGAGTTCTGAAATGGTATGTTCGTTCAACATTTCTGGATTTCGTCCTTATTCCACGATCTTGGGCACCTGAAAGAGGCCGTTCAATTCCTGGGGGGCATTCCGCATTGCCTCTTCATGCGAGAGCGATTTCCTAACTTCATCGGCGCGCATTACGTTCACCATGGGGAAGGGATGAGCGGTGGCTTCCACGCCGGAGACGTCCACTTCGTTCAGCTGGTCGATGTATTCGAGGATCTGATCCAATTGAGAACCAAGTTGTGCCTTTTCGTCACCGCTCAGCTCCAGCCGAGCCAGATTTGCGAGGTAGTCGATGCTGAATGTGGGATTGGACATGGGGGAAGGTTAAAAGGGAGGTGGCGTTGGCGGATCGAGCGAGGGTGGTGGAAGGGCGAACCAGAACTGGCTCACTCTTCGCCGAATTTATTTGCAAAAAGCGCTTTCAAATCGCGAACCGCCTGTGCCGCGTCGCTTCCGGAAACTTCCAATCGCAGTTTGCAACCAGGACCGGCAGCCAGCATGAGCAGACCCATGATGCTTTTGCCGTTGATCCGCTCGCCGTCTTTTTCGAGGAAAATGTCGGAATCAAACTTGGAAGCGGTTTTCACAAACATCGCCGCTGGCCGGGCGTGGATACCGACCTTATTCTCAACCACCAGTTCACAACTGATCGTCTCGGCAACGTTTTCTTCTGCTCCACTCATTGACGGTGGGAGGGTGCTGGCTCAGAAAGGGATTTGCGAGCCAAAAACGGGAGAATACGGTCGTTCCAACAAACGCTTGCACGCGCGGCAGATCCCGCTAAGGTTCCGCGCAATGACGTTTTATAAGGCAGCATTTGCATGGTTGGCAGTCGCCGCGGCGTTGGGTTGGGGCATCTATCGGACGGTGGCTCCGGAGAATCCGAGCTGGACACCGTTTCTGCTCGTTACCCTGGCATTCATCGTTCTTGTGACATTCACGGGCTGCAAAGTGGATGAACCGGACGCAGATCATCACTGATTGTCCCATAGTTTTCTCTGATTTTTCAAAAACCCGCCATTTATGGTGGGTTTTTTGTTATTATCCCCAAGGTACGCAAAAAGCGCCGGAATCCGAGGATTCCGACGCTTGGAATTGTTCAAATCGATGAGGGATCAGCGATTCGGCTGCGGCGTGTAGCGCAGGTAGGGTTTGATCTTGGTGATGCCCTTGGTGAAGAGCTTCTCGGCTTCCTCATCGGAAAGTGCCGGGACGACGATGCAGTCATCGCCGTCTTTCCAGTTCGCCGGGGTGGCGACCTTGTGAACCGCAGTCAGTTGCAAAGAATCGATAACTCGGAGGAGTTCGACGAAGTTGCGACCGGTTGAAGCGGGGTAGGTGAGGATCAGTTTCACCTTCTTGTCAGGTCCCACGATGAAGACGGAACGCACTGTCGCAGTAGCATCCGCGTTGGGGTGAATCATGTCGTAGGCTTCGGCAACCTTGCGATCCGGATCCGCGATGATCGGGTAATCGACTTCGCAGAATTGCGTCTCGTTGATGTCTTCGATCCAGCCCTTGTGATCTTCCAACCCATCCACGCTGATGGCTGCCATCTTGACGTTGCGTTGGGCAAATTCAGGTTTCAACTTGGCGGCCGTGCCCAGTTCGGTCGTGCAGACCGGGGTGTAATCCGCCGGATGGGAGAAGAGAATCCCCCAACCTTCGCCCAGCCATTCGTGCCAGGTGATCGTTCCTTCAGTGGTTTCTGCCGTGAAATCCGGCGCGGTATCTCCGAGACGTAGTGCCATATTTTATCTGTTTTCTGTTAAGTTAAGTATTCTGGTAATGTTTTGACGTGATTCCGAAATTAGAGAGCCGCTCAAAAACACTCAAGTGTTAATCCCAGAACTCGCCTTGGACAGACGCGATTCCGGGGTGGGTCACTTGAAAATCTTCACGGTCAATTTGCCGTCCGTGCCAATCCAGCCGCGAAACATGCTAGGGGTGTTGAAAGAGGTCACGACCCGACCGTCTGCGTCCAGGCCGATGATGCCGCCACCGGCCCCCATCGCTTTCAGTTGTTCTTTTACGACGACATCTGCAGAGGTCTGGAGATCGGTCTTTAGATAACGAGTGCGAGCGAGGATGTCGAAGGCGACTGCGTGCCGGATGAAGAACTCCCCATGGCCGGTGCATGAGATACCGCCCACGCGATTGTCGGCGTAGGTGCCGGCTCCAATGATCGGTGAATCGCCGATGCGACCGAAGCGTTTGTTCGTCAGGCCACCGGTTGAAGTGCCCGCTGCGAGATTGCCGTTTTTGTCGCGCGCGACGGCACCGACGGTGCTGTAGAAACGATCGCCTGAAAGGGAGGCACCGTTCTTGGATTTCGGTTTGAGTTCCGGTTTTTCCTTTCGACGTTTCTCCCAACTCTCGAACCGGTGATCGGTGTGGAAATACTTTCGATCGACAATCTCCAGTCCGGCTGACTTTGCGAATTCGTTCGCACCCGGCCCGGTCAGAAGAACGTGCGGGGTCTTGTCCATGACCGCCCGTGCGCCCTTGATTGGATTCTTGATCACGGTGACCCCGCCGACGGCACCAGCCATCATATTCGCGCCGTCCATGATGGAAGCATCGAGTTCGTTCTCGCCGGCACTGGTGAAAACGGCCCCTTTGCCGGCATTGAACAGTGGTGAGTCTTCGAGGACTACGATCGCGGCTTCAACAGCATCCGTGGCGGGACCCCCTTTTTTGAGAACCGCATGACCGGCCTGAAGCGCGCGCCGCAGGGTTGCCCGATAGTTCTCTTCACCAAAGCGCTCGAGACTCTCCGGGGAAATTCTTCCGGCCCCGCCATGGATCACGATGGCGGTCTGGTTGGCCGCATTTGTTTGGGAGCCAAATCCGGTGAGGAGGGCGACTAAGAGGAAGAGCGTTTTCATGGGGTTTTCTTAAACGTGAAGGTTTCACCCGGTTGCAACCAATGAACCCGGATGTCGCGCCAACTGTTGGTGCTCCCGTTGGCGTCTCCTGATTGACGCGCATTGCGGGCGTCGATGACCGTGATGGATGAGGAGCCAATCACTGTGAACGAGTGTTCCGTGACCAAGGCGGCCGTGCCTTCATCAATGCCGATTCCAAGTTTTTCAGGATGAAGCATGATCGTGGCGAGTGAGCGGTTGAAACGTTTACGAGCAACAAAATGCTGATCAACAATGACTTCTGGCCAAAGCGCCAAACCCCGAAGAACCGGCAATTTATCGCCCGCAATCATCAGTTCGCTCTGCACCGCAGCACCGGCGCTGGAGCCTCCGAAGACGATTCCATCTTTCAGGCGATCACGAATCAGTGTTGCTACTTTCGCATCCCGAAGGCGCTGCATCAGGAGACTCTGCTGTCCCCCACCAAACCAGATGGCGTCGGCGTTCAGGATCTGCTGGCGTGCCATTTCCTGATCACTCAGGCGAAGTATCTCGGCGTGGTTCGCTCCCAGTTCCCGGAGCTTGTTGACGATGCTCTCTCCGGCGGTCTCGCGTTTGGACGCCTGTGGCACGGCCAGGAATTTCTTACCCGTGCCGCCCGCCAACTGAACGAAGGTCGTCCACACGGAATCGGGCAGCGATCCACCGCCCGCTACAATCAAGTTCCGATTCTTGAACTCTTGGGCTTCGAGACGGACGAGCGCCAACAGGGCGATTATCACGAATACGCCGGTGCGGAAGTTTGTCATTGGATCAGTTGCTCTTCAGAAATTCGAGGAGATCGATCAATTCCTTGCGGGTCATGGTTTTCTCGAGTTCGTTTGGCATCAGCGAACCGCTGCTGGCGGAGAGTCGGAGAATATCAGTGCGCAGGAACGTTTCCTCAATGCCCTGGGCGGCGCGGATGGTCAGACTGGTATCGGTCTCGGAAATCATGATCCCAGTGAGTGAGCGATCGTCCTTGGTTTCGACTTCGTAAGCCGTCAACCCCGGATAGATCTCGGCGTTGGGAACGATGATGTGGAGCAGCAGCGCGTCTTTGGGTTGATTGCGAACACTGGAAAGATCTGGGCCTACCGTGTGTCCCTCACCCCTGAACTTGTGACAGGTCGCGCAAGTGCGGGTGTAGACGGCTTTGCCCTTGGCTGCGTCGCCGGTCTTTTCAGTAATTGCCTTCAGCTCATCGTAAACCTTTTTCCGATCCGCACCGCCCATCGCACTGAAAAGCTTGGTGGCTCTGGCTTTGAGATCCTTGTCGCGATTCCGCATCAGGCTGCGTCGTTTCGGCTCCGGGACCGCCCACGCAGGAACGCGACCGTCTTCTATTGCCGTGACGAGCAGGGGAAGTAGCTTCGAGTGTGAAAGGAATGCGCTTACCAGCGCGTTGCGAATTTGTGGTGAGTAAGCGCGCCATCGTTTGGTTTCGATCAGCCATTCGCCGATCTTGGTGTCGCCGTATTTGCCCAAGGTTCTCAGTGCGGCTGATTGAACGGCGATAGATTCGGCCGGACTCACCAACGACTGCAGCTCCTGAGCTGAATCTTTCACCGAGCTGTTCGCGAGGAAACCAATTGCCGCGAGTCGAATTGGTTCCGCCGCCTTGCGGTTCTGGGCCTGCTTTTCGGCCACTTCGAACAGCCAATCGAGGCTGGCATCCGATTTGTTGCGCTTGGCCAGATCCGCGAAGGGCGAGAGGCCTTTGCCAAGTCCGCGCGTGCGAAGGCCTTTCGCGAGTCCGTCAGTAAAGGATGTCTTCCACTCGATTCCGGCGGGGCTTTTGTTCCGGGAAAGCAGTTCGATGAGGTGCAGGGTTTGACTGTCTTTGGCAGAACGACCCACGGCTTGCCCCAGTGAAGCCATTAGCGCCGGGGCCTTTGCGGCTTCACCGGTATTGAGGAGATGGCGGGCGACGTATTCGATTCCGACAGCATCGAGACTGCTCATCACCGCGGCGGCGCTGAACTCATCTGTGCCGATCTGCGAAGCGATGTTCGCCAACGAGGTGTTGCGGTATTTAGCGTCATCGAATCCGAGAACCAGAGCGGTCTTGAAACGAACCATCGGATCGCTGTCGGTTGCCAACTGGCGGATCCGGCTGGTGATGGCCTGATTCTGCAGGCGAGTTTCGCCGAGCTGGATTCCATGCTCGCGAACGCGGGGGCTGCTGTCGTTAAGCATCTTGACGACCTCGGCGTCGGTGAGTTGCGAACGGTTGGCGATGAGCCGGTAGGCAGCAACGCGTGCCGCCGGATTGGTGAGTCGGGTTTTGCGGAGTTGCTGCAAGACCTCGGGGGCTTTTGATTCGGTCAAGAGCCGGAAGGCGGTTTCGCGTGTCCAGGCATTCGCATGATTCAGTGCGGAGGCGAGTTTGGCCGGTTCATCCGCTGGGAGCTTGGGAAGAGTGCGGGTGCGGGCTCCCTTTCGAATCAGTCGATAGATCCGCCCTTTATCTTTTCCGGCACCGTAGTCGAGGGTGTCCCGGATGTGTTCGGGGAGGTAGCGCGGGTGATCCAGTATCTTGCGATGCATATCGCAGATGTAGGCGGCGCCATCCGGCCCATTTGCACTGTAAACCGGACGGAACCAGGTATCGGCGCTGGCGAGGAACTCGTTCCCGCTCGTGGCCGGTGTTCCGGTGAAAGTGCCCCCACGCGGTGCGAGGGTCTGACGTTGCACGAGATTCTGTGCCGGCTCGCAGCAGATGGCGGATCCGTAGAACGAGCTGGGCAGAAGGTTTCCCCGGTAGATGGAGATTCCACAGGCACTGGTGAACGTGCCGGCATGGGGAGTGGCCATGAGGCGTGGGTGAAATCCCGCGGTCGTGGTGTCTTCACTCAGTGGCCAGCAGATCGCGTCGGTGCCAGCGGCCGCCACGTCGTGATCAAATTTGGAGAACGCGAAGAACTTGTTGCGTTTCAGGTAGCGGGGATGAAGCACGATATGCTTGAGCGGATTGCGGTTTGAGCAGATGAACTTGCGCCCGAAGTCGTCGAAGCAGAGGCCGAATTGTCCGACGCCCGGAGACTGTTCCACCACCAGCGAATCCGGATTGAAGCGCGAATCACTACGCTTGAATTCGGTGGCTTCACGTTCGCCGTGTTGCGGGCTTTTTACCTTGCCCCCCGTAAGTCCGGCGGTGACGTAGACCCAGCCATCGAGACCGAGTTTCGGATGTGCCACGCGGATCTGGGTGGTGCTGTTCGTCATGTAGCCGGTCAGGACGACTTTGCGGACGTCGGCTTTGCCGTCACCGGTGGTGTCTTTGAAGTAGTAGACCTCCGGTGCGGAAGTGACGAAGAATCCGCCGCGCCAGGGCATGAGCCCGTTGGGGTAGGGGATACCGGTGGCAAATTCGGTGCGCTTGTCCATTCGTCCATCGCCGTCAGTGTCTTCCACCATGGCAATCACGCCGGTTTCCGGGCCCACCGGGTAGCCGCGATTCTCGGCGACGAACATTCGACCGGAGGCATCCCAAGAAACCGCCACCGGATCGAAGACAATGGGTTCAGCCGCGACCAGTTCGACCGCCACGTCCGCTTCAGTGACGAGGGATTTCAGATCTGCGGATGCACCGAGTTTCTCAGTGGCTCCGACTTGAAACGCGGCGGCAAGGAGCGCACCTGCGAAAGATAACTGGCAGAAATACTTCATGGATTGTGTTGGGTTCTAACAGCGGGTCGCGGTGCCGTAGAGGAAATAATTCTCGGTCAAACTCACCTTGGCGTTGAGTCCGGCCCGGGCGAGTTTCTCAGTCAGATCGGCGGGCGAATGAAAGATCTTCACAATCTGAAATTCACGGCCGTCATCGAGTTTCCTTTGGCTGATGCCCGTGTGTTCCTCAGGAAGTTCGTGGTCCTTGGCCCGGGACGTGGGCGCGTGTTGGGAATCGACAAAGAAGAACATGCCCTCCGGTGTAAGTGAGCGGCTGACTTTGGCGAGAAATGCATCGAGCTTCTCGGTGGGGACGTGTGACAACCAGAACGTTGCGGACACGAGGTCGAACTGCTCGTCCGGTTCCCAGTCGAAAAGGTCCACCTTTCGAAACTCCACCTGTTCAGGACTCTGTTGTCGCCGGTTGATGGCATGCATTTCAGGAGCGGCG
The DNA here is from genome assembly GCA_047608975.1 of Limisphaerales bacterium. Classification (GTDB taxonomy): domain Bacteria; phylum Verrucomicrobiota; class Verrucomicrobiia; order Limisphaerales; family JAYPXF01. The sequence goes on along the minus strand of JBLFYM010000048.1, from coordinate 28,737 downwards.
TCACAGCAGGTGACGTGCTTGCAGATTCGCAACAACTCGTTCGTCCATAGTCCCGTGCCGGAAGCCAGTTCGAGCCCGCGTTTGAAGCCGCGATGTTCGTGAAGGAAGCGTCGGATATGATCGAGTTCATTGGCCCATTGGAGCTTGTGCTCAAGCCCCCAATCGTAGCGGCCACGGCGAAAGAACCAGTCATCGTATTCCTCGGCGCGCGCCTGGTAGTAGGCAAGTTGGTCTTTCAGAATATCAGTCATACGGATTCAGCCCGGTGGAGTGTGGCGAATAAGGCGCTCAAGCGTCCAGTTCATCCCGCAGATTCAGGAACTGCTCGACGCCGAGCAGTTTCTTCATTTCGCCAAAGCCAATCGCATCCTTGATCAGATGATCGACCCGTCCTTCAGTTTTCCAAGTGTCGCAAAGTTTGCGCATGGCGCTGGCGCAGACAAGCAGTGATTCGATGGGAGCGACGGCGATCTTGTAGCCGATCTGCCCCAGTTCACTGACCGTGAGAATGGGAGTGGCACCACCCGAAAGCATGTTCGCAAATAACGGGTGGTCCACCTCGCGTGCTACCTTTTCCAGTTCATCCACTGATTGGGGGGCTTCGACGAACGCGACGTCGGCTCCCACATCGCAGCAGCGATTGACCCGGTCAATCGCATCGGCGAGACCGTTCATCTGCCGTGCATCCGTCCGGGCGAAGATCGCGAAATCCGGATTGGTGCGCGCGGCGACTGCGGCCTTGATCTTCAAAATCATTTCTCCGGTCGGAATCACCTGCTTGTTATCAAAATGCCCACAGCGTTTGGGCGCGACCTGGTCTTCCAACAGGATGCCGGCGGCACCGGCTGATTCGAACAGTTCGACCGTACGCTGGACCTGATGCAGATCGCCGTGTCCGGTATCACCATCGGCGATCAAGGGGATGGTTAGGCGTGCTGCAATTCTTCGGGTGGCGTCGGCCATTTCGGTCTGGGTGATCAGATTCAGGTCAGGCAGTCCCAGCATCGATGCACTGTTGCCGAATCCACCGAGGAACAGCGTCTCGATTCCGGCCTGTTCGGCAATCAGTGCCGTGAACGCATCGTGGATGCCCAGGGTTGGAATGATTCCCGGACGCTGCAGCAAGCTGCGAAAGCTATGGGGAGTATTCTTCGTACTCATGCGGAGAGTGTAATTGGGGATTGGATGGCTGTCAGTTTCGGTATCGCGAGTCTACGCAAACCATTGCCAACCAATTGGTTGCCGCTCGTCCGGGTTGGGTCTAGGCTTTCTCCAAGCTGCCGTTGGACGGGAGCGGATGGACTGAAATGGCACTCATTGCGATACGCGGACTTTTCCTCTTTCTCTGCATCCTGGCTGGTTATGCGGTCAGTCAGGTGCAGCCGGATCTGATCCATCATCCGTCGTTGGATGCACCACCGAGTGTTTTTGGCATCATTATCGGATTCGGTTTCGGGAGTCTGTTGATCGCCTTGGACGAGATGTTGAAAGGCCTTTCCTTGCGGTTGTTTTCAGCTGCGACTTTCGGCCTTGTTCTAGGGACCGTCATTGCCTGGATGATCGACCGCTCGCAGCTCTTTGTTTATGTCGATGAATATCCCGTGCGCTGGCTGATCCGCCTGAGCCTGTTCATCGGGTTCAGTTACATTGGCATGGTACTGGCGATGCGAAGCAACAAGGACGATTTTTGTCTGATCATTCCCTACGTGCGCTTTGCCCCTCAGGATAAGAGCGAGGACCTGATTGTTCTGGATACGAGCGTGGTGATTGATGGCCGTATCGCTGATCTGATCGATGCCCGTTTTGTGGAAGGAATCGTGATTGTGCCCGAGTTTGTGCTTCAAGAAATTCAACTGGTTGCTGACTCGGCGGATGCGGTAAAACGCGAACGCGGGCGGCGCGGACTGGACATGTTAAGCCGGATTCAGAAGAACCCTAACAACGAAGTAAAGATCTACGAACAGGACGTGGTGGCGGACACCGCAGACGAAAAGCTGGTGCACCTCGCCAGGCTGCTTGGTGCCACGCTCTACACCAACGACTACAACCTCGGAAAGATCGCCGAATTGCAGCGAGTCCGTCACATCAACGTCAACGAACTGGCAAACGCATTGAAGCCGGTGATTCTCCCGGGCGAACGATTGCGCCTGCGTATCGCCCGACAGGGCAAGGACAAGGATCAGGGGATCGGCTACCTCAACGACGGCACCATGATCGTTGTTAACGGCGGCCGGGAACGGGTCGGCGACGAAGTCAACGTCGAGGTGCTTAGCCTGCTACAGAACTCAACCGGCACGATGATATTTGCCGGCATAAAGAAGAACTGAACCATGGATTTCGTAACTGTTTACAAGACCCGTAATCTCGCCGATGCGGAACTGATCAAATGCCGGCTTGAAGGGGCGGGCATTCCCGCATTTGTCCCGGAAGAATCATCGCCGCTCGCCGTGTTGGGCGTGCGTGTGCAGGTCGCCGAATCGCGAAAAGACGACGCACTCGAAGTCATCGGGGCTGACAAATTGCCGGAATGACCGCAAAAAGAACCAAGCTCTTACAAGAGCTTCAGGCCCAGCTTCCTAAAGGCGAACTTCGTCTCGACACCCCGACCGCCAAAGCGCATTCCGGGGACAAATGGTTTGCGACAGCGATGCCAGACGCGGTCGCGCTGCCGCGCACGGCCCAATCGGTTTCGCTGATTCTGGCGTTTGCGCATCGCCATCGAATTCCAGTGACACCGCGAGGGGCTGGCTACGGATACGTGGGCGGCTGTGTTCCGGTGAAAGGTGGGATTGCGTTATCCGTGGCGCGAATGAAGCGGGTGAAGGAATTGAACGCTCGTGACTTTGTGGCTGTCGTTCAGCCGGGGGTGATCACCGCCGATCTACAGGCAGCGGCGGTCGCGAAGAATCTCTACTACCCTCCGGATCCGGCAAGTCGGGCTGACTGCAGTCTGGGTGGAAACGTCGCGACGAATGCAGGCGGCCCGCGCTGCCTGAAATACGGCGTCACCCGGGACTATGTGCTCGGATTGGAAGTTGTGCTTGCCGATGGAACGATCGTCCGGACTGGCAGTAGGACTCACAAGAACAAGACGGGATTTGATTTGCATCGGATCTTTGTCGGCTCAGAGGGTCTACTCGGAGTGGTTACGGAGATCACGCTGAAGCTCTTGCCGCTGCCGCCGTATCGCGCTGCTCTGAGCGTTGGCTTCGCTGAGACACGCTCGGCCATCCAGGCGATTGAGAAAATCTTCCAGGCCGGTTTCCTGCCAAGTGCGCTCGAAATCGCGGATGCCTTCACACTCCGCGCTGCTGAGAAGCGGACGAAAAGCGATCTCTTCTCAGGCTGTGATGCGCACCTGATTGTGGAACTTGACGGCCAGGAAAAATCTGTCCGGGGCGAATTGCGTCAGATCGAAAAGCTGATTTGCACAGACGACGTTCGTTTTGTGAATCGCGCGCAGGGTGAACAGGCATGTGAGGCCATCTGGCAGCTGCGTCGCGAGTTTTCGTACAGTCTGCGGGACACCGGCCTCACCAAGCTGAATGAGGACGTCACCGTCCCGCGTGGCTCACTCGAGAAGCTCTTCGCGTTTGCCAGTCGATTGCAACGTCGTCACGGATTGGCGGTCGCCTGTTTTGGGCACGCGGGTGATGGCAACATCCATGTGAACGTGATGGTGGACTTTGATCAGCCGGGCGTGCGCGAACGAAGTGACGCCTGTCTGGATGAACTCTTTGCCCAAGTCATCAAATGGGGCGGGGTGGTGACCGGCGAGCACGGAATCGGTCTCGCGAAGAAGCCCTGGTGGGAACTCGCGGCGAGTCCGGAAGTCCGCGATCTTCATGCCCGGATCAAGAACGCACTCGATCTGAAGGGCATTCTGAATCCTGGGAAGTTTGTGTGATCTGACAACCTCACGTCGGCTGCTGCGGAGTCACCCTGATACAATAAAAAAGGCAGCCCCGGAGGGCTGCCTTTGGAGGTCAGAATTTCTTCGCCTAGTAGCGGTAGTGATCGGCCTTGTAAGGTCCGTCGACCGGAACGCTGATGTAGTCGGCCTGTTCCTTGGTGAGCGTGGTCAGCTTGACGCCGATCTTCTCAAGGTGGAGGCGGGCGACTTCTTCATCGAGCTGCTTGGGAAGCACGTAAACGCCGGGTTTGTTGGTTTCCCGTTTTACCCACAGATCAATCTGGGCCAAGGCCTGATTGGTGAAGGAATTGGACATCACGAAGCTCGGATGGCCGGTGGCGCAGCCGAGGTTGACGAGACGGCCTTCAGCCAGCATGTAGATCTCGTTGCCGTTCGGCAGTTTGTAGCGATCGTATTGCGGCTTGATTTCGTCCTTGGTCACGCCTGCGTGATCATTCAGCTGGGTCACTTGGATCTCATTGTCGAAGTGTCCGATGTTGCAGACGATTGCCTGATCCTTCATCGCGAGCATGTGCTCGAGCGTGATGACATCCTTGTTGCCGGTGGTGGTCACATAGATGTCACCTTCACCGAGCGTGTCTTCAACGGTGGTCACTTCGAAGCCTTCCATTGCGGCCTGAAGCGCGTTGATGGGATCAATTTCCGTGACGATGACACGTGAGCCAAATCCTTTGAGGGACTGGGCGCAACCTTTGCCCACATCACCGTAGCCAATGACGACGGACACTTTGCCGGCGATCATGACGTCGGAGGCACGTTTGATGCCGTCGGCGAGTGATTCGCGGCAGCCGTAGAGATTGTCGAACTTGGATTTCGTGACCGAGTCGTTGACGTTCACACACGGCACGAGAAGTGAACCTTCCTCCTGCATCTTGTAGAGGCGGTGAACACCGGTCGTGGTTTCTTCGGAAACACCTTTCCAGTCGGCAACGATGTCGTGCCAGCGGGTGGGGTTTTCCTTGTGAACGTTTTTGAGCAGTTCCTTGATGACCTGTTCTTCTTCGCTGCCGGCTTCGGAATTGACCCAGTCGCTGCCATTTTCCAGCTCGTAACCTTTGTGGATGAGCAGGGTGGCGTCGCCGCCGTCATCAACGATGAGTTCGGGGCCTTTGCCATCCGGATGGCTGAGCGCCTTATAGGTGCACCACCAGTATTCTTCCAGGGACTCACCCTTCCATGCAAAGACGGGGTAGCCAGCTTTGGCGATTGCCGCAGCAGCGTGGTCTTGGGTGGAGAAGATGTTGCAGCTCGCCCAACGCACGGACGCACCGAGTTCGCCGAGCGTCTCAATGAGCGCGGCGGTCTGGATGGTCATGTGGAGCGAACCGGTGATGCGCACACCGTCTAGGGGCTTGTCCTTGCCGTACTTTTCGCGCGTGGCCATCAGGCCAGGCATTTCGAATTGGGCGACGTCGAGCTCTTTGCGGCCCCACTCGGCGAGATTGATATCCTTAACTTTGTAATCAGGTTCTGACATGTAGTTTATTTTTGTGAAGTTACTTGGCGGCTTTCTTGAGCGCGGCGGTTTTGTTGGTTTTTTCCCAGGTGATATCTGGATCATCCTTGCCGAAGTGACCATAGTTGGTGGTCTTGGAATAGATCGGACGCAGGAGTTTGAGCTGGGAGACGATGTCGGCCGGTTTGAAACTGAACACTTTCAATACTGCCTTGAGAATCTTGTCATCACTGATCGCGCCGGTGCCGAAGGTGTCAATGTGGACACTGACCGGGAGCGGGTGACCAATCGCGTAGGCAAATTGGATTTCGCATTTCGTTGCGAGTCCCGAGGCGACGACATTCTTGGCAACCCAGCGCGCGAGGTATGCGGCACTTCGGTCCACCTTCGAGGGATCTTTGCCGGAGAAGGCACCGCCACCGTGGCGGCCCATGCCGCCGTAAGTGTCGACGATGATCTTGCGGCCGGTGAGTCCGGAGTCGCCCTGCGGGCCACCAACCACAAAATTGCCGGTCGGGTTGATCAGGAACTCAGTGCCCTTGAGCATGGTGACAGGGAGGACTTTCTTGATGACCTTGTTGATGCAGAATTTTTCGATCGTGGCGTGATCTACTCCGGCGGCGTGTTGCGTGGAGATCACGACGTTCACGATACGGGTGGGTTTGCCGTTCACGTATTCCACGGAGACTTGGCTCTTGGCGTCGGGGCGAAGCCACTTGGCGAGTTTGCCTTCCTTGCGAATGCGGGTCAGTTCGCGGCCGAGTCGGTGGGCGAACATGATGGGAGCGGGCATCAATTCGGGAGTTTCGTCACAAGCGTAGCCGAACATGATTCCCTGATCCCCCGCACCTTGTTCTCCGGTCTTCTTGCCTTTGGCCCTCTTGGCATCCACGCCCTGAGCGATATCGGGGCTCTGGGTGGTAAGGAGGTTTTGGACAAAGATCTTGTCCGCGTGAAAGATATCGTCGTCGTTCACGTAGCCAATGCCACGGACGGCGTCACGAATGGTTTTTTCAATGTTGATGACTTCGCCAATCGACTTCTGGCCGATCTTCGGGATGGTCACCTCGCCACCGACGATGGCCAGGTTGCTTTTGACGAATGTTTCGCAGGCGACCCGGCTCTTGGGGTCGATAGCCAGGCAGGCATCGAGCACGGCGTCGGAGATGGTGTCGCTGACTTTGTCTGGATGGCCTTCGCCGACGGATTCGGAGGAGAAAATGTAATTATCGCTCATGAAATGTATTTCGAAGTCGTCAGGCACACTGCCGCGCCTCGACAACGGCCAACCATACTGATGAGATACCCGGAGATGTCAAACCAAGGTACCGTTAAATATTAGGAAATACCCTTTAAATAGGGTTATTCGTCCACTGGCAGTTTGCGCTTGAAGAAGATCGTTTCGACGCTGTTGGGGGCGTGCGACGCGAGATCTATTCTTACGTCGGGTAGTCGATCACTGGCGATCTGAAGCTGTTGTTCAAGTTGATCGATGGCGGGCCATGCGGCTGCCTCAATGGCTTCAGTGCTCAGATCAGCCGCACAAATTGCCACCAACATGCAGTTGTGTCCGACTCGGAACATTAACGTCTGATGGCGTCCTCCACGCTGATGCAGAACTTTAAAATCGCTCTCATCGAGGCAGGATGCAAGGCGGTCTATCGCATTGAAAGCGTTCGAAGCCAGCGCGGAAAACTCCTGAGCGTCGAGTTCGGGTGCTGTCCCAGCCTCCACGAGAACGTAGCCCGCGCGTTCCAGGAAAAGACCTCGGAGGGCGTTGCTGCGCAGCAGAAACTCGGCGACGATTCGCCGGTATTCGCCGGTATCGTGGTCGTTTAGGTTTAGAAGCGGCAGATCAGACATGAAACGCTCATGCCCCCTGAAGATACTTGTGCAGCAGGAGGCCGGTGATGGAGTTCAGAGTTTCAAATACGCCCCCACAGGTCGGGGCGGTGGCCTCGAATGAGGGGACCTGGACTTCGCGGTTGTTGAGAAGGAAATCCAAATACTCGCGCGGTGCCGGATTGGGCATGTCGCGTTTGTTGAACTGCAGGACGTGCGGTATCTCGTTGAGATCGAGCTTCAGCATCTTCAGGTTCTCTTCGAGATTTTTGAAGCTCGCCACGTTTTCCTCCATTTTCTCATACTGCGAATCAGCGACAAACACGATGCCGTCCACCCCCCTCAACACCAGCTGTCGGGTGGTGTTATAGATCACCTGACCGGGAACCGTGTAGAGCTGAAATTTTGTGCGGTATCCCTTTACCGTGACGGTCTCCAGCGGAAAGAAGTCGAAAAACAGGGTCCGGTCAGAACTGGTCGCGAGAGATACGATCTTCGATTTGTTCTGCGGATTCTCCGTCTGGATATTCCCGAAAATAGACTCAAGGTTCGTGGTCTTCCCTGACTTGGCCGGACCATAATACACGATCTTGACCTGCATCTCCTTGGTTGCCTGATTAATGATGGCCATGGCTGTGGTTATTTGCGCTGCCGCCCAATTTCGAGAGCGATGGATTGGAGGCGGGCGAGCGGGAGAACATCACCTGCACGACCTTGGACAGTAAAGAAAATGTTTCCCAGCTTGAAGACCAGCCACGGTGCGGCGCCGGATGAGAACGCAATGTGGTTCATGGGTTCCAACTGCATCTCGGAGACAAGCTCCGACGCCTGATTAAACAGTTTCGGTATGCGGAGGGCGACCACATCGGCCTCTATCACGGACGGCATTTCGAACGCCACGACCTGGCCTTCCGCCAGCGAGATGAAGGCGCCTGAGATCGAGGGCAGCCCGGCCACGCGTTGGACAATTTCAACCGGAGTCCATTCCGTTTTCTCGGGATTACCCAGAAGCTCACCGAGGTGAATCTTCGGAGGCGGTGCGTATTGGTCTGGCGAGGTCGTTTCGCTGGGGGCCTCGGCTGTGGGTGAGTCTGGAGCCGGTGGCGGGTTCCACGCCGGGGCAGGTGGCAGCTGTGGGGTGAAAAAAACGACGGAGTGGCCTGCTGCTGCGCCGGGTTCGGATTCGCTTTTCGCCGGGGTTGATTGAGCCGCTGGCGCACTCTGAGTCTTGGCGGTTGACGATGTGGCAGCCCCGCTCCCGCGCATGGCTGCCATGAACGGGCCGACAATCGCGCGCAGGGGGATGTCCACCTTGGACGAATCCCAGGAGTTGGCTCCGAAACTCACTGTTGGTCGTAGCCAGCTCTTGATCTCCTGCCAGGTGAAATAGACCTTGCCCGTCTTCAACGCGTGTCCCAGACGCTCGCACGGAAAGACGACCACCGATTTCTCAGCGAATCCGGAAATCTCTAATTTTAGCTCATCGGGAAATTTTACCATCACCTTTTGCAATGGGATTTCAACGAATTCTGGTTCCGCCTCGTTGCTCTTGCTTACGGGGACTGGTTCGAGCGGAGCGGCAGCCGGTCCTGGCCCCGGTTGAAAAACAGGGGTTGGCTGCCGGGCAGGCGATGCATCTGGTTCCGGGCTCGGGGCCGGAGTGGAGGGTGCGACTGTTTTGCCTGCGCCACCAAAGAAATCTCGTCCTTCTACTCCGGTCAATTTCTTCGTCGGCTGCTTCCGTTTCAGCGCTCCCGGGCCAGCTTTGGCCAAAACTTCCGCCAAAGGCAGCATTACGTCGTCCTCTTCATGGCCGCCGATGTCAGAAAAGATTCCGGCTGATGAAGCCGCGATCAGTTCGCCAAAGGGGACGTGGATCTTGCCCTGTGCCAGCTGGCGGACCAGTTGTTGGATTGGAAAACTTGCGGTGGTCTCCGGTCCGGGTTCGTTCTGCACCAACGCGCGGAGCGCCGGGGGGAGGCCGGCCACGATCACCGGAAGCGAGAGGTCAGCCATCCATTCGCCGGAGCGATTTGTTGCGGCGGGCTCCTCGGCCTTCTTCACAGCCGGCTCGGTGGGCTGCGTCGGGACGACCGGAGAGAATGCAGACGAGACGGTTGCCGAGGGCGCTCGGGAGGCAGAGGTGGCAGTCTCGGCAGCGGGATTGGTTGTAATTGGTTTGATGCCGCCAAAAAAATCGTGGGGAGCGACGACGGGCGCAGTTTTCTTGGGGGCCTTCCGCTTCAACATCGCGGGATCAAGTTGAGGAAGTATCTCTCCGAGTGGCAGTTCGATGATCTCTGCTGCATGTTCGGAAACACCGCTGAAGTATTCGGGCGCGGCGGCACCGAGTTCGGCGAAGGTCACTTTGATCGAGCCCTTGGCCAGTTGGGGGAGGATGCCGGACGCCAGGAACTGTGCCTTGGTTTCAGGATCAGGCATCTTGTCCACGCGAGTAAGGAGATTTGGAGGGAGTTTCTCGATGATCTTTGCAAGCGTGACGGAAACCGTGCCCAGATCCTCGTCGTCGGGAGCAGGGGGGGCGGACGGGGCCGTGTCTTCAGTCGAAGTGGTGGATGCCGTCGGCTGGTCGGCGCTCTTAAAAAGATTTTTTAGGGAGTTCAGCATCCGGTCAAATTCGTGATTTGGCTGCGGAATTCGAAGTGAACTGCAGGTGCGTCAAGTAAGGCTTTTTTTCGCCTAAATCACTTGAAGTGGCAATGAAAAACGGCACTATTTCGCGCCCATGGCAGAGGTCCATAAGATACTTGTTTTGGATGACGATCCGGATTTTCGTGAGTTGTGCACAGAACTGCTGGAAACCATGCATTCGAATCCGGAAATCAACAGCGCATCCTCGGGGACACACGCTATTGCGATGCTCAAATCGCAACCCTACTCGCTGCTGGTGACGGATCTGCAGATGCCCAACATGGACGGGTTCCAAGTGTTGTCCATCGTGAAGAAACGCTTTCCAAATCTGCGCACGATCGTAATGACCGGCATGGCTGAGGAGGATTTTCGCAGCCGTGCCTATGCCATTGGGATCGATCTTTACATTGAGAAGCCGCGCACGCCGTCAGAGATCAAACTCTTCGTGGACTGCGTCGAATCCCTTTTGCATCGCGAGGAAGCGACCGGTGGCTTTCGCGGCGTTCAGAGCAAGAGCCTGGCGGACATCGTCCAGATGGAGAGCATGTCCCAAAGCTCGCTTGTGCTGAAGATCACCAACGGCCCGCTGATCGGCTGTATCTGGCTGTTGAACGGTGATCTAGTGGATTCCGAGGTGGGGGAGACGACGGGAGAAGAAGCGTTCAAGCAAATCATGAGTTGGCGATCGGGCACTTTCGAAACGCTGCCGGGGGACAGGAACCGGCAGCGCAGGATATTGAATTCGGTTCAGGGTCTGTTGTTGGATTCAGCGCAATCGCTTGATGAGATCCAGGCCGGTGAAGTTGCGGGTTCGGGTGGTGTAAGTTCGGCGGAAGGCTCAGCCATGGCTCGCTTGGTCAAGTATCCGGGAGTTGAATTCGCGCTGGAGACACATACCAGCAAGAAAAGGCAGGTGGAGCATTTTGCCTGCGAAGATCCGGAACTGGTAGCCAAATGGGGCAGGGAAACCACCGCCCGTTTTTCCAATATGGGCGAACTGCTTGGTGCAGGCCGACTCGAACACGTCGTGGTGTCGAGCAGTCAACGAAATGCTTCATTGGCCTTCAGCCAAGACCGAATCCTCTGCCTCGGAACCGATCCCAAACTCAAACCCGCTGCGGTACTGGAACTCACGCGGAAAGTGGAGGTGCAATGGGCCTCCTGAGCAACTGGTTTGGCGGTCGCAGGAAGAAGCGGGAGGCTGCTAAGATTGATCGCCTGCCGTCCGGCAGTTTTACTGTCGATGCGAACGGGAGCGTGCTGACTTCAACGTTGCCCGTGTCTTTTCCGAAGAGTGTGGTCACGGATATGGGAGCGGCGATATTGGAGTCATTCGCATCTGCTGCCGACGCGGGCCTGCCGGTGAACGAGATGCACCTCCATTACGGCGGGTTGAAGATTACGGCACGACAACAACGCGGTGGGGCGATGATATTTATCGCACCCCTTCGTTAAGATCGCGCCGGAAATTGTTTTGTCGGAACTGGTTCCAGAATGCGAGGAGTGCATTCGGACCGCTCCGAATGAACAGCGACCGGAGATCAACTATGAAAAAGACCGTCGTCGTCCCTGCAACCTGGGACCTTCCTGACGCAATCAAGAACCGGTTTGGTGAAAAGGCCGGACGTCAAAGGGCGATGTAGCATGAGGGTCACCTATTGCTGGTATTGCACGAGGCTCCCGACCCTGAAGAGAACGCGCCCAATGGGGTTCTCTTCTGGAAGAACCCGAACGGTAAATGGCTGACGACCGCCCATGGAAACGGCTTGGCCACGCTCGAATCCCACCTCCGGGTGTATCTGGATCGCGCTGAAGATATTGACCAGTTGCTGGACAATACCCGTGATGCGGCGGGGCGTTTCGAGATTATCAGTGCCATGGCACCGATCCTGCGAGCGGCGAAGAACATGACCAAAGCCCTGCAAAGCAAGCGCAAGGTGACCGGCAACGATCACGACCTCATCACGTTCCGGGACGAGGCCGAAATGGTGGAGCAGCAGGCAGAATTGCTGTGGCTCGAATCAAAGAATGCGTTGGAATTCGATATCGCGCGACGCTCCGAGGAACAGGCCGACAAGAGCGAGTAACTGTCACTTGCTGCGCATCGGCTAAACCTTCTGGCCGCCATCTTCTTTCCGATAACTGCGATCGCATCCGTGCTGGGCGTAAATGTCGCCACTGGGGGAATATTGGATGCCCCCCCTTGCTGTTTTGGCTGGTGATGAGCTTGGGCTGCGGGGTGATTTTGAAGGGATTGCTCAGGCCTCGGAAAAAGCGTACCGGAGAGCGAATACACGAAATGTGACGAGCCTCGCGCTCCTCTTTGCCGGGTTCAGCAGGGTCGTTACGGGCACAATAGTTTTAGTCATCAGCCCCTTGTCCCCTCCGACGCGCTCAGCTATGATGGTTGCTTCGAACATAAAAGATAAACAGAAAGAACACGACATGGCTCACGAATTACCCGAATTGCCCTACGCTCACGACGCTCTGGAACCTCACATCGACTCCAAGACGATGGAGATTCACCATGGCAAACACCACGCCGCCTATATCGCCAAGCTGAACGCAGCTTTGGAAGGGCATGCTGAACTTGCTGAGAAATCCATCTGCGAATTGGTGGCCAATATTGATTCAGTTCCGGAAGGAATCCGCGGCGCGGTCCGTAACAACGGCGGCGGTCACTGGAATCATAAATTTTTCTGGAAGGTGATGGGACCGGGCCAAGGCGGTGAACCGAGCGGTGAAGTCGCCGACGGGATCAATGCCGCATTCGGCAGCTTCGCTGATTTTCAGGCAAAATTCGAAGCCGCTGGCGCTACACGCTTTGGCAGTGGCTGGGCATGGCTGATCGTCGACAACGACGGGAAGTTCGCCGTGACCTCCACCGCGAATCAGGACAACCCGCTGATGGATAAAAGCGGATTTCCGTTGTTGGGCTGTGATGTCTGGGAACACGCCTATTACCTGAATTATCAGAACCGTCGTCCAGACTACCTCAAGGCATTCTGGAGCGTGGTGAACTGGGACCAGGTCGCCGAGAATCTGGCCAAGGTCAAAGAAATGACCGCCTGATCCAGCCACGACCAATCGCTATTCTGAACGACGCCGCTTTTCGCGGCGTCGTTTTTTTTGCGATTCCGATTTGTTCGTCAGCAATGGAAGAACTGGACGGGCGACGGACGGCAATGAACTTTTTGTTGCCCGGACCGCCTAATATTCGCAGTCTTTCGCTGTGGATAAGCCCGTAATGGGACGTGGATTGGGCAAGCTGATGTCCGGCAGAGACGTTGATAAATCGTCGGCTGAAATGCTGTCGGCATTTCAAGCGAAGCGCACACGGGTCATTCCCGGATTCGCCTCTCTCCTGAAAGGTACCCGCATCGAAAGCTCCGGGCAGAGGCAGCCCACCGATACGCCGGCGCGCCTCAAGGTCGGACCAGACACGTCAGATACCCGTATCCTGCTTCCCAGTAGAACTCCCGCGTATCGGCCCCGCCGCAAACCCCGAGCCATTGAACCTCTTGATTTCGCAGACTTTAAAAAAAACGCCAACGCCCGGGCGCCGCGGCGGGTTCAGCAGGAGTTTCGGGAGACGATTCGACAGGCAGAGGCAGTTCCGTCGCTGGCCCCGCATTTGTCTCCGGTCAGTTCAGGACAACCAGTCGGCCTAACCGCGGAACGTCCGTCTCAACCGCCGGTCGAAATCGACCGGCCCCAGCGGCAAGCCGCTGCCAGATTTCCCGCACCCTTGACCGGCAGCGTAATGATGCGACTGGGATTATTCTTGGGCGATGTGGCCTTGGTGTTGCTGGGTGGTTTCCTGATCTGGGGAGCACCAAAACCGGTCGGCGGCAGCGCCATCACGGTCTCGTTGGTCCTGGTCATTTCCGGTGCCTGGTTGGGATTGTGGGCTCTGCTATTCGAGCCGGAAGACGGGGTGTGTAAAGGGGGAGCAGTCCGACACGGATTTGAACCATGACTAGAGCTGTCAAAGAGCCCTGTGCTACCATTACACCATCGGACTAACGAGCGCCGGAATTTACCGATGAATGGATTGATTGCAACGATTATTCCTGAAATTTAACCGAGTTTTTGAAGGATCGCGTCCAAAGGTTTCAGGCTTCAGTCCTGAGCTTCAGTCTTGATCATGCCAGTTGCCCGCGCGTAGTTGAAGATGCCGCCAGCATCTACCACCGGTTTTACATCACCGAGCGGTTTGAAGGAAAGTTCTTCACCGGTCGATTTGAGGGTGATCACGGCTTTCTCAAGATCTATGCTGATCTCATCACCGGTCTTGACTCGCTCACACAGCCGCTCGGTGATTTCGCAGGGATACACTTCACCGGTCGCCACGCAATTGCGAAAGAAGATCCGGGCGAACCCTTCAGCGAGGACGATTTTGCAGTCTGCGGACCCGAGGGCGATCGGGGCATGCTCACGGGAACTTCCACAGCCGAAGTTGCGTCCGGCCAAGATGATCGGATACTTGCTGTCGATCTGGCCTTCTTCGACGTAACGGGTTTCGTACAGTGAGTTGGGCAGGCCCCACAGCGCGAAGCTGCCGAGTTTTTCGTATTCCTCGGGGATCGTCGGAATGAGGTTCAGGAACTCCGCCGGAATGATCTGATCCGTATCGATGTTGTCCTGCACCACGTAGACTGGTCCGCTCACTACATTTTCCATAGGTGCGGGACTGTGCCTGAAGCACGGGTTTCTGGGCAATATTGTTTTAGGGGCTGGCCGCGTGAGTCACGGCGACGAATTCAGCAGTTTGTTGCAAGGATGCGCCTTGCAATCGGGGGGCGTCAGTCACATTCTGCGAGCGTGGAATCACATGAGGTTTTGCGCGAAGTGTTCAAGGGTTCCAGCCCGAAGCAGATTGCCGACGTGACCGGTTTGTCGCTGTCGATGATCTACAAATGGTCAGAGCCGGTAACAGAAACCGGGAGCGGAGCAACGAACCCACTAGATCGGGTCGAGAAGATTATCGAGGGGACTGGCGATCCGCGAATCATCGACTGGCTGTGCGAGAAATCCGGCGGCTTCTTCATCCGAAACCCGAAGGCGCAGTGGCCTCATCCTCATACGCTGATGCCCGCCACCAATCAGATTCTTCAGGACTTTGCCAATCTGCTCTCGGTAATCGCCCAAGCCGCCGCGGACAGTCATATCTCTCCCGAGGAAGCCAAGCTGATTCGCAAGCAATGGCGCGAGCTAAAATCTGTGGCCGAAGGATTTGTGACCTGTTGCGAAGAAGGGAATTTCAATGGTGTGAAGGAACAGATGGAAGGGATTGAGAAGTCATCCTGACCGGCTCAGAGCGCTTGCTCACTTGGTGCCTCGGAGGTGGGTGCGATCACGGTCTTGGCGATCCCCCATCCGGCGTAGCCAAGAGCGATTGCGATCACCGGTGAGAGCAGGTTTACGAACGCGTAGGGGGCGTAGGCGAGGGGAGAAACGGTCAGTGCACCGAACATGTATGCACCGCAGGAATTCCACGGGATGAGCGGCGATGTCATCGTGCCGGCGTCTTCCAGGGTGCGTGAAAGATTTTTCGGATGCAGGCCGCGCTTCTCGTAGGCGGCACCATACATCCGGCCGGGAAGCACGATTGAGAGATATTGCTCCGGTGCGAGGCAGTTCACACCGATGCAGGTGGCAACTGTCGATGCGATCAAAGATCCGGTCGATCGGGCGAAACTCATGATGGCTTCGGCAAGCGTTCCCAACTGCTTGGTTTTTTCCATGATGCCGCCAAATCCGAGGGCGCAAAAGATGAGCGCAATGGTCGGCATCATTCCGAACATGCCACCGCGCGAGAGCAGTTTGTCGACATCCGTGTGGCCGGTTTCCGCGACAAATCCGTCGATCGAGACGATGAATATTTCTGCGGTGGTGCTTCCTTGAACGAAAATGGCAAAGAGTCCGCCCAGCATCGCCCCGGTAAACAACGCGGGGAGTGCGGGGACACGGAGGATCACCATGATGAACACGGCAAGCGGGGCAAGTATCAGAACGGGACTGAGTTTGTAGTGCTCAGCGAGCGCTGAACTGAACTCCGCAATCGTATCCGACGACGCGGTCGCTCCTGCTTTCGAACCTAGGATTCCATAGATCACCAACGCGATGACGAGCGCCGGGACGGTTGTGTAGAGCATGTGGCGGATGTGTTCGAAGAGTTCTGATCCGGCCACGGCTGGGGCGAGGTTGGTGGTGTCTGAAAGCGGTGACATCTTGTCGCCGAAGTAGGCACCGGAGATGATTGCGCCCGCCGTCATGGGGAGTGGTACCTGCAGGGCGGTTCCCACACCGATCAGTGCCACACCCACCGTGCCGGCCGTGGTCCAGGAACTTCCGGTTGCCAGCGAAACCACGACACAGATGAGGCAACAGGCGACGAGAAAGAAACCCGGGTTGAGGATCAGCAGGCCCCAATGAATCAGTAGCGGAACAATGCCCGCTGCGATCCAGGTGCCGATGAGTATTCCAACCACGAGCAGGATGAGGATCGCCTTCATGCCGATGTTGATACTTTCGACCATGCCGTTCTCCATGTCCGACCAGCGATAGCCCAATCGCCAACCCATGCCGGCTGCGACTGCGGCGGCGAGAATCAGGGGAATATGTTGATAGTCGGCTTTGAACCCGAAGATGTTCACCGCGAGTATTCCGATCAGCGCGACGATGGGAACCAGCGCTTCCCAGAGGGTCGGATTTCGCGGGCTCGCTGAATCGTTGGAAGTCACTGACATGTCGCGACGCTAAGGCATGTGCTCTGAAAATGAAAAGCCGAAGAAGAGTGGGATCAGGGGACGGTCCCGATCCACTTGAGATCGCTGTGGCGCTCGGTGAGTGCCTGCAAGTTCGCGGGGGCGATGGGCTCAAGTGCCTCATTCGCGGACCAGCCTTCGCGGAAAGCGTCCGTCACTTCGCGGCGCGACCATGGTGCGTTGTGGAGAAATTCGATGTGGTCGCGGTTTTGTCGGTAATCCGGTTGGCGGGTCGGCATCTTGAGATATCTGCCGATAGTCTGAACATCGGCGGTGAGCAGGAACACGCCGTGAAATAGAATGCCGTCTCGGCTCCGACGTTGGGCGCTGCCGGCGACCTTCGCATTTCCGATGACCAGGTCAGTGTCGCCGGCGATCGCGACTCGGTCGGTTGTCAAAGAGTTCAGGATCTTGGTGATGGTCGAGAGGATGTGCTGGTTCGTCTCGACGGCGGTGAGCGATTTGCCGGGCTCGTGCAGGGGGAGGATGATCGAGTAACACACACACTGCGGCATCAACAGCACGGCACCGCCGCCACTCGTCCTGCGGAGGATGTCCACGCCATCCTCTTCGCAGGCTTCGACACTCACCTCGGCACGAAGCGAGTTTCCGCGTCCCAGAACCACCGCTGTTTCTTTGGGCGACCAGATTCGAAGCACTCCCGATCCGTGCTCGGCAGCCTGCTCAAGCAACCATTCATCCGCCGCAAGGTTCTGCGGGATCGTGGCGAAGTTCTGCGACAGGTATTTCATTGAGCTTGGCTGACAACTGAATGAATCTCCTGCCGCCGCGGCGAAGAATCGCGGATGGCATCCATGGATACAATCAAAACGGATATGGCAGTGATTGGCTCCGGTCCCGGTGGTTATGCGGCGGCGTTTGCCGCCGCCGACGCTGGTAAGCGTGTTGTGCTTGTCGAGCAATCGAAACGTCTGGGCGGCGTCTGTCTCAATGCCGGGTGCATTCCTTCAAAGGCGTTGTTGAACGCGACTCATCAGATCGTTGCCGCCCGCGCATCCGCGAAGCGTGGAATCAGTTTTGCCGAACCAGTCGTGGATACCGCGAAACTCAAGGAGTGGAAGGAAGGCGTTTTGAACAAGCTTGCCAGCGGCATTGCCATGTTGGCGAAGAAGCGGAACGTCCAGATTGTGACCGGGGCGGCGTCGTTTGTGGATGATGGAGCGCTTTCGGTGGCTACCGAAGACGGCACTCAGCGGATTGAATTTGAGAATGCGATCATCGCCACGGGATCAAAGCCGGCCTTGCCGGCGTTGTTTGATCTGGGAGATCCGCGAGTGATGACCTCGACGGAAGCGTTGGAGGTGGACGGGATTCCAAAAACGCTTTTGATCATCGGCGGCGGTTATATCGGCATGGAATTGGGGACGGTCTATGCCGCTCTCGGAACTGGGGTGACGGTCGTCGAGGCACTGGATGTTCTTCTTGCCGGTGCCGATTCGGATCTGGCTCGTCCGGTAACAATCTACGCCAAACGAAATTTCAAGAAGCTGCATCTAAAATCGAAAGTCTCCGGTTTGAAGGCATCGTCCGCGGGTATTGAGGTTTCGATCGAATCCGCCACTGGGGCAATCGTTGAAACGTTCGAGCGAGTGCTGGTCTCGGTTGGGCGCATCCCGAACACGGCTGGATTGAATATTGAGGCTGCGAACTGTGAACTGGATGAGCGCGGTTTTGTGCGCGTTGATGATCGGCAGAGAACCAAGGCGAATAACATATTTGCCATCGGAGATGTTGCGGGCGGGGTGATGCTTGCCCACAAAGCGGTTCGTGAAGCACGCGTGGCGGTTGGTTCAATCCTGGGTTCAGATGCCGCGAAAAACACGCCTCACATTCCGGCGGTGGTGTTTACCGATCCCGAGCTTGCGTGGGTCGGACTCACAGAATCGGATGCGAAAGAGCAGGGGATTGATCATCAGATCGCCAAATTCTCCTGGGGCGCATGTGGGCGCTCACTGACGATGGATCGCATTGATGGCCTGACAAAACTCATTGTTGATCCGGTGAGTGAGCGAATTCTGGGTGTCGGCATAACGGGACCCGGTGCCGGCGAACTGATTGCGGAAGCGACTTTGGCTTTGGAGATGGGCGCGACGGCGAAGGATCTCGCGAATACGATTCATCCGCACCCGACGCTTTCTGAAACACTGATGGAAGCCGCCGAAGTCTTCTATGGTCACGCGACCCATGCGCTACCCGGCCAGGCGAGAAACTGAGGCGATCTGATTCCAGATCCACACGAAGCTTCGTCCGATTTCGCTTCCCCACAGTTGGGCAACTTCCATGCCGGTTGGTTTGCCGGCGAGAAACGCAATTCCAAACACCAAGATGAAAAGGTTGCCGAGTGCGATCACCGCAGCAGAGAAAACGTATCCTTGGTTGATGATGTCTGACTGCTCGGTCCGAATGACTTCCCAGGTCCAGGTCACGTGAAACGCATAGGTCGTTCCGAGTAGGAGATGGAACACCGGAACGAGTTGTGGCTGCGGCCAGAAAGCATTAAGCGGTGCGAAAATCGCGACGACGATCATGGCGTAGAGAGGGAAAAAGTAGGGAGCCAAGGCGATGAGGGAATTGCTCTTGGTGATAATGACGTATCCGCCCTTGGACGAGGCCTTGAACTTCTTGAGTTTTCCGCCAAAGCCCCAGGACCAAACCACATGGGTCAACTCGTGACCCACGACATAAAGCCAGGTGGACTGTGGGAGACAGAGGAAGACGACCAGCCAGCAGCCACCGCCGCAGAGCAGGGGGATCCACACCTTAAGCGCATCACCGGCGATTCCAGCGACGTGCTGGAGGGTGTAGGCACCAGCGACACCGACAGGGAGAAGCAGAGCGCCGATCAGGAACCGTAGCCAGGCGGGTGTCTCCCAAGGCGGTGGTGCCTCAGACTTTCGTCGTTTGCTTGACGCCAAGGTTGAGGAGTTTTTGAGCGGCCGCGGCGGAGTTGGATTCGGCGTAGATTCGCAGAATCGGCTCGGTGCCTGAGCCGCGAAGCATCAGCCATGATCCGTCTTCCGCGACGTATTTTACGCCGTCGAAGGTTTTTACTTCTTTCACCGGGCTGCCGTTGAGTTTGGCGGGAGGGTTCTGGGCGCAGGATTTCATCAACTTCGCCCGTTTCTCCAGCGGGAAATTGGTGTCAATTCGGCCGTAGCAATGCGGTCCAAACTGCTTTTCGAGCTTGGCAAGAAGCTGCTTTACCGACTTTTTCTCGGTTGCCAGCATTTCGAGGAGCATGAGCCCGGCGAGGATTCCGTCGCGCTCCGGTACGTGGCCCGGGAAACCGATGCCACCGCTCTCTTCGAAGCCCAACAGGACGTCGCCCTTGATCTGTTCAGCGGCGATGTATTTGAACCCAACGCCGGTTTCGACCAGGTCGAGTCCATGGACGGCGCAAAATTTGTCGACCATCGACGTGGTCGTCAGTGCCTTGACGATTCGACCTTTGCCTTTGCGGTTTTTGACGAAGTGTTGCAGCAGGAGGCAGATCAACTGATGGGTGGTCAGCGGATTTCCGCGCCCGTCCATTCCTCCCACCCGGTCGGCATCGCCGTCGGTGACGAGGCAGATGTCGTGGGGATGCTTCTGCAGGTAGGCCATGCTGCGGCCGTAGTTCTGGGCGATGGGCTCCGGATTGATGCCTCCGAAATTAGGGTCGTGATTCCCATTCAGCGTGGTTGCACGGCAGGTGGTGCCTTCAAGCAGATCGTCAAAGCAACCGGCCCCGACTCCAAATAGGGCGTCGTGAGCAAACTTCGTTTTCGATTTTGCGATGAGATCAAAATCGACGAGTTTTTTCAGTGCGGCGTAGTAGCGTGGCCGAAAGTCTTTGATTTTGAGCGCGCCAGATTTCACGGCTTCGCTGAGCGGCTTGATCTTCACCTTGCTCTTGTCCAGCAGGGCTTCGACGCCTTGACAGAGTTCGGAAGGGGCGGAGCCACCGTAATGAGCCTTGAGTTTAAATCCGTTGAAGATCGCCGGATTGTGGCTGGCGGTGATCATGACTCCCCCGACAGCCTTGACGGCCTTGACCCACCAGGAGACGGCGGGGGTCGGAATGGGACGATCGGAAAGAGTGACCTTGAATCCATTGGCGGCGAGGATCTCAGCAGTTCGTTCCGCGAACTTGTCCGAAAGAAAACGGCGGTCGTAACCAACTACAATGTGCTTTTCGGTGCCCTTGACCTTGTTTTGTTTCCAATAGTCGGCGGTGGCCTGGGCGACCCGCTCGAGGTTTTCGAAAGTGAATGTGTCGGCGATTACCGCCCGCCAGCCATCGGTTCCAAACTTGATGCTCATGGTTATTGAAGTTGTGGTGTCAGACAGTCGGCAGACTGGGTTTTGCGCACTGCAGATCCGCCAAGGCGGGGTCGTTCTCCTGCACGATACGTCTCATCTTGGCAACGGCCGCTTTGAGATTGCGTTGTGCGAAAAGGCCGCTGCCGCTGACGAAGGTGTCAGCTCCGGCGCGGGCACATTCGGCGGCGGTGTCGAACTTGATTCCGCCGTCGACCTGGAGCTTGAAGTCCAAGCCCTGTTCTCGCCGCCAACCGGCGACCTGCTGAATCTTGGGAAGGGTTTCGACGATGAATGACTGTCCCCCGAAGCCAGGAATCACAGTCATAATGAGAACCAGATCCACCTTTGAAAGATACGGTTTGAGCTCGGATACAGATGTAGGGGGATTGATTGCGATGCCAACTTTCATGCCCATCGATTTGATCTTCCAAATCAGATTCTCGGCCCGATCTCCCAACTCAGCGTGGATGGTGAGTTGATTCGCTCCCGCCTTCTTGAACGGTTCCAGCAGAATTTCCGGCTTGGAACACATCAGGTGGACGTCGAAGAATCGTTTGGTCAGCGGCCGGATGTCTTCCACGACCTTTGGACCGAAGGAGATGTTAGGAACGAAATGGCCGTCCATAATGTCCAGGTGCAACCACTCGGCTCCGGAACGATCGAAGCGTTTCGTCTCGTCAGCGAACCGGCTGAAATCACAGGCCAGCAGCGATGGGGCAATAATCATGGTGTCAAGTCGGCGCGGGAATAGCGCAAGGCTCGGAAGGGTGACATCACTTGTAAGATTATGCTGGAGCGGGGGCTGGCGCACCGAGTCCAGGTCCGACTTCGGGTGGTTCTTCCTGCGGAAGCTCGGGTGGAAGCGGAGTTGCAGCTTCAGCACCGGTCATCCCCGAATCGGATTTGTTCACCGGCGGGTCGGGATATTCACCGGTCTTCACGATCAGTTCGACCTGGGCTCCTTCGAGCGTTTCATATTCGAGCAACGCGTCCGCGATGATCTTAAGTTTGTCGCGATTGTCTTTCAGAAGCTGTTCAGCCTGACCGTAAGCTTCGTCGATGATTCGTTTGACCTCCGCATCAATCTCGCGCGCCGTGTTTTCGCTGTATTCAGGGCCGCGGCCCATGTCGCGACCCAGAAAGACGTATTCCTGATTCTCGCCATAGTGAACCATGCCCATTTTGTCACTCATCCCAAACTGCGTGACCATCGATTTTGCGGTCTTGGTGGCCTGTTGAATATCGCCGGCTGCCCCGGTGGAAACATCTCCGGAATGCATCTCTTCGGCAATTCGTCCGCCCATGGTCATGCAGATCAAATCCAGCATTTCCTTCCGCTGATGATTCCAGACATCGTCTTTCGGCAGATACATCGTGGAACCCAAGGACTGGCCACGGGGAATGATCGTGACCTTGTGCAAGGGATGCATGTTGTCCAAAAGGACATTGAGGATCGCATGGCCGGCTTCGTGCCAGGCGGTGCGGCGCTTGTCCTCATCGGTCATCGCGAGCGTGCGACGTTCGCGTCCCCACCTGACTTTGTCGCGTGCCTCTTCCAGTTCTGGCTGCGAGACATACTTCATGTTTGAACGGGCGGCCAGCAGGGCTGCTTCGTTGAGAAGGTTTGCGAGTTCGGCTCCGGAGTAGCCGGGGGTTCCGCGAGCGGTGATCGCCAGGTCAACGTCGGGCGCCAGCTTAACGTTCTTGGCGTGGACCTTGAGGATGGCTTCGCGGCCGCGCACATCCGGCAGCGACACCGTGACCTGCCGTTCAACGCGACCGGGGCGGAGCAACGCGGGATCCAAAACATCCGGTCGGTTCGTGGCGGCGATGATGATGATGCCATCTTGCGAATCGAAACCGTCCATTTCGACGAGTAGCGCATTCAATGTCTGCTCACGTTCGTCGTTCCCGCCACCAAGACCGTGGCCACGACTGCGGCCGACGGCATCGATCTCATCAATGAAGATCAGGCAGGGCGTGCTCTTGCGCGCCTGTTCGAACATGTCGCGCACGCGGCTGGCTCCCACGCCCACAAACATCTCCACAAAGTCGGAACCACTGATCGTGAAGAAGGCCGCATCGGCCTCACCGGCGATAGCCTTTGCCAAGAGAGTTTTGCCTGTGCCCGGAGATCCAACCATCAGCACGCCTTTGGGGATACGGCCCCCCAGCTTTTGGAATTTCTTGGGATCTTTCAGGAACTCAACGAGCTCTTCGACCTCTTCGCGCGCTTCGTCTACCCCGGCAACATCCTTGAACGTGGTCTTGTTCTTGTCTTTCGACATCATCTTGGCCTTGCTCTTGCCAAAGCTCAGGGCGCCTTTGCCGGCCATTTTGATTTGGCGGACGAAGAAGAAATAGATGAACAGAGCGATCAGGAGGAAAGGCAGGATTCCAGCCAAGAAGCTCCAGAGCAGGGTGTTGGGCTGCTGGGCTGTGAATTTGCCGGTGGCGAGAAGTCGTTTCTCGTCCTCCTCATTGCTGGGGATCTTGAGGCGGAACGGTTGGATGAGTTCCTTGCCGTTCTCACCGATTGCACGTCCGCCGCTGTCGCGCTTGTTGTAAGTTCCGGCGACTTCGTGGAGATCGGGGGATTGGGGATTGTAGGTGATCGTCGCTCTTTCAATCTGCTCGTTTTCGACCAGTTTCATGAAAAAGGGATAGGTAATGTCCTCGGCTCGCTGATCGGAGCCGTCCCGGAGCATGATCAGCAGAGGAATAAAACCGAGAATGGCGACCCAGACAAGCCAGGGACGATACACGTTGCGCGGTTCCTCATCAGGATCCTTGCCGTTGCTTTTGGGTTTGTTCGGATCTTCCGACATGTGAAACAAATACCTTAGCACCGAGCGATGGGAGTGGCAACCCATCGCTGTGGCTTTCAAATCAGACAGATCGTCTGCTTCGACGAGAACGCCACTGGAGCATTGTGCTCGTATTTTGACCTATTTTCGCCAATTCACCGATTCGGAGGCGTTCCACCCAAAATATCTCCCCGGTTGAGGTGGTGGCGATCAGAAGACGATGTCGCTCGGCTTTGGGAATCTTCTGGTTCACGAAACAATCCTGTAGTTTTACAGATTTCTTCATGCCAATGGGAACGTATCGATCGCCGGGCTGCCATCTACGCAGGATGATTTCCGGTCCGATTTGCTCCAGATCGAACGTCTCATCGTGCTCTGTGTGAGGGGGAATCTTCTTGCGGACGTCTCGATAGCTGACCTCTGTGTCCCCAATGGACGTCGATTGCCAGATCGTTCGCGGCGTAATCGTGATTGCTTCGCACGCTTCAAACCCAGTCCGCGGCGGGATGGTCGTGAGTTTCTCCCGGTTGCGCGTGATTCGGCTACCGCCGGGCGCCGAGACGATTTCTCCTTCCTGAGCAAGAAGTTGTTCCACGAGCTCGAAGTTTGGATCGATGCCCAGCCTGATCAGTTCGTTGCGCATCAGCCGGCGACGGAATCCCTTCGGGAACTCATCGAACTCTGCGGAGGAGTCGACCAACTGATCGGCTCCGTGATCGGCCAGTTCACTCTCGCCCACGAGCAGGCTCATGGTGCGGCTGACCACGGAGTTAAGCGCGGGTTGGAATTCCCGACGGAGCATGGGCAGCAATTCGTGTCGGATCTGGTTGCGTTGGTGTTTCGGGTCGCGATTTGAAGCGTCTTCGCGAAATCGGATCTTATGATCGCGAGCATATTTCTCGATGTCTTCACGGGTCGCTTCGAGAAGTGGACGGGCCAAGGTGAGTCGAGAATCTTCGGGTGAGGGCGAAGTCGGGTGCATTCCGGTCAGCCCGTCAATACCGGCACCGCGGAAGAGTCGAAGGAAGAATAGTTCGACCTGATCGTCGTTGTGATGGGCCAGCGCGATTTTCCGGCAACGCCAGCTCTGGGCAGTTTTTGCAAGGTACCGGTGTCGGCATTTACGGGCTGCCATTTCAATGGAGTCGCCACTGGCTGCTGCGTTTGATGCGACATCGCCTTCGCCAACGAAGAACTGCATTCCAAGTCGCTCGGCGGTTTTGCGAACGAACGCCCCGTCACGATCACTTTCCCGGCCGCGTAATTGGTGATTGAAGTGTGCGATGGCCAGTTGCCATGAATGCTCCGCGCTGAGTTCGTGGAGGAGATTTAACAGGACCATCGAGTCCACGCCGCCGGACACCGCGATGAGGATTTTCTGGCGTCGGGAAAAGAGGCTGTTGGCGGCGATGTGTTCGGCGACCTGTTCCGTGAAGTTGCCCACGATCAGATCTTGTCCCAATCGACCGGTCCGTTCAGGTCGATTTTTGGCAGGTTGGTTTCCATGGCC
The DNA here is from genome assembly GCA_047608975.1 of Limisphaerales bacterium. Classification (GTDB taxonomy): domain Bacteria; phylum Verrucomicrobiota; class Verrucomicrobiia; order Limisphaerales; family JAYPXF01. The sequence goes on along the minus strand of JBLFYM010000048.1, from coordinate 3,443 downwards.
TCGGAGTATTTCTGTGCGGCCCCGGTATTGAAGATCAGAACCTTGTCGCGGCTGTCGACCAGACCGGATTCTCGAAGTCGTTCAAGGACGCCGAGACATACCGCAGTCTCCGGGCAGATGGCGATGCCCTCCGAACTCACGGCTTCCCGCATGAGTTTGGGAATGTCTTCTTCCGGTGCGGACATGGCGACACCGCCACTCTCTCTCACGGCATCAATGATCATGAAGTCTCCGATCGCGGCCGGAACCCGGAGACCGCTCGCGATGGTGGCCGCGTCTGAAACTCGCTTGGCAAAGCGGTTACCACTCTCGAACGCGTTGACGATCGGCGCGCAACCCGAGCTTTGGCAGGCAATCATTCTTGGCTTCTTGCCTTTTAGCAGACCAATCGCTTCCAGCTCGGCGAAGGCCTTCCACATGCCGATCAACCCCGTGCCACCTCCGGTGGGGTAGAGGATTACGTCGGGCAGCTGCCAATCGAACTGTTCGGCGAGTTCCAGCCCCATGGTTTTCTTCCCTTCAATTCGATAGGGCTCTTTCAAGGTTGAAAGATTGAACCAGCCTTTCTCCTTTTCTCCGGCAGCGACGATCTTTCCGCAATCGTCGATCAGTCCGTTCACCTCGAACGTGTGTGCCCCGGCCAACGCGCATTCGCGCCGATTGATGACGGGTGTGTCTGCGGGCATGAAAACCCAGGATTCCATCCCGGCTCGCGCGGCATAAGAAGCCATGGCCCCGCCGGCATTGCCGGCTGAGGGCGCGGCGACTTTCGTGATGCCAAATTCTTTCGCCATGGTAATCGCGAGTGCCATTCCCCGGGCCTTGAAGCTGCCGGTGGGAAGACGGCTTTCATCCTTGATCAACAAGTGCTTCATCCCAAAGCGCTTGGCGAGCACCGGAGCCTGCAGGATGGGGGTAATCGTTTCGGTGAGCGAAACGATGTTGTTGGTATCGGCGACGGGGAGAAGTTCCAGATATCTCCAGATGGTTGGGGGTCTGCCCGCAAGGCTCTTGGCGGTGAAATGCTTTCTGACCTCGTCGAGATCGTAACGCACCAGCAGGGGGCGCTGACAGGATGTGCAGAGGGAGTGGGGCTTTCCGGCTTCGTATTCGTTGCCGCAATTGGCGCATTCAAGATGTGTCACGAAGGACATGTGCGGAGCATCGCTGTCGTTCCAAACCGCGTCAAGCGACCCGCACGGGGGCCTGATAAATGTTTGGGGCTGGGTTGGGCCAGCAACGGGAGACTGCCTGCCGCTGGTCAGAATCAGGCGCGGCGGTTCTGCCAACTGCCCGTGATGGCCAAGGTTTGCCCTGTCTTCTGGATATTGACGAAGAGCGTGGTGCCGTCTGGCGAAAAGCAGGCGCCGGCAAATTCGGATTCGTTCCCGGCATTGTGTCCGAGTCGGTAGACGCCGCCATCGGGGGTGACGCCGGCCAGATTCTGCTCACCTTTGCCGTCTTCGCAGATCACCAGGTCGCCCCACGGTGCGACCGTGAGATTGTCGCACATGTCGATCAGCGCGGCGTCGTTCGGTTCGATGAACAATTCGAGCTCGCCGGGGTTTTCAGATTCTTTGGGCCCGCCTTCGTCAGGGCTGATTTGATAGCGGAAAATCTGTCCGTTCTTCGTGCGGCCACCGTTGGTGCAGGCGAAGTAAATACTGCCCTTCGTATACCACATGCCTTCGCCGCGGGCGAAACGGGCAGCCCCATCATTGAACCCCCGGTAGCGTAACAGGTCAGAGCCAGAATCCACGTTGTTGATGTCGACCCACTTGACCGCGCGTGGTTCACCCGTGCGCATGGTGTTCTGCGTCCAGTTCCGGGTATCCAATGAGCGACGATCCGCGATTCGTAGGACCTGTAAACGGCCGCCTTCAACCAGTTTGCCGGGAACTTTCGGAATGAAGCGGTAAATCAGGCTGTCGGGGCGGTCTTCGGTTTCGTAGACAATTCCAGAATTCGGATCCACAGCGATCGCTTCGTGATTGAAACGGCCCATGTCTTTCAGGGGAACGGGATCTGCGAGCGCGGGATTGGCTGTGGCCGGGACTTCAAAGTTGAACCCGTGATCCTTTGCCAATCCTCGTCCGGCGGTCAGGACGGTCTCCTCGCAGGTGATCCAGGAATTCCAAGGGGTTGGACCACCCGCACAGTTGCGGATGGTGCCGGCGAGACTGAGAAACTGCTTTTCGATGCTTTGTGTCTTGGTGTTGAAGACAAAGGTGCTCGTCCCTCCCAAGCTTGGCTCTCCCCGCGTACCGGTGTCATAGATGCTCGCCGCGGGGATGCTTTTCAGGGTCGCATTGGCCTCACCGAAGGGGCCGGTCGCAGGTTTTGCTCCGACAGAGATTTCGTGGTTGCGGACAACGATCGTGCTTCCGTTTGGTCCGGGAAACGCCGCCATGCCATCGGGTGAACCGGGCAGGGTGTGGCCATCGTCCATCTTCTGTCCGCTGGTGGAGATGACCCGGTAACTGAGCCCCGCGGGCAGATCCAGGATCTTCGCCGGATCTTTCTGCAGGGGACCGTATCCGGTCACGTTGCGGGCGTTGGTGCGCTGGGTAAACGTTTCCAAACCGGCGATACCGACGGCGAAGGCGCTTGCGGATTGGAGGAAATGACGACGGGATGTTTGAATCATGGATTAGTTTTTCTCGCTGCTTTGTAGCACTCGCGGGACGGGGATCCCAAATCTGCGCAGTGTGGATTGCAGCGTGGGTTTGGCGGGTCAGAGGCGGTCCTTATTCAGCAGATGCGAGAAAATGTAGTCGAGCCCGAGGAAAAAGATCGCCAGGCTGAAGGCCCAGGCGGTCTCAGTGAACGACCAGACCAACTCCTTCACGAGGAGTGACTGGAAGAAACTCCATGCGTAGACAGTCCCAAAGCAGATCTGCAGGATCGTGCAATTCAGCGCGACGACCCAGCGGGGGATTGATCTCGTTGAAGGCATGCGGGCAGCTTCCGTTCTCGGAATCAAGCGGGCTTTGGGGAATCGGGATGTGAGTCAGGAGGAGTCTCTGCGCTTGCCTTCTCCTGATCCACAATCTTGGAGAAGTAGAGGAACAGTCGGGCGAGTTGCCCAATCTCGCCGTTGGGCGCGAGAAGTTCTTCGCCGGCCACCGGTTGTTTCGCAGAGGACTCGGAAGGCGCCAGCTGGACGGCGTAGTTCATCAGTTCGCCCACGGGTTTGGCAGCGAGATTCACAAACCAGGAGGCGGCGAATATGCCGCTGACAAAAATGATCGAGATCAGGTAGATCTGCCGACCGATGGCGCGTTGGATCTTCAGGGCGATCAGGCCACGGTCCATGCCGCCGCCGACCGCGGCCAGAATGGGACTGCCGACCTCCACGAATTCTCCGAGACCCGTGATCTGCCGATCAACCGTGGCCACGTTGAAGGGATCGCCTTTGCGAAACTCTTCGGGCAGAACGGTGT
>JBLFYM010000047.1:0-40747 GCA_047608975.1 Limisphaerales bacterium | reverse complement strand
TGTATTTGCTTTGGTGCACGCCTTGTTGCCGCTCGGGCTTCGGCAGTGGAATCTGCCGCCCCGGCCACCGAAGACGCCCCAACCGGATACCCCAGATTCACCCGCCGAGGAGACGCCAGATTCCCCGGCTGCACCGGAAGGTTCAGCCGGTGCCGGCGCTACCGCTCTGCTCGTGGGTGGACTGTTGCTGGGCGGGATGTTTTCCAACCCTGCGGCGGCACGTGAGGTTCCCCCCCATCCGATCGTCAAAGTGGTTGATTCAGTGATTCAGACCGCGACCGTTGCCGGTGGAAAAGTGAGCGTGAACGCAGAGATGATCTGGACTGCTGCCAAAGGTGATCAACTGAATTTCCTCAATCATCAGGCAGTGTTGAAGCAGGTGAAGTATCCGACCGCAGCGTTGAAACTGGGGGAAGGTGCCACCATCAAGATGCACAATCCGCCGTTGCTCGATGCAATGGGGAATCCTATTCAGTCCTCCCGGAGCGGTAGTGATTCGTATCGGCTTACCGCCACCAGGGCGGGAACGTACACGATCGCGTTCGACTACGAAGTCGCCGTCCAGTCGCAACAGGGCGCGCAGGGATTTTATCTGGCGACGCATTTCGGCCTCGTGAATCGTCTGCGACTGAAACTCGATTCCAAGTTCGGCCTCGTGACGCCCAACGCGGTGTCCGTGAAGAAGGTGGGTGAGAACGAAATCGACATGTTCCTTTCCCCGGCGCCGGATTCATGGATCGCCTGGCAGCCGCTTACCCGCGATGTGACGGTCGAGGAAACGGTCTTCTATACCGAACTGCAGGAGCTGTTCATTCCCGCGGCGGGAATTGTTGAAGGGGTGCATGAGACCCAGATCCGAATCGTTCAGGGTCAGGTGCGGGAACTCGCATTCGATACGCCGGAGGGCATGACGATCACCGAAGTGGCGGCCGACGGGATGTCCGATTGGCGCTTTGATCCGGACGAGAAGAAACTGCGTCTCTCCTTCGCGACGGCGCATACCCAGCCGTTCATGGTGCGGGTCAGTTCGCAGTTCACCACCGGGCCGCTGCCGTTCAAGCGTGCGCTGGGAATTCTGAAGGTGGAAGGTGCAGATGGTCAGATCGGTATGGTCGGAGTCGCGGCGGGCAGCGAAGTGCAGATCGCCGACGTCGAGAACACGGGGCTGACGCCGATCAACCTGGAAGACTTCCCGCCGAACACGATCGTGCCCGAGCGGAACCGGATCAGCGGCTTGACCCTGCGTCGCGCGTTCCGTTACTCCGATCCGACGGTCACGCTAAACGTCGATGCCGCACCCGTGCAGTCGGACATCCGCGTGGTGGCGAACAACAGTCTTTCACTCGGTGAAGACCGGACCGTTCTCTCATCGCAACTGGATGTTCTGATCAGCCGCGCGGGAGTGTTCAATCTCAGCTTTGTGCTGCCGGCCGGCATGGCTCCCGAATCCTTCAGTGGCAAGGCGCTCAGCCATTGGACCGAATCCGAAAGTGGAACCAACCGCGTGATCACCTTGCACCTGAACGCCAAGACCTTGGGACGCACGCAATTTACGATTCAATTGGTGGGACCCGGTATCGGTGCCCAATCTCCCTGGAACGCACCTGAGCTGAATGTCCGCGAGGCGGAAAAGCAGACGGGGCAATTGGTCGTGGTGCCGGAGCAGGGGATACGTCTCCACGTTTCCAGCCGGGACGGACTTAACCAGCTGGATCCCAAGAGCGCGGGAATCACCCGTCGTGGCGTATTGGTATTCCGCCTGTTGCGCGCGGACTGGGATCTCGCCTTCAATATCGAGAAGGTGGATCCGTGGGTGCAGGTCGCCTCGCTGCAGGACATCACGATTCGCGAAGGTCAGCTCAAGGTTGCCGGTACGTTGAAGTTCACGATTGAGAACGCCGGATTGAAGTCACTCTTTGTGCAGGTTCCGGCCGGCGCGGAAGCCGTGCGATTCACCGGTGATCAACTTGCCGACGCGCTGCCGGTGGCGGCGGGCCTCGGGCAGACCAATGAATGGGAGATCAAACTGCATCGCCGGATGATCGGTGACTACCGACTCCAGGTTGCGTATCAGTTGCCGGCCGCCGCCCAAGTGGACGTCACCGGATTTCGGCCGACGCGGGTGAATCTCCATCGCGGCTATCTCTCGCTCCGCACGACCGGCCGTTTGCAGATCACCTTGCCCCGCCTGCCGGCAACTCTTCAGGCGAGCGAATGGCAGGCCGTTCCGGCGGACCTGCGTCCGGGTATCGAACAACAACCCGATCACGTGTTTCGCGCCTTGGAGGCAGACTACACCCTGCCGATCTCCATCATTCGACACGATGCGGCGAGCCTGCTGCCGGCCCGGGTGATCAAGACGGAACTCGCCTCCGGCGTTTCCGCGTCCGGCATGTTGCTTACCTCGGTGAAGCTGACGATGCATCCCGGCAGCAAGCGTTCGCTCCAGGTCACGCTGCCGCCCGGTGCGCGCTTCTGGTATGCCTTTGTGAACCAGTCCAGCGTCTGGCCTTGGCGTGAGGGAGATCAGATTCTGCTGCCCTTGGAGAAGAGCAGCAAAGCGGGGCAACCGATCACCGTGGACTTCTTCTACTCCGCGAACATCGCCATCAATGAAAAGAACCCCCAACTCGCACTCGTGGGACCGCAGTTCGATCTGCCCCTGGAGAATGTCCAATGGGCGGTGTACCTGCCGCCAAACTGGCGCCTGAAAGACTGGGACACCAAGCTCCAGATTCTGAACGAGGACGGTCAGGCGGTGCCGGTCGTATTCGATGTCTCAGACTATCTGGCGCAGGAAAATCAGCAACATCAGCAACAGACGAAGGAAGCCGAGTCGTTGTTGGCGATGGGTAACAAGTATCTGGCCAGCGGGCGTCAGGCCGAAGCCCGGCGTGCCTACCAATCTGCCTTCACCCTCTCGCAACACGACAGCGCCTTCAACGAGGATACCCGTGTGCAGTTGCACAAACTCAAGATGCAGCAGGCCGTGGTGGGACTGAACTATCGCCGGCATCTTGTGGTGGATGAGGAACAGAAGGCGGGCAAGGACAATGATGCCATCAAGATTCTCTCCGAAAATCAGGAGGCCAACTACACGCAACAAGAGGCGAAGAAGGCGCTCGATGGCAACAGCGGCGAGGTGAACACCACGCTCATGCGCCTCGCCGAAAGCCTCGTCCGCCAACAGAACGCCGCGAAGGTCACGCCGGCTGCCATCCGCGCAAGCCTCCCGACGCACGGGCATGCCTACGGGTTCACCCGCTCCCTTCAGGTGAACAAGAACGCCGACCTGTCCATCAACCTGGAGGCGGATATCCCGTCCTCCGGATCAAACGGCAGTTTCAAGCTCCTGTCCCTCCTGTTCATCGGCGCATTCGTCGTCCTGATGATAAATCGCAAACGCGTGGAAGCAGTCTGAACGGTTCGCTTCCGCAGACTACCGGCCCCGATTTTGGAGGCGCGACTCAGGTCGCGCCTCTTTCGCAAAAACGGAAGCAGCTTATCGCCGCGTGTAGCTTCGGTCCTTGGGATTTCCTCCGGCCATCAGGTAGGCGACGAGGTCGCGGACTTCCTGCGGGTTGAGGAAATTGAGGAGGCCGGCGGGCATCTGGGAGATCGGGGACTGTTCGATACTCTTGATGCTCTTGCGGGCAAAGACAGTGGGCTGGGCCTTGACGTCGGGTGGATAGAGTTTGATTTCGTCGTCCTGTTCAATCGCGAGGCCGATATGCTTCTGTCCATTCTTCAACGTGATGACGGAAGAGCCGTATTGGTCGGAGATGTCTTTGCTCGGATTGACGATGGCTTCGATGAGATAGTTTTTGTCGAATTTGTGCGGGATGCTGGTCAGGTCAGGACCAATGGCACCGCCGAGTCCGCTGAGTCGATGGCAAGTGCCGCATCCGATCGCGAAGTAGAGGCTACGTCCGTTCTCGAAATCCGCTTTGCCGCCGGCGGCACGAGACGCGGTGGCGACGGTGTATTCTTTGCCCGGTCCCTGAGGCGGGTTGATGGCAAAGTCGGGAACGGGATTGAAGTTCTCGCCCGTGATGTCAGCCAGGGCGGTACGTTCCTTGTCAGTGCAATTGGCGAGCGCTTCCGCGCGGATGTTGTTCATGAAGCCGGGATAGCTGTTGCCGCCGGAGGCTTTCGCGCATTCGTTCAGGAAGGTGAAGTAGGCGCGGCGTTGTTGCCGGTTCCAACCGGTCTTCGCGTTGCGCAGGATGAAGGCCCAGTTGAGTTCAATGATGGGCGGCGGATTGTCGAGCACGCGCATGACGCTGCCACCATATCCCTTGTTGCGGCCGGCGAGTTCGGACCAGTTGGGGAGTTCGGGTTTGCCGCGGCTGGCGATCAATCGGATGGTTTTGCTGACGACATTCGGCGAACGCAGGTAGGTGAGCACCCGGATCAGTTCGGTGTTGAGATCCGCGCTCTTGGCAGGAAGGAAGCGGTCGAGTTCGTCGATGATCTGCTCGCGTTCGGTGTCGGTCGGTTTGCCGAGCCGAATGAAGTTCAGTGCGTAAGCGCGGAGAAGGCCAAGGAATTGTCCTTCGGTCAGTTTGGCGGGATTGAGTTCCAGGAGTCCGGCCAACGCGCCGGCGCGGTGACGTTCGGTGCCCATACGGGCGAGGGCGACGAGACCGGTGATTCGGGTCTGCGGATCTGAATCCAACACGGCCTGTTCGGCCCATTGATTGGCCGGTTGGGATTCGATGGCGACCCGGGCGGCGTTGCGGATGAAGCGATCCTCGCTCTGGAGATGCGGCCAGGCTTCCTTGATGGCAGAATTGTTTTTGCGTCCGTGGAAACGCTCGAGTTTGTGACGGAGCTTGCGAGCTTCGGCTGCCTTGGCGTTATCGATGTGTCTGGCGGGAGCGGTGGATTCGTTGCCGACATAACGAACGCGGAACATGGCGGACTGGGTCCCGCGACCGCCGATGGTGAAATAGAGCAGGCCATCTTTGCCAATGGCGGCGTCCGTCACGGGAAGGGGCGTGCCGAAGACGAAGTCTTCGCGTTCGCCGGTGTAGCTCGCGCCGGTGGGTTTCAGGTGGATGGCGTGGATGGTGCCGTAGGTCCAGTCGAGGGCATAGATGGCGTCCTGATACTTTGCGGGATACTTCGTGCCTTTGCCGGCCACCACTCCGGTGGGTGAACCCGGGCCGATATCCAAGACGGGCGGCAGGCTGTCTTCGTAATAGCTTGGCCATTTGCCGGAGCCGCTGCGCCAGCCGTAGTCAGAACCGCTGACCACGTGATTGATCCGGGTCGGGCGATACCAAGGGGAACCCATGTCCCATTCCATGTCCGCGTCGTAGGTGAACATCTCGCCGAAGCGGTTCAAGGTGATGTCGTATTGATTGCGGTACCCGATCGAGACGAGGTGTTGGGTCTTTGTTTTTGGATCAAGCCGCGTCACCCAACCGCCGGGCGCGAGTCGTCCGCGGGCGTGGCCGTTGGCATCCCACATTCGGGGCAGCAGGTGATCCTCAGCCCAAGTCTGCACGGAGGAGGATTTGGTTTCCGCCAGATTGGCGTGGTTTCCGCCGTCCAGGTAAATGCCCTTGCCATCCTCGGTGAGGATGAGGCCGTGGTTGCCGTGTTCGCCACCGCCCCGTTCGCTGGGAATCTGCTCGGACTTGTCGAGTTTGTCATCCCCGTCGCTGTCGGTCAGGCGATAGAGATGACTGCCGCTCTTGTGGAACCAGAGGCTGTCGAAGGCCCACAGCAAGCCCTGCGCGCCACTGAGTTCGGAACGACCTTCGGGATCCTTGACACGGACGTTTGCAACCGACGCTTTGCCATCCGCGCCAACCGTGATCCGGAACAAGCCTTTGCCGCCCTGATCGCTGGCATAGAAACGGCCCTGCGGATCGGCGGTCAGCGAGACCCAGCTGCCTTCGGTGTTCTTGTCGTTGGTGTGGACGTGTTCGACGACAAATCCGGGCGCGGTTGAAATGTTCTTCGGATCGAGGGGATCACTGGTCGGAGTTCCGGCCTGGTTCGAAGCGGAAGAGTAGTTCGGGATTCGCCACGGGCTCACGCCAATCTCGCCGCGTTCGACAATTTTCTTGGACGACCAACTGGAATCATCGAACTCCGGTTTTTCCCAACCCGCAGGAGCCTGTTCGGCGAGCTTCCAGGACCGGTCTGAAACGATCTTCACGCTTTTTCCGTCGGCGGTCTTGATGGAAAGCGTGAACAAGAATGCGGCGGTGCCACCAGCGTTCTGGCCTTCGGCAGCAATGACGTTCTTGCCGGGCTTCAAGAGGCTGGTGATGTCCTTCTCGATCGGGCGCTGCCAATCCGGAACGGTGCCGGCGGGCTGGCCATTGATCTTCAAAGTGAGGCGATTGTCACAGGTCGCATACACGCGGGCAGACTTGGGTTTGCCTTGCAGCTGAAATGATTTTCGAAACCACAATTTCTGGCTGGACGTGACTTCCTTGGTCCAGATCCACTGGGCGGCCGGCTTGCCGGTGAGCCATTCTGAATCGGATGCCGGAGCGACATTGACGGCCTTGGCGTCCGGCGCGACGCTTTCGGCTGCGGTTGTCAAGACGGCCTTGGCTTCAGCGCCTTTGAGATGACGCAGGCGGAGGTTGCGGAACTCGACCTTCATCGGCGGACCGGCGTGAAGTTGCAGGGCCAGGATACCTTTGCTCAAGGCCTGTGGATGGTTGTCGGTGATGTCGGATGTAGTCACGCCGTTGACCTGGTGGATCAGGCGATTGCCAACGGCGACGATGCGCAGGATGTTCCACTGAGTGCCAGTGAGCGTGGCTTCGTTGCCGGCTTTGCCGGTGACATTCTTTTTGCCATCAGAACCGACAACCACCTTCTGGCCACGGTTGGCGATAATGCCGCGACCCAAGCCCTCGCCGTAGAGCATGCCAAAATTTTTCGGCGCGGGATGCAGATCAGCCTGGTAACCGATCACCCGAAATGTTCCGGCGTCAGCCAGCTTGCTGCGGTATTGCACGCCCGAGTTGTTTCCCTCAAAGCGCACCTTGCAGAGGAACTCAAAGTCGCCCACATCGCCGCCCTGCCAGACGAGGAAGGTGTTCCCCTTGGTCGGATTTTCCTTGGTAGTCTGTCCCAGAATTGACCCGCCCTGCACGGACCAGAATTTCGACAGCCCTTTCCAATTCGAGAGATTCTTACCGTTGAAGAGAATCTCGTATTTGGCGTCGGCCGCGCCAGCGGTGAACGCGAACGACAGCATGCCGGCGACAACTGCGGCTAACTTGGGGAATTGCATGCCGTGAAATACACCGGAATCCCAGACGGGGTGCAAGCTGATTGATATTGCCGCGATTGAAGCGGATACCGGGAGAAAGGTTGTAGGCACCCAGGTATCAGTTCCGCTGCGCCCGCCCGCAAGGGCCTTGAATTCAATTGCTTTCACGTGATTGCCGTGGCATACGGCGAGGGTATTATGTGGCATCACGTGGCTCAAATTTCACTCTTCGCTTTGGCGTTGTTGCTCTGCAACGCCACGTCACGCGCGGCGGACACCCTTACCGTGGAGGTGATCCGCGATTCAAGTTCACTGCCGCACAAGCAGGATCCCTTCACCTCCACCGCCGGTCTGATCAAGCAGACCTTGGAAGGCCTTGGCTATTTTGACGCCACGCCTCATATGCTCCGGCAAACGACGGTCGAACCCGCGACCTTGGCCACGATGACCTATACCCAATGGCCGCTGACGAATCGGCTGATGGCAAAGGCCTGGGTAGCCCGCGGTGTGCCGGGGTTCTATGTGCCGCCGATCGAGTATCCGGATATCGAGTATCCGGATATTGAGAACACCAACGAGCGTGAGCCAATCAGCTACATCTATTTCCACACCGGCCAACCCGACATCAAACCGCCCTCGTTCAACAACGGACAGCTGGTGGCACCGGATCGCATCGAGCCAAACATCGACATCCCTTACTACGAACGTCCGGACTTCGATCTGACGGGCGTGGACCCGTTGGCATTGCGGCGGTTCACCACTCGCAATTCGGGGGTGGTCGCCGGTGGCCTTGAGTTCGATGACAAACTGAAGGCGATCAAGGTCGGCTACCGAAGGTTGCCGGGAGGTCAGTTCCGATCAGCCAGCATCTGGGATTATCATGATGCTCCCAATGACCCGCGGGCCGGGGATGATTCTGATCGGCAACGCGAACGCCGGCACGCGATCTATCGGCGGGCCAATTTCAATTACCGGAATCCACGAGAGTCGATTGATCCGAAAGATCCCAAGCCGTCCTATGCGATTCGCAAGGTCTTCGTCCCGGAGTTTCGGGTCATCCGCTACCCCGGCGGATTCTGATTCGCTGACTTACTAGGTTTCAAGATCCGGCCAATGAAGATCTACTCCGTGCAGCCGGACATTGTGTGGGAAGATCAACCCGCCAATTTTTCCAAAATCCGGACACTTGTCGCGAATGCTCAACCTGATCCGGATTCGCTCATTCTTTTACCCGAGATGTTTGCCACCGGGTTTACGATGGAGGTCGAGCGGGCCATCGAACGCGATGGTGCACAGCGCGCCTTTCTTCGTGAACTCGCCCTGACCTACAAATCGTTTGTGGTCGGTGGTGTGGTTGCTGATGCGGGTGGTGGGAAGGGGTGCAACGAGTCGGTGGTGTTCGATCCGGACGGACAGGAGATCGCTGTCTACACGAAGATGCAACCGTTCAACGTGAGCGGGGAAGGGGACTGCTATCCACCCGGTGATCGACCGATCACCTTTGATTGGTGTGGTATCACCGTGGCGCCCTTCATCTGCTACGACCTACGCTTTCCTGAAGTATTTCGCCTGATCGCGCAGTCAAACGTGCAACTGATCACGGTGATGGCCAGTTGGCCAGACAAGCGCATCCTGCATTGGGTGCGCCTGCTGCAGGCGCGAGCGATTGAGAACCAATGCTTTGTCGTCGCCTCGAATCGCACCGGCACCGACCCGCATCTGAACTACAACGGCCGTAGTCTCATTGCGGATTTCAACGGCGACATTTTGGCCGATGCACAAGCTCTGGAAACGGTGATCAGCGCGGAAGTGGATTTCGAAAAACTACGGGATTACCGTGCCGGTCTCCCCTTTCTCGCGGATATGCGAGATGACCTGCTGATCGCCGACCGGCATCCCGCTCAACCAGATCGCAGTTCGGGTGGGTGACCCGTTAGCCGGGTGCCGGTTGGAGTTTACGCTTTAGCGTGTGGGCGAGAACTTGTCCGAACCCTTCAGGCCCGGCCCGCAAAGCGCGAACTCCAATCGGCTCCGGCGACTCGCCCACATTCATCCCTTGCCACACCTCCGGTGCGCGAGTTTACTCCGCGGCATTCCATGAGTGATTCTCAGAGCAAATCTTCACCCGGTCGTTTTCTTCGTTCGTTGGGTCCCGCCATTGTGGTCGCCTGCGTGGTGCTGGGTCCCGGTAGCATTCTTACCAGTTCGAAAGTCGGCGTGACCCACGGTTACAGCATGATCTGGTTGCTGTTGCTGGCCGGCGTGCTGATGTTCGGCATGACCGCGCTCGCCGGACGTTTGGGAGTGACTTTTGAGGGATCGCTCTGTGATGAACTTCGAGCCCGGCTCGGAAAGCCCGCCGCAATTGTCGTGGGTGTGGTGCTCTTCGGAATCGTCGCGTGCTTTCAATTTTCCAACAACATTGGCGTCCTCGCGGGACTGGAACCGTTTCTGAAAGATCATCCGGCGTGGCAGACGATTCAGGTGGCAGTCTTGGTGGGCCTGAATGGAGTGATCATCGGAGTCATTTTCGGGTTTAAGAATCTCTACCGGCCGATCGAGATCATCATGATGGTGATGATGGGACTGATGCTGCTCAGTTTCGCCGTCAACCTGGCCTTCGCAAAACCGGATTTTGGGAAAATGTTGGGTGGATTGGTTCCGCGGGTGCCCGGTAGCAGCTTCGCCGAACTGTTGCCCTTGTTCGGAATGGTGGCGACGACTTTCTCAATCGGCGGTGCATTCTATCAGGGATACGCCGTTCGGGAACGCGGCTGGACGACCGCGAACTTCAAGGATGGGCTGATCGATTCCCTCGTCGGGATCACTGTGCTTACGGGAATCACGATGATGATCATGATCACCTCGGCTTCAGTCCTGCATGGCAAGATCGAGCCGGGTGAACTCAAGAGCGCGGCCGATGTCGCTCTTCAGCTTGGCCCGTTGTTCGGCGATTCAGCCCAGATGCTGTTCTGTCAGGGAATTCTCGCCGGTGCCTTCAGTTCGTTTCTGGTGAACGCGATGATTGGCGGAACCCTGCTCTCCGATGGTCTGGGACTGGGTAGCAAGCTTGACGGTATCTGGCCCAAACGTTTCACCGTGCTGGCGTTGCTCTCGGGAATGGGCGTGGCGTTGCTGATGAAGACAACCGATCTGAGCATCGTGAACCTCATCATCTTTGCGCAGGCGCTCACCGTGGTCGGCGGTCCCGTGCTGGCAGGTTCGCTCCTCTACCTGGCCTTTCGCCCTGATTTGCAGGGCGACCGACGCGTGCCTGGTTGGATCAAAACCATCGGCTGCATTGGCTTCAGCGTGACCGTGGTTCTGGCCATCCGAACGATCATCAGCATCAGTGGCAAACTTTCGGGATAACCCCCGCACAATTCCACTAACCGTTTGACCGGGTGGCGCGATTTCATATCGTGTGCGGCACCCTATGAATTCCTTCAGCAGAATCTTCGCCGTTGTTCTGACGATCGGCGCTCAGTTCGCTGGTGCCGCCAAAATCGGTAGTGCCAAATATCCGTTCCCGATCTACAAGAACCAGACTGCCGGAACCCAGGTCGGTGGTGTCCGGGCGGCGGCTGGGAACGAACCGCTCCCGGCACCGGTTGCGGAAAAGAAGTTCACGCTCCCGGAGGGATTTGAAATGCGGCTGTTCGCCGAGGAGCCGGCGGTGGTGAACCCGGTGACCATGACCTGGGATTCCCGCGGGCGCCTCTGGGTGTTGGAGCTTTACGAATATCCTCTCGGGGCCAAGGCGGGAGAAAAGCCGCGGGACCGGATCAAGATCCTCGAAGACACAGACGGGGACGGACGCGCGGACAAGGTGCATGTCTGGGCTGACGGTTTGAACCTCGCGACCGGCCTGCTGCTGGGCGACGGCGGCGCCTATGTCGGGCAGGCTCCGCACCTGCTTTTCCTGAAGGACACAGATGGCGATGAACGGGCAGATTTTCGGAAACCGGTGATGGTTGGATTCGGCACGGAGGATCGGCATGAGTTGCTGAACGGGTTCACCTGGGGACCGGACGGTTACCTGTACATGACCCACGGTGTGTTCACCCGCTCGCGGGTCACCAATCCGGACGATCCTGATTCAGAAGAGGTTTACATGGATGCCGCCGTCGCCCGATGGCATCCGTACTCAAAGAAGTTCGAGGTCTTCGCCGACGGAACCAGCAATCCTTGGGGAGTGGATTTCGACTACGCCGGCAATGCCTTCATCAGTGCCTGTGTCATCGATCACATGTGGCACATGGCGCCCGGCGGCCAATACCTGCGGCAGGGTGGAACCTGGCGCAATCCCTATGGCTATGCGGACATGCATTCGAAGCGCGGGGGATTGCCTTCCATCGTTGATCATCGACATCACCTCGCTGCGTACTGTGGTGTTCAGCTCTATCAGGGAAATCAATATCCGGCCGAACATCTGGGCAGCGTTCTTTGCGGAAATATTCACGACAACTCGATTCACCAGGATGTGCTGACTCCCAACGGGTCGAGTTTCAAGTCATCGGAAAAACAGGATTTTGTTCGCGCCAACGACGGTTGGTTCCGACCGGTAAGTCTTCAAATTGGTCCCGACGGAGCGCTTTGGATTGCGGATTGGTATGACAAGTATCCCTGCTACCAGAACGCCCGCGCGGATCCGGCCGGTGTCGACCGCGAGCACGGACGGATATGGCGCGTCGTATATACCGGCGGCAAGAAGGGCAAAGCCATCGCCAGTCGGCCGCAGAAGAATATGGATCTCGCCCAGCTGAGTTCTGCCGAGCTCGTGGATCTCCTCGCTCACGAGAACGTCTGGCATCGCGAATCCGCCCAGCGCCTGCTCTCAGAACGCCGCGATAAATCGATCAAACCGGCCCTGCTCAATCTGGCCAAGAGCGACGCGCTGGTGGCCTATCGTCTCTCCGCCCTCTGGACGCTCCATACCTGCTCCCTGCTGGATGAAAGAACATTGGAGCAACTCACCAAGGACCATGAGTTTGAGATCCGCACCTGGGTCGCCCGTCTCACTGGCGAACGCGCAATTGGCAACGACCAGACAGTCAAACGGCTGGAACGGCTGGCCAGCGATCTGAACCCGTCCGTTCGCTTGGCAGTGGCGACCGCCGCGCGGCAGTTTGTATCCGGACACCTCACGGTGAATGTCCCGCCCGCGTCAACGGTGGATAAGGATGTGAACACCGGCGAGATTCTCGCGAAGGTCATCCAGGCTTCCAAAGCGGGAGATGATCCGTTGATTCCGTTTCTGGTATGGATGGCGTCCGAGCCGCTCGTGGTTCGTGACCCAGCAGGCGTTTTCGATTGGCTCGCTGAAAATGGCTCGGACGCGATGCCGCTGGCCGGTCACCTGACCCACAAGGCCCTGCGCCGCGTTTGTGATCTGACCGGCTCCGACGGACTGGATGATGCAGTTGAATTTGTAACCGATTTGAATTCCGGCTCCCCCCTCATGGTTCACGCGTTGCGCGGGATCACAGCGGGACTCAAAGGCCGGTCTGAATCTCCTTCGGCTGATACCGAGGCACTGATCGCCCGACTCCTCAAACATCCGGAGAAAGAAGTGCGTGAACTCGCCCAGCGCTTGGGTGCGCAATGGGGCAATGCGGCGGCGGTCCAGAAGACGCTCGCAGCCATCACAAATCCCCGGGCGGCGAAGCCACAACGAATCGCGGCAATCCGCACGGCAGCCAAACTCAAGAACAAGACCGCGCGTGAGGCTCTGGAGGCCGCTTTGTCCGTGCAGGATGAATCGCTGAACATCGAGGCCATGCGCGCATTGGCCGGATTCGGCAGCAACGAATTCCCGGATATCCTGCTGGCTCGCTGGCAGGTGTTTTCGCTCCGCACGCGCATCGCGGCGACGGAGGTGATGGGTTCCCGCGCCCGCTGGGCGTCGGCAATGTTGTCCGCGCTGGAGCAGCGACGTATTCCCCGGGACGATGTGAGTGTCACCACCGTTCGCTCCCTCCTGCGCCAGCCTTGGGACTACGGCATGCTCGCCACGCGGACGGAACAGGTGTTCGGCCGAGTTCGGGCGGTGGATGGTGATCGCGCCAAGCTGATCACGCAGAAGAAACAAATGATCTTGGCCAAGCGGCAAAAGCCCGATCTCAAGCGCGGCGAAGAACTGGCCAAGCTTATCTGTTTCACCTGTCACAAACTGCATGGGGACGGGACCGATCTGGAGGTTGGCCCCAATCTGACGGGTGCCGGGCGTTCATCACTGGACGCCCTGCTCAGCAATATCATTGATCCGAACCAGGTGATCGGTGCCGGTTACGAAATGACTGAGATCGTCACCCTGGACGGCCAGAATTTCAGTGGCCGGATCATTGAAGACAGCGCCAATCGCGTTCGACTGCTGGCCGCGGGTCCGCGTGAGGACGTCATTGACAAATCAAAGATCAAATCACGCAAGACCAGTGAGATTTCACTGATGCCAGAGGGGCTTGCTGAGCAACTTTCCGATGCTGATCTGCGAGACCTGGTCGGATACATCCTGAATCACCCGGGCGACAAACAGCCGTTTGGCTGGAAAGATCACGGAGCTGTTCCGGCGAATCCGGCAGCTGCAAAGCCCGCCAAGAAGGCGGCGCAAATCGACTGGGAATCAGTTGCCCATTGGAATCCGGATTGGCACGTCGTAGCTCCGGTGTTCGAAGGCACGCCTTTGAAACTGGGCAATTTCGCCGGACGCAAGGACGTGTTGAGAACGCATCCCTACTCGCGGGAGAAGGCCAGCGGATTGGAACGGGAATTCTTGGTGCCAGCCCCAGGTGCAAAGTTACATTTTTTCGTGGCTGCTCATGAGCATGGCGACTGGCAACTCCGCGTGCTGGCAAACGGAAAGAAGATCATGGAGAGCAAAGTCACTTCCACTAGCGCTTGGCGTGAGGTCCGGATCGACCTCAGCCAATACGCTGGAAAGAAAGTAAAACTGCGCCTGGAGAACGCCGCCAACGGCTGGTCGAACGAGTTCGCCCACTGGGCCGATATCAAAATCGTGGCGACGAAATAAGGCGCAACTGCGATCTATTTCACATCGATCATCAGCCGTTTCACCGGCTTGGTGAAAACCAGCATGATAAGTCCGGCCCCACCAGTGATCAGGACGATCTGCAGGAACAGACTCGGCATCTCGTTTAGCGCATCGGGACTGAAGCGACCGGATACCTTTCCTGCGATGAGATTGCCGAGTGCAGCACTGATAAACCAGAGTCCCATCATCTGCCCCACAAAGCGCTTCGGTGCCAATTTGGTGACCGAGCTGAGACCCACCGGGCTCAAGCAGAGTTCGCCCATGGTGTGGAGCAGGTAAGTCAGAATCAGCCAGAACGGCGCCGCTGGATTACCAGCCACCACCAACTTTGCCGCTGCCACCATCACCAGGAATCCCAGAGCCAAAATTATCAGGCCGATGGCGAACTTCGCCGGTATGGAAGGGTCTAGCTGACTCTTCGCAAGCCTGACCCAGAGAGCCGCAAAGACAGGCGCGAGGGCAATGATAAAGAAGGGGTTCAATGCCTGAAACCAACCAGCCGGGATTTCAAAACCGCCAATGAAACGATCGGTGTAATCTTTCGCAAACAGGTTGAGTGAGGAACCGGCCTGTTCGAATCCCGACCAAAATATCGCCGAACCGATGAATAGCACCAAGATGGCCAAGGTTCGCTTTCGTTCGGTCACACTGAGTCCCCCAAAGAAGAGCATGTAGATGAAAAACGCCGCCGCGATTCCGACAATTCCTGTGACTGCGTAATTTGCTATCACGACAGCATCGAACGCGATGTCCACCTTGATTAGGCCACTCATGATCAACAGCAAAATTAGAATTGCAGTCCCGGCCGCAGCGACGATGTACCAGGCAGTATCCTTTTTCCCAGCCGGCAGTTCTGGTTTTCCTTCCGCCTTCAATCCGGCATCACCGAGGCGTTTCACTGAGAGTTGGTATTGGATGACGCCAAAGACCATCCCCACGCCGGCAGCTGCGAAGCCGGCATGCCAGTTCACCTTTTCACCGAGGTAGCTGCAAACAAGGCCACCCAAGAATGCGCCAAGATTGATCCCCATGTAGAACACCGTGAATCCGGCATCACGCCTCGAACCGCCCTCCGGATAGAGTTGGCCTACGATTGTGCTGACATTCGGCTTGAGAAATCCCGTTCCAACCGCGACCAAGGTCAGCCCGATGAAGAACGCCGGCGTGGAATGAATCGCCAAGGTGAAGTGGCCTGCGGCAATGATGATTCCGCCGATCAAAACCGAGCGCTGGGCACCAATCAATCGGTCGGCAATCCAGCCACCGGGGAGGGCCGCGAGATACACTCCGGCGGTATACAGTCCATAAATCGCGCCGGCGTTGGATCTGTCAATTCCCATCCCGCCCTTTTCGATTTCGTCCACCATGAACAATATGAGGAGGGCGCGCATGCCGTAGAAGCTGAAGCGCTCCCACATTTCGGTGAAGAAAAGCGTGGATAACCCCCGGGGGTGCCCGAACCAGGTCGGTGTGGAATTCTGCTCAGTCATAGTGAAGGAGGAAGGGCAACGGATTCGCGGAAAATGTAAA
Source organism: Limisphaerales bacterium (assembly GCA_047608975.1). GTDB lineage: Bacteria > Verrucomicrobiota > Verrucomicrobiia > Limisphaerales > JAYPXF01. The sequence continues at coordinate 24,920 of JBLFYM010000047.1, read as the reverse complement.
GCCGGAATGTCTGAGAATCCAATTCCATCAGTCCGGCGGGTGAGAAATTTGTCGCCATCCTTTGCTTGCGCATGTTTCGTCAGTCCCGATGGCAGCAGATCAGCCCCGCAAAAAACTCCGCAGTTCCCATTGGTTCAATGATCCGGATGAACCGGACATGACGGCGATCTACATTGAACGCTTCACCAACTACGGTCTCACGCGCGAAGAATTGCAGTCCGGCAAACCCGTGATTGGTATCGCGCAAACGGGAGGTGATCTGACGCCCTGCAACCGAATTCACATCGAGCTCGCTGAACGGGTGAAAGCCGGAATCCGGGACGCGGGTGGTCTGCCCTTCGTTTTCCCGGTGCATCCGCTTCAGGAAAGCTGCCGTCGACCCACGGCCGCGTTGGATCGCAACCTGGCCTATCTCGGAATCGTCGAGGTCCTGCACGGATTCCCGATTGACGGGGTGGTTCTCATGACCGCTTGCGACAAGACGACTCCCGCGTGCCTGATGGCAGTTGCGACCACGAATACACCCGCCATTGTCCTCTCCGGTGGTCCCATGCTGGACGGGTGGCATGACGGCAAATTGGCCGGCTCGGGCATGGCTGTCTGGGAAGGACGCCGCCGCCTGCAGGCAGGTGAGATCGATTACGAAGGGTTCATCGACTTTGTCTGTTCCTCCACCCCCAGCGCCGGTCACTGCAATACCATGGGCACGGCCCTTTCCATGAACTCGCTGGCAGAGGCTCTGGGAATGTCATTGCCCGGCTGTGCCGCCATTCCGGCACCGTACCGCGAACGTGCGCAGATCGCCTACGAGACCGGCCGACGCGCCGTCGAAATCGTGCATGAGGATCTCACCCCCACAAAGATTCTCACCCGCGCGGCATTCGAGAACGCGATTGTCGTTAACACGGCGATTGGCGGCTCGACGAATTGTCCGATTCACTTGAATGCAATCGCGCGCCACATCGGCGTCGAACTGTCGACGCAAGACTGGCAGAAGCACGGCTATGATGTGCCGCTTTTGGTGAACTGCCAACCCGCCGGCAAGTATCTGGGTGAAGCCTTTCACCGCGCCGGCGGGGTACCGGCGGTAGTGCACGAACTCCTTCAGGCGAACCGTCTTCATGCGGATGCACCGACAGTGAATGGCAAGACAATCGGAGAGAATTGCGCCCAAACAGTGAGCAGCAATCCGGAGGTGATCATGCCTTACGCCGAACCCATGATGGCGCAGGCGGGATTTCTCGTCCTGTCCGGCAACCTCTTCGAATCCGCGCTGATCAAGACCAGCGTGATCAGTACTGAATTTCGCGAACAGTTTTTGTCGCAGCCGGGAGCGGAGAACGAATTCGAATCGCGGGTGATCGTATTCGACAGCTACGAAGATTACCGCGCGCGCATCAACGATCCGACCTTGAAGATCGATGAATCCTGTATGCTGGCGATTCGCGGTTGTGGCCCGATCGGCTATCCGGGCGGCGGTGAAGTCGTGAACATGCTGCCTCCCGACTACCTCGTGAAACAGGGCATCAGCAAGCTCCCTTGCTTGGGGGACGGCCGCCAAAGCGGCACGAGCGACAGCCCGTCCATTCTGAACATCAGTCCCGAGGCGCTCGCCGGTGGCAACCTTGCCTTGCTCGAAACCGAGGACCGGGTCCGCGTCGATCTGAATACCTGCAAGGTTGAACTTCTGATCACGGACCAGGAGTTGGAGGAACGCCGCAAGAATTACGTGCCGCCCACTATCGAGCATCACACTCCGTGGCAGGAAATGTATCGTGGCTGTGTCGGCCAGTTTGAGACCGGTGCCTGCATCGAATCAGCGCCGAAGTACCGGAACGTTTCCAGTCAGATACCCCGTCACAACCACTGAGTGATCAACCGTTGATGTTCGCCACCCGAGGCGGAATGCCGGCCTTTTTCAGACGCTCCTGAAACGCCTTCGATGATTCGCCCGGACTCGGCCAGACGTCGCTGGGTTGGTGGGATTCCTTCATCCAGCGGTCGATCTTACGGATCAGGTCCCGGTGTTTGTTGGCGAGATTCGTCCGCTGCTGAGGATCGTCGGCCAGATCGTAGAGTTCGATCTCACGACCGTTCTTACGATGGGCGTACCACTCGCCGACCCGGATCGCCTGGTTCTGGTTGAATTCCCAATAGAGGTAATCATGGTGGATCTGTCTCTTCGGCTGGGAAAGCAAAGTCGGGAGAATGGAAACTCCATCAATCTCCGGAAGTGAATTCGCGGAAATGCCGGCAACCGCAGTTGCCGTGGGGAGGAAATCCCAGAATGCCCAGCTATGGTCACTCACCACTCCTGGTTTGATGCGCCCCGGCCAGCAGGCGATCGCAGGAATTCGAAAGGCCCCATCATACGAATCACCCTTCCGTCCGCGCGTTGGGCCCTGACTCTGAAAGTGGTCGCCGATAGAAAAAACCTTGCGATCCCGGTTGTAGCCGTGCGCGCTATGCCCGTTGTCCGAGGCAAAAAAGATCAGGGTGTTTCTCTCAATCTCCAATTCCTTCAGCACTGCCACTACATCCCCCACGCCGCTATCGAGTCGCGTAACCATCGCCGCCCATTCCTTGTGTCCGATCGCCCAAGGTTTGTCGCGGTAAGGACCAAGATCCGGCGAGATCGCGGGTCCGTGCGGCGGCGTGTGGGCGAGATACAGGAAAAACGGCTGGTTCTTGTTTGCACGAATGAAATCAAGTGAGCGGCGATGAATTTCATCGAACGAGTTGCGTGCTTTGGAGGGATCCGCGATTCCTTTCGGCTGAACGCGTCCCTGCGGATCATAGCTGCTTTGCGCCTTGTGATCATGCCCGACATGGGCCGGGTAGGGGACGCGCTCTTCCTGATCCCAGAGGAAAGGCGGATAAAAGCTGTGCGCCTTGCGCTGGTTCAGGTAGCCGAAGAAAGAATTAAATCCCTGCCGATTTGGAATGGCATCCGGCTGACCACTGAGACCCAGACCCCACTTGCCGAACAGTCCGGTACGGTAGCCCGCGCCTTTGAGCAATTCTGCCACGGTGACGTCATCCTGGTGCAGACCTTCACGGTAAGATTTGTAGGAATTGCCCCGGACTCGTGCATGTCCCGGATGCAGCCCCTGCATGAGACATGAACGCGACGGGGCGCAGACGGAGTTCCCCGCATAGGCATTGGTAAAGCGCATCCCTCGTTTCGCCAGCTGATCGATGTTCGGCGTAAGGATCTTCTTCTGGCCATAGCAGCCGAGATCTCCCCAGCTGAGGTCATCGGACAAAATGAAGATGATATTGGGCTTGGCGGCCGCTTTGACTCCGGCAGGCATGCCGGCCAATAGTGCCATCAGCCCGGTGATGAATCGCAAAATCATCCCAACTTAGTAACCGAACAATGAACTGACGTCCCGCTCAGACTTGCCACCCATCGCGCCGCCGAATTCGAGCTAATTGCCCGGTCGATTTCACGGGAGTCCCAGCAGATCGTCGCATGCGGAATTAGACAAACCGAAGTGCGTTTCGATTGAATTGGGATTGCGGCCAATTCAACCCGCAGAGATTCCTTGGGATACAGCGCGGAAGTAGAGGTTGATCGCGGATGAATTCGACCTACGCTCGATCTCATCGATAAGCACGCGCCAAATCTGCCAACGATTTCCCGCCGACGGTTTTTTAAAACCGCCTCTGCCGTCACCGCTACCGCAACTTTTATCGGGCAGGCGACAGCGACAGAAAAGACGCTTTCCAGAGTGTTCCCGGAGGGCTTTGGAATCTGGGATGCACATACCCATCTGGGGCGCGCCAACGCCACTCCCGCGAAACATGCAGCAGATCTGCTGCGTACCGGCAAGCGCCTGGGGATCGAGAAGATCAATATCGCGATGGGATTGACCCCGCATCTGGCGAATCCCACGCCGGAGCAGTTCCGGGAGAAGAACAACGACCTCATTCGGGCTCTGGACGCGCATCCTGAACACACGCTGGGCATTCTCTATGTCAATCCGTTGTTCGTTAAGGAAAGCCTCGCTGAGATCGACCGGTGTATGGTGCACCGGCAAATTGTCGGGATCAAATTGTGGATTGCCTGTCGTTGCCACGATGCACGTCTGGATCCGATTGTCGAGCGGGTGGCAAGATATCGGGGCACCATTCATCAACATGTCTGGGACAAATCCGTTCCCAATGGTGAAGGTGAATCCTATCCCGAGAATCTTGCTGAACTTGCCGGGCGACATCCGGACGTGAAATTCATCGCCATGCACAGCGGCGGAAACTGGGAACGTGGGATTCGCGCCTTGCGAGCCGCGAAAAATGTGTCCGCTGAAATTTCCGGTTCCGAACCGGTGTCGGGGTTCGTTCAGATGGCCGTGCGCGAACTGGGGGATCGCCGAATCATCTGGGGCAGCGATGCGGGGGGACGTAGCTTCGCCTCCCAACTTGCCAAAGTGTACGACGCTGATCTTCCACCGAAGTCACGCGAACGAATCTTCCGCGACAACTTCCGTCAACCGGCCGAGCGCGCGCTCGCCTACAAGAAACGCTGATGCCGCTCATTGATACCAACGTTCACCTGCATCGCTGGCCGTTTCGCCGGCTCAAACTGGATGCGGTGGATCCGCTCGTCTCCCGCCTGAAGCGCCTTGGAGTCAGCGAAGCCTGGGCCGGAAGTTATGACGCATTGCTTCACCGGGATGTCGCCGCCGTAAACAGTCGGCTGGTTTGGGATTGCGAACGTCATCCCATGTTGCGAGCGATTGGCACCGTCAATCCGTCGCTGCCGGATTGGGAGGAAGATCTGCGGCGATGTGCCGAGGATCATCGAATGCCCGGAATTCGACTCTACCCGAACTTTCACGGATACGAGCTGTCCGATCCCAAATTTGAACGGCTGCTTCGTGAAGCCAGCCAACGCAGGATGTTTGTCCAGATAGCAGTGATGATGGAAGAGGAACGCACCCAGCATCCTCTGGTTCAACTCCCTCACGTCAACACCGCACCGTTGCCCGCCCTGCTGAAACGCATTCCCGACGCGCGGGTGATGCTGCAAAACTGCTTCCGCTCCGTTCGCGGCGGACTGCTCCTGCAACTGCTCGCGACCAAACGGGTGTGGTTTGATATTTCAACTGTCGAAGGAATGGCCGGGATCAAGCGAATGCTCACGACGATCCCGGATTCCCGGCTCGTTTTCGGAACGCATGCACCGCTTTACATTCCGGAATCTGCACTGCTGAAGCTGCAGGAATCTGAACTTACCGATGCGCAATTGGAGGCGATTCGATACACCTCCGCAGCCTCGGTGGCCCACCGCTAGGCAATCTTCCAGAACTGTCGAATGCCACCACGGTGCCCAAGGTGGCGACGAGCGTGCGCGAGCTGGGGCCGCCCTCAGGCCGCGCCGGCCAGATCGCGATTGCGGCGATCGACCTGCTGATTGAGCGTGAGGAAGTCGATGAGGAAAACGGCGTAGGCAAGCGGTGCCAGAAACACGAGTCCGGTCAGGGTGATGCTTCCCACGAGGATCCAGAAGATCAGCGCCTGCAGGATACCAGAAAAGACCTTACCCAGATAGATTCGGTGAAATCCCACGACACCCAGAAGTGCGAGGAACAACCAGGCCAAGGTGTAGTCCGCCGGCCCCTGCGTAAAACGCCGATCCGCCTGACGATCCATCGCCGGAATCAGAAACACATCAACCAGCCAGCCAATCAGAAAAAATCCACCGGTGAAGAACCACAGGATACCGGTTTTATTTTTGCCGAAGTAGAAGCGATGCGCGCCGGTAAATCCAAAGAACCACAGGAGATAACCCACCAGTTTGCTGTGGGTGTCGTTGGCACGCGGTGAGGTCTCGTTGTTGGACATGTTTGTCAGGTCAGTTGTCTGAGTGATGGATGCTCGTCGGTTCAACCCGCTCACAGCGGGGAAGTTTCATGGAATCGCCTCCGACTTCTGTGAAGCGAATCCCAATCGGCGCCGGTTCTTCCAAAGTTCCTTCGGCTTGAAGATTCCGCTGGGCGTGATGATTCCCGTGATCAGTTGCGCTGGGGTCACGTCAAAAGCCGGATTGCGCGCACCACTGCCGGGATTTGCAATCCGCACATAGTCGCGTTGGCCGCGTTGATTTATGCCCCACGCCCCCAACACCTCGTCCTCGTGACGATCCTCGATGGGGATCTCCAGCCCGGATTTGAGCTGCCAGTCGATTGTCGATTCCGGGATGGCGACGTAGAAGGGGATCCGATGACGATGAGCCAGCAACGCCTTGGTGTAGGTGCCGATCTTGTTCGCCACTTCACCCGTCCGCCCCAGGGTTCGATCACTCCCCACGATGACGAGATCGATCTCTCCTCGCTGCATCAGATGCCCGGCCGCGTTGTCCGCGATGACTTCGTGAGAGATGCCCTGCTGCGCCAGTTCCCACGCGGTCAATGTGGCACCTTGCGCCCGCGGCCGCGTTTCATCGCAGAACACGTGGAACTTCCGACCCTTTGCCTGCGCGGCATACATCGGCGCGGTGGCGCTGCCAAAATCAACGAACGCCAGCCACCCCGCGTTACAGTGGGTGAGCACCCGCATGCCGTTGCGAATCAGTTTTCCACCGTGCTTCCCGATTGCCTCACAATGGGTGGCATCTTCGTCCGCGAACGCGTCGGCTCCGGCCAATGCAAGTTGCTGCTGCTCCGCCACGGTGTCGCCGGCCGCGATCTGGGCGATCAGGTCTCGCATTGCGTTGACGGGATCCACTGCGGTTGGACGCGCCTCGGCAAGTGTCTGAAAAACGAGGGCCACATGCTTTTCAAAGCGGGTGAGATCCTTTCCTCTGAATGCCCGCAGCCCCTGCGCAAAACCATAGGCCGCCGTCGCGCCGATCGCGCCGGCACCTCGTACGATCATGTCCGTGATGGCCTTCGCAGTACTGCGGAAATTCTTCACGCGCACGATCTTGAATTCATGCGGCAGGAGTCGTTGCTCAATAAGCAGGACCTCATTGCTCCGCTCGTCAAATCCAACCGTCCGATAATGTTTTTTGCGACCGCGAACAGTAACGTTCATATGGCGGGGACGATTGCGAAAACCTGTTCCGCTTGAAAGTAAATTGGACGGGCACGGAGCAAAGATCCACTCGCTCACGCTCTCTATTACAGGCGATTCGCGGACGCAGCTCTTGTCTCGGGGGGAGATTTTGCAATTCCGACTGCTCAGCGGTGACTTCTCTGTCTCCAGTCCACTTTCAATCGCGTTCTTAGCTCAGCACTTCCCGGATCACATGCCCGTGGACATCGGTGAGGCGGCGTTCGAAACCATTGTGTCGGATGGTGAGACGTTCGTGATCCAGGCCGAGGAGGTGGAGAATCGTCGCGTGCAGATCATGAAGGGAAAGGACGTCCTCTACGGCCTTGAAGCCGAGTTCGTCGGTGGCACCATAACTCACGCCGGGCTTGATGCCGGCACCGGTCATCCAGGCGGTAAAGCCGCCGGGGTTATGGTCGCGGCCTTGGGCGCCTTTTTGGAACATGGGCATGCGTCCGAATTCCGTGCACCAGACGACCAGGGTATCATCCAACAGACCCCGCTGTTTCAGATCGCGGATCAACGCGGCAGAAGGTTGATCCATGATCTCGCCATGAATGTCGTATTGCTCCCGGAGCTTCTGGTGTCCGTCCCAGTTCAGGCGGCCGGCGCTGGCGTAGGCACCGTTGAACAGTTGCACGAAGCGAACGCCTTTCTCAATGAGACGGCGAGCGAGGATACAGTTTTTCGCGTATTCTGCCTTCAGTGGATTCTCCGTCTGCTTCGCGCCATACATCTCCAGAATGTGCGCGGGTTCGGTGCTCAGATCACTGATCTCGGGCACGGAAAGTTGCATGCGGGCCGCCAATTCATAGCTAGCGATGCGCGCCGCGAGAACGGCGTCGCCCGGGTTGCGCTGGAGATGCTGCTCATTCAACAGCTTCAACAGATCCCGGGCAGCAAGGTCGCCCGCCTTTGAGATGCTCGCCGGTGCCTGCAGGTTTTGAATCGGCTGTTTGGCATTGAAGGGTGTGCCCTGAAAGACCGCCGGGAGAAATCCGGGTCCCCAATTGTTCACGCTGGCCTGGGGAACGCCGCGCGGATCGGGAATGGAGACGAAGGCGGGAAGGTCTTCGTTTTCGGAGCCGAGCGCGTAGGTGATCCACGCGCCCATGCTGGGAAAGCCGTCGAGCACGAAGCCGGTGGAAAGGAAGTTTTCGGCCGGTCCGTGGGTGTTGGACTTGCTCGTGAGGGAATGCACGAAGGCGTAGTCGTCCACCATCTCCGCCAGATGCGGGACCATGTCCGAACACATCTTGCCGGTCTGGCCATAGGGACGGAAATCATACTGCGGGCGCGCCAGATTGCCGGAAGGTCCCTGAAAGGTGATGGGCGGTCCGTTCTTCAACGGTTGGCCATCGTGTTTGATGAGCTCGGGTTTGTAGTCCCAGGTTTCCAGCTGGCTGCAGGCACCGGCGCAAAAGATCACCAGAACGTTCTTCGCCTTGCCCGGGGAATGGGACCGGCGCGCCGCATTCGGACGGCCGGGATCGATCTGGGGTCGGTTGGCGAGCAATCCCTGCTGACTCAGCAGGCTGGTCAGCGCGATCCCGCCGAGGCCGGAGGCGGATTGCCCCAGGAAATCCCGTCGATTCAGGAGGTGCCGGCCGTGATTGGAAAGAGGGTTCATCTCGGGTGCGATCGTCAATCTTTGGTCACGGCAGAAACAGGAATTCGCTACTGTTAAACAACACGCGGCACAGGGTGGCCAGACCGTGTTTGGCAACGGTCTTTCCAGCCGCATGGAGTTCCATCTTTTCCGGGTCGCGATTCAGTGCGAGTTGAAAGGCGCGCACAATTTTCCCCGAATCAGATTCATCTTCGCTCGCGTTCTCAATGCGTTTGGCCAAGGCCGCCGCCTGATCAATCACGAACGGGCTGTTGAACAGGTTGAGCGCCTGAATCGCGGTGGTGGACTGGCTGCGCTGTGGCATGGCCTGACCCGCGTCAGGGCAATCGAAAGCTCCGAAGACGGGGACGCTTTCCATACGGATCTTGTGTTGGTAGATCATGCGTCGGAGCTCGTTCGGGCCGAACTGGGTGACGGGTGGAAATCCACTGAGCCCACCGCGGGATTTGAAGAAGCTGAAACCCGCCCCGCCGGCCGCGAAGTTCAGCTGGCCGCTGACGTACAGCAAGGTGTCGCGGATGGCCTCGGCTTCGAGTCGTCGAGATGGGAAGCGCCAGAGTAGCCGGCAATCCCCATCCAAGGCCTGCGCGTTCGCATCGATACGGTTGGATTGCTGATAGGTCCTGGAGGTCACGATGAGGCGATGCAGGTGTTTGATCGACCAACCGTTCTCGATGAACTCGGAGGCCAGCCAATCGAGCAGTTCCGGGTGAGACGGCTTGGCCCCGTTGCGCCCGAAGTCGCTGGAGGTTTCCACCAATCCGCGGCCGAAATGATACTGCCAGATTCGGTTGACCATCACGCGGGCGGTCAGCGGGTTCTCGGGCGAGGCAATCCACTTCGCCAATGCCACGCGGCGATCCTGGTCGGAGTCATCCGGCTTCAATCCAAGTTTGCCGAGCACTCCGGGCACGTGGGCATTGATCTGATCGGTTGGTTGTTCGGGATCACCGCGACGAAGCACAAAGGTGTTTTCGGGATCTTTGAATTTGCCGGCGTAGACGAGGTTGGGTTTGCTGAGCTGCGTCCGCTGTTTGGTCAGCTTGTCGCGTTCTTTCACCAACTGTGAAACTTCGATGGTTTCCGCTTTCGGAAGATTGCGCAGACGATAGGTTGCCGCGTTCACGGGGGTGGCGAGCGGCAGGCGATCTTTTTCGGTCGCCACGACCGTCCAGTCGTTGGTGTTCATCCCGGCCGTGATCGTGTAGCGGACTGCGAGACGGTCTTTGTATTTGCCCGTCCGATCACGGGCCCAGGTGAGGCGGTCGATCATATGCGGATTTGCAAACTCAAGCTGCACCCAGCCGTCTGATTTGTCGTTGTTGATGAAGCTGTAGTCGTTGCTGTAGCGACCGTCGTTGATGTGGGCCAGTCGGTGTTTGCCGCCTTCAGCTGCCTTGGAAGCGCTGGGTTTGGTGCCAAAGTGCGGGCGGGCGAGATTTACTGAATTCGTGAGGGCTGAAAATACTTCGAGCTCGTCGATACAGCCGCCGTGCCGGTCGTTGTCCTGGGTTCCATGCCAGGTGAACCGGACATACTTAGCACGCAGCGGAGCGAAGCATTCCACGTTCAGTTTCCAATCCGTCGGCGCGCGGAGATATGGGTGAGAACGCTCCTTGGCAAGCCCGGTGGATTCTTGGAGGACAATCACATCGGCGGTGATGCCAGTGCCGGTTTCCCCGCCGCGTAAAATGAGCCGGCTCTGCTTTTCAAAGCGATGGATACCGGCATCGTGGATTCCACTCCACAGAGGCTGCTTCTCAGTCTCGCCCTTGCTGACACCCGCGAAATGGTATTGGTCGATCCGCGCGATCTCGGTCTGGTCACTCGTGGTCTCCAGATCCCCGTCAAGATCGAGAACATAACGCGCGTCGCGGGTGTGAACGCCGCTTCCATGAGCCCCCCATGAAAGCCATACACGAAACTCGCCCGTCGTCGCCGGATTGTAAGTGAAGACATTTTCACCCGGCTGATGCCGCCACCAGGTGTAGCCACCACGACTGAGGTTGGGATGGCGCTGGGCGTCTCCTTCGTCTTTCAGATAGCCGCGTTTGGTTCCGGCCGGGTTCGCGCCGTGTCCGGCTTTCTCCACCAGGTGGGTGGTGAACTTCTCATCTTCATCGTCGATGAGGATCGTTCGCCCAGAGAATACGCGGGGCTCGTATTTGCGTAGCTCGCGATCGATCGCGCCGATCCGGGGTTCGAGTTTCTTCGCCAGGGCTCGATTTTTCCGCGTTTCCTCGTTGGCGACCTGACGATCACCGTATTCGACGCCGGAGAAGAACGCCTGCATGGCGTAGTAATCACGTTGGGTGATGGGATCAAACTTGTGATCGTGGCAACGCGCACAACCGACGGTCAGTCCCAGAAAGGTATCGCAGGTGCCGACAATGATCTCATCGAGTGAATCCTGCCGGGCCAACCGTTTGGAGGCATCGTCTTTGCCAATCTGACCCGGCAATAACACGGCGGCGGCGACCATAAAACCGGTAGCCGCGTCTTCCCCCACGGAATCGCCGGCCAACTGTTCCAGAATGAATCGGTCGTAGGGTTTGTCCTCGTTGAACGCACGGATGACGTAGTCGCGGTAATGCCATGCATTCGCGCGCGGCGTGTTTACCTCAAACCCATGGGTATCGGCGTAACGTACCACATCGAGCCAGTGTTGCGCCCAGCGTTCCCCATATCGTTGGCTGGCGAGCGCGTCGTCGATGATCTGTTCGTAGTTCGTCTTGCCTGATCGAAATGCGGCGACCTCGTCCGTCGTCGGTGGCAGTCCGTGCAGATCCAGGAGGAGACGGCGGAGGAGGGTGGTCTTGTCCGCCGGAACTGAGGGATTGATCCCGGCTTCTTTCAGGCGGTGTTGGATAAAGGCGTCGATCGCATTGGTTGCATGATTGGCAACGCGCGGAACCGGCGGTTTCGAAACTGGTTTGAAGGCCCAATGTTCGGCGGCGGTTACGGCACCATTCAGGCAACCGCAAACCACAGCGAAGACAATGATCTGATTGCAGATGCGCCGCATAGGTGAACTGTTCGTCTACTGCAAAAAAAAGAGACGGTCCAGTTGAACCGTCTCAAAATTGTTCGTGATCGAAATTCGGGGAAGCGTCAAACGGACTCAGGGGAGCCAGTCAGGACTTACGCCGGAGTGAGCTCGTTCCGCGAGCGGCGCCATTTGCTCCGGTGGCGGATGATCCAATCAGTGAGTGCCTTTTCAAACCCAATATCTTCGCCGGCCTTCTCCGATTCGATCCACTTGTGCTTTAGGATCTCTTCCCGCTCAGCAAGAAACTCCTGATACAGAGATGAGTTTTTCACCCATTCCTCGTCGCGGGCAGCGTTTGTTGAAGTGTTATCAGACATAACCGGCATCAGTTCCAAAAAAATCTATCACGGGTGTCATTCGAAACAACAGAAAAGTCCTGCCGGTAATCCGGCAACCTCAGACGATGGAGCAGAAGAGACATTCAATCGCCGATCAGGTCTTGGATCTGAGATAGCCAGAAACGATTTCAGCGCACGGTGGAACGGCACCATAAGACCATCGTTCGTCCTGTAGGTTGAAGCCGTAACGTTCGTAGCGGCCTTCACCCACATTCACAAACGCCGCCGCCCAATCCGTCTTGCCCCAGCCCACATAGGCGTCGCCGTCCGGCCATTCGATGAACTGCCAGGTCTCCACTGCTTCCGCCGCGAGTTTGAACTCCGAAAGAATGAAAACGAAGCGGGTCAGATCCAGATCCCAGTTGACCGCCATGGTGTTGGAATCTTCCTGCACTTCGCGATAGGCGTTCACCATGTGGCGACAAAGCCGACCGACCGATCCGGAGGTTAGGTGTTTGTGATGGCTGAACCAGTCCTGGCAGGAACAGGTGTGGTTGTTCAGGTCCACAGAAATCTGTTTGTCCAAGGGTCGCTCGGATGTGAAATAGACCGTCTTGCAGATGGAAGGCAGGCGGAGGTCCTTGCTGGAAATCGCCTCCAGGTCAGTCAGGGTATCGATTTGGGTCGCGCCCGTATGCACCCCCGAACAGGTCACCTCGATTTCCTCGATTTCCTCGATTTCCTCGATTTCCTCGATTTCCTCGATTTCCTCGATTTCCTCGATTTCCTCGATTTCCTCGATTTCCTCGATGATGCCGCCGCGATGAATCAGCTCCTTGGGCGAAATCTCCTTGTCCTCAAACATTCGCTCCAATTGACGCCAAAGCCGATCGCCCGGCCAACGATGTTGCGCGGATTCGTTGCCATTAAGAAACTCGGCGAGCTCCCAGACCTCCTGCATACTCAGCTCGCCGTCTGAAGTGATGCGGCGAATCAGCCGCAAAGTGCCCATGTGGATGTCTTTCTGATCCATTCTGACAATCAGGGTCGCCGACGAAGTCCGGGTGCGCGGCTGACCTTCGGAGGTGATCCCAGAGATTCATTGGGGAAACGAGATAAATTTCCAATCCAACTGACAATTATTTTGACCGCTGGTAGTAGTCTGAGTTAAACCAAAAATCCGATATTCTGAACTGATGATAACTTCACTCGCATTGTTCGCCGAATCTGGCTCCGGACTCTTCTATATTCTGAAGACGGCGAGCATCGAAGGGCAGGCGATCATCGGCCTGTTGGCTATCTTCTCGATCTTTGCCTGGTCGGTGATGGTTTCCAAGGGACTGCAGATGCGGCGCGCGCGCAGCCTGAACGAGCTTTTCCTGTCCGAGTTTCGCAGTCAGGAGTCGGTCATGGATCTGCACACCCGGAGAATTCAGGTGGAGGGTTGTCCGCTCTTTGTCGTCTATCAGGAGGGTTGCACGGATTTGGACAAGCGACTCAACGGCAAAAATGGTGAGCGAAAGCCTTTTGCGTCAATGAAAACGATGGAACATGTGAAACGATCGATGGAGGGCGCAGTCGCCCGGGAATCGCTGGGATTGGAATCCGGCCTGATCCTGCTGGCCATCGCGGTGAGCGGTGCCCCGTTTCTCGGATTGCTAGGCACGGTGTGGGGGGTGATGAACACCTTCGCAGCGATCAGTCAGACGGGTAACGCGACGTTGGTAACCATGGCTCCCGGTGTTTCGTCTGCCTTGGCTACGACCGTTGCCGGCCTGCTGGTCGCGATTCCATCCATGTTCGCCTACAACTATCTGGTTCATAATCTCCGGGTGCACACCGTCGAATTGGACAATTTTGCCCAGGAACTGGCTTCCAAGTTGGAAACCGAGCATTTGGAGGAAGACTGAGCATGCGCCGCTTTTCAAAACGGAATGGGTTGGTGACGTTGAATGAAATCAACGTCACGCCGCTGTTAGATCTCGCATTTGTGCTGCTGATTATCTTTATTATTACCGCCCCCATGCTCGAATCTTCGGTGACGCTGGACCTTCCGGATGGTCAGACTGAGAATCATGAGGAACCGAAGAAAGAAGACGTCCACCTGGTTGAAATCGATAAAACTGGCCAATTTTGGCTCGATAAGGAGCTTCTTCCCCTGGAACACGTTGAATTTCGACTGGCCTCGATCTATGCAACCAACAAAAATTTGATCGTATCCTTACGCGCGGACAAGGACGGGAAGGTCGATCACACGATCCAGCTGGTGGATCGCTGCATGAAGAACGGAATCAAATCCATCTCGTTCGCGACAGAACTGGAGGCACCATGAAACGAATTCGCCAAAAATGCTTCGTCGGATCGGTCGGGCTTCACGCCCTGCTGCTCGTAATTCTGCTGGTCGCGCCCGCGTTTCTGAAAAAGCCGGAGCCGAAGAAAGAACGGGTACCGATAAAACTGATCGACGGTGCGGTTCTGGCAGCGCTGTCCAAGGCGGCGTCAGCACCGGCGCCTGCGCCAGCTCGCCCAGCGCCAGTGGTCCAGAAAGAGACTCCCAAACCAGCACCCCCGAAAGAGAAGACGACGCCCAAACCGCCCGTCAAAAAGATTGAACCCAAGAAGCCAGCTCCCAAAAAGGTGGAGTCAAAAAAGATTGTCAGCAAACCCAAGCCCAAGCCTCGGAAAATAACTCCCAAAAAACCGACGCCCAAGCCGGTGATCAAGCCCCCCACGCGGTCCAAACCCCAACCCAAACCGAAGCCAAGGGTGCGTAAAGCCACTCCTCGGCCCAAACCGAAGATCGATGTTCCCTCGCTCAGCGATCTGACCCCGCAGCGTGATGTCCGCGCCGAGCAGGCACGCCAGCGCAAAGTCGCCGATGCAGCTCGCCAAGTGCAGGCCCGCGAAGACACCCGCCGCCGCGCAAATCTGAAACGCGACTTGGCCAAAGTATTCAGCGGTAGCAAAAATTACAGTGAACGAGTGACCTTCAAACCCAGCGGCGGGAGTTCCCGTTCATCCATGGATTATGGCACCATGCTGGTAAAAGCGTACACCCGAGCGTGGAATCCCCCAGCTGAACTCGCCGGTCGGTTGCATATCATCACCGTTTCCGTCACGATCGCCAAGTCTGGCCGGGTTACCAATAAACGGATCGTCAAAAAGAGCGGGATTTCTTCAGTGGATCGCTCAGTACAGGCGACCTTGGATCGCGAAACAAAGTTCCGCGCGTTTCCGTCTGGTATGACCGAATCGCAGAAAACATATACGATCGATTTCAATCTCCAAGCCAAGTAATGGGCACACTTACCAAGCATCTCAGAATCTCACTTGCCATCGTTTTCATCCTCGCCTCCGGCACCACACCAGGTGCGCAGAAACTGGTGGTCCCAGGCGGATTCACGAACGACAAGAGCCTTCCGATCCCCGTTTCGATCGAGGGATTCCCGCCCGAAATCACCGCGATACTGACCTTCGACCTCAAGGTGGCCGGTTGCATCATTGGCCCCGAAGGCGAATCTCAATTCCGACTCAATGGCAAACTCAATGGCAGCAAGATTGAGGGTCACCTTACCGATGCCGCGGGCAATAGTCTTATTTCCAAGGTCTATCAGGGGGCCAAAACCCGCACTCTGACTCATGCGTTTGCGAACGACGTCATTCTCAAAGCCACCGGCACGCCGGGCATTGCCAGCACTCGCGTGGCCTTTAAGAACCGTAATCGGGGCAAGGGTGAAATTTTTATCATGGACTACGATGGACACGGTTTGGTGCAAGCCACCCGGGACGGCTCGATTGTGGCAGCACCCTCTTGGGGAATCGGAAACCGCTATCTTTTCTACACCCTCTACGCCCTCGGGAACCCGGACATTTTCTCCCACAACCTGAGCAACGGGAAACGCATCCCCATCGTCCGCCTGGCTGGCTCGAACCTTACCCCGGTTCCATCCCCGAACGGCCGCAAGCTCGCCATGGTCCTCAGCAAAAGCGGCAGTCCCAACCTTTACGTGGCGGACATGAATGGAAAGAACCTGCGTCGGCTGACCCACATTCGCGATGGCGTCTCCTCTCCCACCTGGTCCCCTGACGGTCAGTGGATCTGCTACACCTCCCGCGAAGCCGGCCCCGCCCGACTCTTCAAGATCCGTGCCAGTGGCGGCAGTTCCCAACGCATCTCCACCGTTGGCGCTGGCCCGGCGACGGAGCCCGATTGGTCGCCGGACGGCAAAACGATTGCCTTCACCACTCAGAGCCGCAGTGGCTTCACGCTCTGCACCGTACCCGCTGCGGGCGGAAAGGTGGAGTTCTTGGTCGCTGGAGAAGATCCCAGTTGGGCGGGGAATTCCCGAACTATGATGTTCGTCAAACGACGGGCAGATCAGACCTACTTATTGTCTATCCTTGACGTGCCCACCAAACAGGTAAACGATGTGCCCTTACGCTTGGGAAATGCATCTCAGCCTGCGTGGGCGCGGTAAAACTCCGTAACCCCGAGCCTTATAAAAATGAATAAAATCGCGTTCACAAACCTCACCCTGATTGTGTTCGTAGCCACTGCTCTTAGCACTGGTTGTCGCACCAAACGTCCCGACAAAAACATTACCCCTATCAACGGGTTTGAAACCGGAAATCCGGGCGGTCCGGATTCCGGCAGCGGAATGCTTGGAGCGGCCGGTCGCGGTGATTTCGCAAATGGCACCGCGATTGGAATAGGCGACGGGACCGGCGGATTTGGAAGCGAAAATGGCTTGTCCGGGATTGGAACGCTGCCCGGAATCCCAGAACTTGTGCCTCCGGGTGGCTACCAGCCGGACGGGCCTGGAGGATTCGGACAAGGTGACTTGGATGACACCACCGGGATGTTGAAAGACGAGAATGCCTTCGATGCCAACACAATCTACTTTGGTTACGACAGCTCGGTCGTTCGCGCTGACGAAATCGTTAAACTCGATGAAATCGTTCAAATTCTCAGCTCAGAGCCCCGATTTAAGCTCATTGTCGAAGGGCATTGCGATGAGCGTGGCACGGAGGAATACAACCGCTCACTGGGTGAACGCCGGGCCAATTCGGTCCGCGAACACCTGATCGGTTCGGGGATTGCTCCCGACCGTGTCCGCACCATCACCTACGGCGAAGACGTGCCCTCCGATTTAGGCCACGACGAGGGTTCCTGGATGCGTAACCGAAGGAGTGAATTTATTCTCTTGCGTCCCCCGTCCAATTGACCGCACATAGTTGTCCCTTTACGGACGTCAAATAGATGTCACAGTTGATTTAATCGCGATGAATAATTTTATGTTAGCAATGCTTGGTTGGCCGGAAATCATGGGAATCCTGTTTGTGGTTCTCATCCTGTTTGGGGCCAAAAAGCTACCGGAACTGGCCAAGGGACTTGGCTCAGGCATCAAAGAATTCAAGAAAGCCACGCAGGATGTGCAGGACGATCTGCACCGCGCGCTGGATGATGACCCGCAGTATCCGCCCCCGAATCCGCGCCCGGCCCCTGCGCCACGCCCGGAGCCTGCTGCTGCTGCGGACTCCACGTCCGACGCCGGCGAGCCCAAGGCCTAGTCGCCTAAGCGAACCTTCTCAGCCAGATGGCGAGCGAGCCGGGAGAGGACCCCTTAGATTCACAGACTGCCAGTTCCGGAAATGGAGCTGGCAATGCTACGTCTGATGACGTCGTCAAAAAAGACGAGGACGCCACTGCCAGTTCTGATAAGGCTGATAAGGCTGATAAGGCTGATAAGGCTGATAAGGCTGATAAGGCTGATAAGGCTGATAAGGCTGATTCGTCAGAACCATCCACTGACGCGGAGAACCCCAGTGACTCCACTGAGCAGCTCGCTTTGCCCGGAATGCCTTCCGCTCCTGCGGAAGAGGTCGATCCTCACCATGATGACCCTGATCATCACGACGAATACGACGATCCGTATCACAACGAATTCCACGAGGAGCATTACCACCACGACGATCCCGAGCATCACGACGGCCATCACAAGGACGATCCGAACAACAATTACAGCCACCACGACGATCACTACCAGCAACCGCATCGCGCCTACACTGCGGGTTCAACCCTGCCCGCGCGCGACAACCGGGCACTCGATCAGCGCAGTTTCCCGGATGATGCCATCGCCGAAGTCGATCTGGACGAAGATGGCAATCCCTACGGGGGCCCGGTCAAACCCTTCCTTGATCATCTGGAAGACCTGCGTTGGACGCTGTTGAAGTGTCTCGTCACCCTGCTCATCGCCATGCTCGGCTGCATGATGGGCGCCAAGCAGTTGGTCAGTTTTCTGACCTTTCCTTTGGAACAGGCCTCCAAACTCAGCATGACCAAGCGCACGTCCATTCCCGTGCGCATGGGAAAACACCAGATCGGCAAGATCCCGGTCGCTGAATTTGGAAAACTGGGAATCGATACAAACGGCCCTGCTTTCGAGGGTAAGGAATGGGTGTACACCATTGCTCCGATGCAGATGGGGACAAATTTTGTGCTGGGTCTCAATCGTAAGAGCGAACGGAAGGATGGAGACAAATCTCTCTCCGCCCTGGTGGACCTCAAGAACTACGGCCCATTTGAATCAATCTGGCTTTGTCTTCAGCTGGCGCTCTACGGTGGGCTGGTAATAAGCGCGCCATTTCTCATTTTCTTCAGCGCCGAATTCATCCTCCCGGCGCTGAAGGTATCCGAAAAGAAATTCCTGTACAAGATTACCGGCATCGGGTCCGTCCTCTTCTTTGTGGGCGTCGCATTCTGCTATTTCCTCATCGTGATGGTTGCCCTGCGTGCGTCAGTCGAGTTCTCCAACTGGATGGGCTTCGGGGCGGACGAATGGAAAGCGGGCGAATACATCAGCTTCGTCGTGAAATTCCTGCTTGTCATGGGCATCGCCTTCGAACTCCCCGTCGTGGTACTCACGGTCGTCAAGATCGGCCTGATCGACTACAAGCAACTCACCGAATTCCGTTCCTACTGCATCGTCGGCATGCTCGTCGCAGCGGCCGTGATCACGCCGTCGGGCGATCCATTCACCATGGTCCTGGTCGCGTTTCCACTTTGGATCCTGTACGAGATATGCGTCATTATCGCGCGAATTTGGTATCGGCAGGATGAGGCTAAGGAAGCAGCCGAAGCGGCCGAGGCGGCGAAGAATCCGTAATGGGTGAGATCGCTTGGCCCGGGTAAATCCGCGAACAAGTGAGCTCATATCGTTCTTCCGGCGGATCCTGACTCGACGGTATTCCCAATCCTTCTTACTTTCTGCCCCGAATGATTCTGGACAACCAACCGCTGACGATTGCCGGCCGCGAATTCAAATCGCGACTGATGCTCGGTACGGGAAAATTTGCTTCGCCCGAAGCGATGCGCTCCGCGCTCGCGGCCTCCCAAACTGAGATTGTCACGGTGGCGCTGCGGCGCGCGGATCTCAGCGGCAAAAACGATCCTTTCGCGAATATTCTAAAATTCATCGATCCCGAGAAATACCTCCTGCTGCCCAACACCAGTGGCGCAATGAACGCCGATGAAGCCGTTCGCCTGGCTCGCTTGGCGGAGAAGGCCGGCCTGCCTAAGTGGGTCAAACTCGAGATCCATCCGGACCCGCGCTATCTCCTTCCCGATCCCATCGAAACCCTGGCGGCGGCCGAAATCTTGGTGAAAGAGGGATTCACAGTTTTGCCCTATATCAATGCCGATCCTGTGCTCGCGAAGCGCTTGCAGGAGGTCGGCACAGCGACCGTCATGCCGCTGGGCGCACCGATCGGTTCCAATCGCGGCATCCGGACCCGCGACCAGATTGAGATCATCATTGATCAGGCCACCGTGCCGGTGGTCGTTGATGCCGGCATTGGAGCCCCGAGCCAGGCGGCTGAAGCCATGGAGATGGGCGCGGATGCTGTCTTGGTGAACACCGCCATAGCAATTGCTGCCGATCCTGATCGGATCGCCCGGGCATTCTGCCTGGGAGTGGAAGCCGGCCGCGCCGCCTACGAGGTGGGACTGGCAGGCCAACAGAGCCTGGCCAGCCCGACGAGCCCGCTCACCGCGTTCCTCGACGAACCTGCGCTTTCCGAGACATGAAACGACTGCCCACCATCAAGGCACGCCGCGCGAAGGAGATCGTCAAACAGTTCGGCAACACCCGAACGCTGGTGGTTGGCGATCTGATGCTCGACCACTATCTCTGGGGCAGCGTCTCGCGGATCTCGCCCGAGGCACCCGTGCCGGTGGTCGATTTCCAACACGAAAGTTTCATGCCCGGTGGCGCCGCCAACGTCGCGCGCAACCTGGCCGAATTTGGATCCACCACCCGCCTCTTTGGCGTGGTCGGACGGGATCCGGCCGCTGCCCAACTACGCAAGCTTCTGGGCGAGCAGGACATTGGGCACACGGGCGTCATCGCGACGTCCACCCGCCAGACCATCCGGAAGATCCGCGTCGTCGCCGACCGTCAGCAACTTGTCCGGGTGGATCGCGAGAACAAGAGTGCCATCGACGAGCGCACGACCAATCGATTGCTAAAGGCGGTCGACAGTGAACTGGCCGACATCGATGCAGTACTCGTGGGCGACTACGGAAAGGGCGTGGTGACGCAGGAGTTGCTCGACGGGCTCAAAGAACGTTGCCGTGCGCGGGGTGTCTGGCTCAGCTTCGATCCGAAACCCGTTCACCATCTGCGTCTCGAAAAGCTCTCCCTCATCACGCCCAACCGGAAGGAAGTGTTTTCCCTCTGCGGACTGCCCGATGAAACCCGGCACGCGGATCCACTCAAGGACCGGAACCTGATGCAGGCCGCCGGCATTCTGATGGATACGCTCCAACCCGCGCTGCTGCTGGTCACCCTCGGTGAACTCGGGATGCTGCTTTGCCAGCGTGGTGCCAAACCGTTTCACATTCCGACCATGGCGCAGGAGGTTTTCGACGTCTCCGGCGCCGGGGACACGGTGATCAGTTCCTTCACCACGGCCATCACCGCCGGGGCTTCCCCGGTCGAAGCTGCGATTATTTCGAATCACGCCGCGGGAATTGTGGTTGGCAAGATAGGCACCGCCACGGTCACCCCCAGTGAACTGCTCGAAAGTTTTTCCGGATGAAGCGGAAGGCGGTATTTTTTGACCGCGACGGCACGTTGAACGACGAGCGACGCTACCTGGCCGATCCCGATCTTCTTGAATTGCTCCCGGGAGTGATCGATGGCTTGAAGCGCTTGATGGCGGAGGATTTCCTGCTGTTTGTCGTTACCAACCAATCGGGCATCGGCCGCGGATATTACACCGAGGAAGCGATGCACTGGGTGAACTTTCGCCTCCTCGAACTGCTGGAACCGGAGGGAGTCCGCATCGAGGAGATCTACTACGCGCCCGAGGCGCCTGAGCAGCCCAGTCGCGGCCGCAAACCGTCGCCTGAGTTTCTGTATGATGCCCGTGACGCCTTCGATCTCGACCTCGGCGCGAGCTACATGATCGGCGACAAACTCAGTGATCTTGCCTGCGGTTGGAACGCCGGTGTGAAGCGAAGCATTCTGGTGCGGACCGGCTACGGTTCCGAACTGGAAAAGAGTAAACCCGACGCCATCACCGAAGCCGTGATCGTCGCCGGCATCACCGAAGCGGTCGATGTGATCGTGGGTGATTGATCTGTCCGATCCGTCGGATCTCGCAGCGTGATCAGTTCGGGATGGTCTGATCCACCACCACCACTCGCCGTTCAAGCAATCGCGACTGCAGAAACTGAGTCACAATCGCCGCGAGCTTTTTCCCGCGCAACCCATGTCCCCCACCTTTCACGGTGATCAAGGTGGAGTTCACTTTCGCCTGTTTCAGTTTCGCGTGAAAATCAACCGACTGCGCGTAGGGCACCAGTTTGTCGTCGGTCCCGTGACAGATCAGAATCGGCGCGTCGTCCCGAGTGACGTGGCTGATGGGTGACGCCTGCCGGGCCTTCTCCTTGTGTCCCTGGATCGCGCCCCCGATGAGCCGACTCTCCGGGGAGTTCGCCGCGTTGTGGACCATCGTGCTCGGGTGATCATCCATTGTGAGCAGTTCCGTCGGTCCGAAGTAATCCACCACGCAGGCCACGCGATTGTCTTGCTCCGTGTGTGGTCCGAGTTTTCCATTCAACTCCGCCACATCACCCGTCACTCCCAACATCGCGACCAGGTGCCCGCCTGCGGAAGTTCCGTGAACGGCGATGCGCTCGGGATCCAGGTTGTATTTCTTCGCGTTCGCCTTCAGCCAGCGGATCGCCGCCTTGCAGTCATGGATCTGCGCGGGCCACTGAGCCTCGTCGCTCAGGCGATACCCGATCGACACGCCGATATAGCCACCTGAGTGGAGGAACGGGAGAATGCGGCGTAACCCGCCGTTTTTGCTGCCCTTGCTCCAGCCTCCCCCATGGATGAACGCCAACACCGGTCGGGGCTTGGTGGACTTTGCCTGCGGCAGGGCAAGGTCCAGCATCTGCCGCGGGTTGGCGGTGCCGGCGTAAGGAAGATTCACTTTCACGGCATACCCCGGAATCACAACCGGTGGCAGTTGGCGTCGGTTCTGGGATCGCGATGGGTTCCGGTTGAGAAACCCCAGGTGTTCCTGCAAAGAAATTGAACCGTCGTTATTTTTGTCCGCCTTGCGGAAGTTCGACCGGACGTTGGGTGGCAGTTCTTCCGCTGTCAGTTTTCCGTCCTTGTTTTTGTCCCACTCCGAAAATCGGCGATCCGCATTCTGGGCGCGCAGTTCAACGGACGTTGCGAACGCGAGAGCCGCGAGAAAAAGGATCAATCTGGTTTTCATCATGTTGTGCTGCGGGAATCGATATCGCCTCCGCGCGGCTTTGTCAGACACGAAATGATGGTGCCGAAAACTTCCTTCTGTGATGGTGCCCAAAATGCGTTGACCCCGTTGTCCCCCGCACTATTCTGCGTCTCATTCCCACGGTGTCGCCGAACGTAAAATGATTAAATCCCGATTCGTCAGCGTCGTGAATCCAGTTCCATGAAAATCACAAAACATAATCGTCGATCATTCCTGAAGACTGCCGGCTTTGGCGTCAGTACTTTTTACATCGCCAAGACCTCCTGGGCACAGAACAGCCCCGGAGACACCATTCACACCGCCATTGTCGGGGTGAACGGACGCGGCCGGTCGCATATCTCCGCCGCCCTCGCGAACAAGCACAAGGGCGTGGCCATCACCGCGCTATGCGATGTGGACAGCAAGGTCCTCGCCAGCCGTGCGAAAGATGTGACCAAGCGCAGCAAGTTGCAGATCAAGACCTATCGCGACATGCGCAAGATGTTCGAGGACAAGGACATCGACGTCATTACGGTCGCCACTCCAAATCACTGGCATTCCCTCGCCTCGATCTGGGCCATGCAGGCCGGCAAAGATGTCTACTGCGAAAAACCGGTCTCCCACAACGTCTGGGAAGGTCGCCAGATGGTGAAGGCCGCCCGCAAATACAAGCGGATGGTCCAGACCGGAACGCAGAGCCGCACCAGCGACGGACTGCAGGACGCCGTGAAATGGATCAGGGAAGGCGGACTCGGCAAGATCCAGATCGCCCGCGGTCTTTGCTACAAGAATCGCCCCTCAATCGGTCACGCCAATGCACCCGTGGCGATCCCTGAGTATATCGACTACGATCTCTGGTCCGGTCCCGCTCCCCTTGCACCACCCACTCGCAACAACCCGAAGAAGGGCCCGATCCACTACGATTGGCACTGGGTCTGGAACTACGGCAACGGCGATCTCGGCAACCAGGGCATTCATCAGATGGACCTCGCCCGTTGGTTCCTCGGCGAAGACACTCTCGCACCGCGGGTATGGAGCGTCGGTGGTCGCGTCGGCTACGTCGATGATGGCGAAACCCCCAACACGCAGATCGTCTATCAGGATTACAAGGCCGCACCGCTCATCTTCGAAGTTCGCGGACTGCCGATCAGCAAGACCGAAAACGGTCGCCCAACTTTTATGGGTGCGAGTGTCGGCGTCGTGATCCATTGCGAAGATGGTTATTTGTCCATTCCGAATTACTCCGTGGCGAACGCCCACGACAAGAACGGCAAACTGGTGAAAACGTTCAAGAGCAAGATCCAGGGCACCGACGCTCACTTTGCGAACCTGATCGACGCCGTGCGCAGCCGGAAACACGAGGATCTCAATGCCGATATCCTGGAGGGGCACCTCTCCAGCGCACTCTGCCACACCGGGAACATCTCCCATCGCCTCGGCCAGGAGCAGGGACCCGCCGCAATTGAGAAATTCGTCAAAGGCGAGCGCGGCGGCGAAGAAAGCTTCGGCCGCATGCTTGAGCATCTGAACAAGAACGACGTGAGCATCGACAAGGAAAAGCTCGCCCTCGGTCCTGCCCTAAAGATGAACCCGAAGACCGAACGCTTCACCAACAACGACGCAGCGAACAAATTGCTCACGCGGGAATACCGCAAGCCGTTCGTCGTTCCGGAAATAGTTTGAGCCAACAAAACACGCACCCGAAAAGGCGGACGGCAACGTCCGCCTTTTTTGTGTCCTGAAATATTCTCACTCTGGATCCAACGACCCGAGACCGGCCATCGCCAGTATGGACGCTGCACTCCTGGCATTTGTGAAACGACGGATGAGACGCCGTTCGGAATCCAGCAACACAAACGCCGGCACTTCGCCCCCTTGCAGCACCCGAGCCATCCGACTCTCGACATCGAACACGATGGGAAACTCGATTTTGTTCCGGTACGCCGCCTGCAGCACCCGTTTGGCAATAAGGGAGAATTCTATCGCCGGATGCGCGTGGTCATGTGCATGGCTGTGCCCATGACCGAAGCCGGTCGGGTTCTGATCGGAACCCGGGATCAGATCAGAATGTTGGTTCTCGCTGTGTTCGTCGGCGATCGCATCCAAGGCCACG
>JBLFYM010000046.1:0-40756 GCA_047608975.1 Limisphaerales bacterium | reverse complement strand
TTGCAGGAGAATCCCGGGCTTCGCCAGCAAGTGGCCGAGGAAATCCAGATGCAGGCTCTCACCCGCACAGTCCAAGCCGGCGAACCCCGTTGGCTGAGGTTGGAAGAACTCCTCGACCACCCGGCCAGCGCGCCAGCGGCCGAGCCGCTGGAAGACCGCGTCCTCCGGCAGATTCGCGAACTGCCCCAACGCGTCTTCGATTGGGGACATTGGCTGCGTATTGGACTGGCCGCCGCCGGGGTCGTTTTCGCGTTCTTCCTCGGCCGCCATCTCGATCGTCCCCAACTCGCTGAGTTCAGTGAACCTGACTTGGTGAATGAGGTGCCGATTGCCTCGCCCGTCGCTGTCATCGCCCGCACCGCAAACGCGGAGTGGGACAACGAAGACGCGCCCCGACATCAGGGAGCTGTGTTGAGCCGAGGCCGGATCCGGCTCGAGTCCGGAATGGCAGAACTGGATTTCTTTGGTGGCGCTCACGTCATTCTCGAAGGTCCTGCCGAACTGGAACTGATCTCAGCTGGCGAAGCCTTGCTCCACTCCGGCGTGGCGAGGTGCACGGTGACGGAACACGGGAAAGGATTCCGCCTTTCCCCGCCGGGCATGAACGTGACGGATTTGGGCACCTCGTTTGGGCTCACCGTTCCCACCGAAGGCAAACCCGAACTCCACGTTCTCGACGGCAAAGTCGTGGTGCAAACTCCCGGGGGCGCGCCCCGTGAACTGAATGCGACTGACGCCGTCCAACTGGCGAATTCTCAACTGGCAATGATCGACTACGCCCCCAAAGACTTTCCCAGCGATAACAAACTGGATCGGCTGCAACAGGCAGCCATGACGAGCCGCTCAGTGGAATGGTGGGACCAGACCCTCAAATGGCAGCACGAACCGGACACCCTTCTCCACTACACGCTCGTCTCTGATGTCTACCAACGACAACGAATCGAGAACCAATCCTCCAATCCCGATGCCATGTCCCACGGAATGGTCATCGGCTGCCGTTGGGCGGAAGGTCGTTGGCCTTGGAAGCGCGGCCTCGAGTTCCGCCACCGCGGCGATCGCGTTCTGTTGGGCCTGCCCGGCACCTACCCCAAGATCAGTTTTGCCAAGTGGATTCGGGTCGATGCCATCACGCAGCCGCGCAATATTCTGCTGAAATCCAAATCAGCCCAGCGGGCCTCCACCCGTATCTACGCCGACGCCGTTCCAGGTCCCGGGGAAATCCGGTGGGAACTGGAACGCGATGGCCGGATGCACTTCTGCATCTCGCGCGGTGAGGGAGCGGATGCAGCGAGTATCAGTACGCCACCCGTTCTTCAAGATCAATGGATCGGCCACTGGGTGATGATGGGGGTGAGCTACGATTCGGAATCGGGCGAAGCCGTGCACTATTGGAACGGACGCCCGGTTGCCCGGACAAATATGGAAGGCTCACCCGTAATCGCCTTCGAGTTCCTCGAACTTGGCAATCCACACCTGGATTCGGACGAACAGCGTCGTGAGAACCGCTACGGCTTCTTCGGTGCCATCGACGAACTGATGATCTCAAGGCGCGTCCTCACCGACCTTGAGATGAAAGAATTCTTCGAAGCGGGCAAGCCGGCCTCGTAAGTCTCGATCCGAGGCTGCCTATCCTCCAGCGAGCAGCGCGTTGACTTCCCCAATGCCGGAAAGAACAGGATCCATTGCGCGGTCTTCCTTCGGTTCGGCGCACCCGCTGCGAACCATGATCAGCCAGAGAAGCAGGAGGAGACGCGTCATATTTCCCGATCGAATGCCCGCGCTCGATGGAATACAAGGCTTTCCAATGGGCGGGATGCAATCTGAGTGACAGGTCAGGGTATGGACGCGAAGCGGTTGGCTCGCACAACCCACCTGCAATCGCGCCCGACATCGGGTCCAAATAATTCTGTTCAATTCCTCCTACCCTCCCAACCCTTGCCCGCAATCCCATGAAGACACCGGTTCGATTCGCAGCACTGGCTTTGAAATTGGCAATCGCGTTCGCCCTCACGTCCACGACCTTCGCCGCCACTCCTCCCAACATTGTTTTCATGCTCGTCGACGACATGGGCTACGGCGATATCGGGTGCTACGGCGCGCCGGACGCGAAGACTCCGGTGCTCGATCAGCTTGCCAAAGAAGGTGTTCGGTTTACGCAGTTCTATTCCAATGGCGCAGAATGCACACCCGCAAGGACCGCGTTTCTCACCGGTCGCTACCCACAGCGGGTCGGCGGCATGGAATGCGCCATCGGCACCGGCAACGTCGGTCGTTATGACGACGCAATCCGCCTCGCCGATGCGAACGACCTCGGCCTGCCGATGAACGACGCAGTGTTGGCTCCGGCGCTCAAACGGGCCGGTTATCAGAATGGCGTCTTCGGCAAATGGCACCTCGGCTACGAACCCAAGTTCAATCCGCTTAGCCAGGGCTTCGACGAATTCATCGGATTTCTCGGGGGCAATGTGGACTACTTCACGCACACCGAATTGTCCCCGCTGGACGTCTATCTCCGGGGCCGGAAATCGATCCGCAGAAAAGGCTACATGACGCACCTGATCACCGATGACGCGGTGGATTTCGTGAAGCGACATCGCGCCGATCCTTTCTTTCTGTATGTGCCGTTCAGCACTCCCCACTTTCCGTTTCAGGCTCCTCAGGACGATACGGGGAAGATGCATCCGGAGGACCAGTTCATGATTGGAACCCGCGCAAAGTATGTCCAGATGCTCGAAGACATGGATCGATCAGTCGGCCGCATCCTCAAGACCATCGACGACGCCGGAATCCGCAAAAACACCCTCGTGGTTTTCGCCAGCGATCATGGCGCGATGAAGCCCGGACGAAATCTTCCGTTCAGCGGCTGGAAAGGCGGTCTCCTTGAAGGCGGTCTACGCGTGCCCGTCATTGCTCGTTGGCCGGGCAAACTGGTTCCCGGCACAGAATCTCATCAACCCGCAACTCTGCTGGATCTCACCACCTCATTCCTCCGGGTCGGCGGAGCAAAGAAACCGAAGGGCAAAAAACTGGACGGCATGGACATCTTGCGACACGTGCAAGCCGGTAAAGAGGATATTACCCGTACGTTTTTCTGGCGCGCGCGCCGCGGTGATCGGACCTGGCGCGCCATTCGCGATGACTCCATGAAGTACCTCTACAAGATCGAAGGCGGCGTGGAGGAGGAATGGCTGTTCAATCTCGCAACCGACCCCGCTGAAGAGAAGAATCTCCTTAACACCCAGAGCAAGGCAGCGAATAAGCTGAAGACTCGGCTGGAGAAATGGGAGTCTCAGGTAAAGCCGGGGCGATGATTCCGAGGTGGGGAAGTAAAGTGCGTTAGATTTCTGGACCACTTTCATAGGAACCTAAGGCACTATGAAAGTGAAGACCCGCAAGCGATACACACCCGAGTTCAAAGCCCCAGTGCTGGAACTGCTCGAGCTCGGCAAATCCGTTCCTGAAGTGGCTCAAGATTTCGACCTCAGCTCCGATCTCGTCTACCGCTGGCGCAGGACACATTCCCAACTCCCGCAACTCCAACTGGAGAACGACATTTTTAAAAAAAGCGGCGATTATCCTCGGAACCAATCAGGAATGGAGTTTGAAGATTGAGGATTCTTTGGGTTTTGCTGCTTGGAGTTTTCCCCTTCTCAACCGGCCCGAAAAAAGACCGGCGAAGACCAAGCCCAATGCCCGTTCCTTTGACGCACGCGCGCATAGTAGCTCGCGGGAGAATCCAGATCAGAATCATCTTCGAACTCCAGTTGGTAGTTCAATTCCCGTGCCGCCGGCGCACGATTGATCCGCCACGCGTTTGACTCAATCCCGTTCATCATTCCCGCGCGGGCGCCTGCCATCAGCTTTTCCAACGGCCACTCGAGTCGCTGGCCGTTGAGCACCGCGTAGACATGAGCGTTGCGCGGCATCTCCACCTCGAGACACAGACCTTGCGACGTGTTCGTAAAGTTGTTTGGCGTGCCTTCACTGAGCGCCTCAAAACGGACGGACTGATCGGACCGATCCAAGACGCGCGCCGTGTGGTAACTGGCTTCATCCCCCGCACCCTCCAACGGCGAGACAACCTGTCTTCCACGAAAACGAGGTTCCACCGCGATGATCCGACCGTCGCCGATGCCAAATTCAGCCTGCCATTCAAAGGTCGCGTTGCGCGGACCCCAACCGAGCTCGAGATAGAGTTTGGTTCGAACGACCTCGGGTGAACTCGATTCAGCCGGCAGGTCACATTCCGAAATACGACGGATGAGCCGGTTGTTCTTGAGCACATCCACGTAATCGATTGCTCCTCCAGCCTGAACATCGAGCGAAACGTTTCGAGCCGACCCGCAGCCAGCGACGCCCCCCATCGGTGTGTCGTTGATCGCAAATCGCATCTCTATCCGATCCCCGGTCATCGCCCAAGTCCGGCGCTGATAGAACGCGTCCCAAATCGCACCACGCGAATGCTCGTCCGCCCACAGACCTGTCATCCCGTGACCATAGGAACCCGGATGACCACTGTGATGATCTGTCCCCCCGGTAACGCCGAAGACATGTCCCTGCGCCAGTCCGGCATGCACTGTTCCGTCGAAGTCGGAAGGTCCCATCACATGCAGGAACGGTCGCGTGTTGTCACTCTCCTCAGAACATCCGTGCATCGAAACCAGTTCCACCAGCGGCGCGAATTCCGGGTCGTAAGTTGCCCAGTCGATCCCGCGAAAACCCCGCTTGTATCCAATGTGATGCGGTTGCGCCAATGAATCGATTCCCCGCTCACGCAGCGCCTGCAACTGGCGGTTCAGATCCTCCAGATCATCGGGGTAGAGAATCGCCAGATCCTCATCCGCACGGTCGAGATCGCGGTATAGAATATTTCGATCACCCGAAGTGCATGAGTGGATTTCAAACGCGGGAAACACTGTGAACTCGCCCTTGCGATTGGCTTCGCGCAGTTCCTTCAGCATCTTCGGCCAACCGGCCTTGAGCTTCGCGAATCCGTCCAGATGAAAATCAATAACCGGTTGGATTCGTGGCTCCGGCTCGGGCATGTCCGGCCAATGGGCATGACCGGTGACGGAGACAAAGTCCAACCGTTCGCGCGCGTTGGCCAAGGCATCGGTCAACGGACCGTGACCATAAGAAATACCGCAATGATTGTGAATGTCCCCATAGAGCGGACGAAGATCTTGGTAAGCGTCGGATGACATGGTGCTCAACCCTCCGTGGTCTGCTTCGCCGGTGCGAAGATCTTGCAGGCAACCAATCCGACCACAACTCCGACCACCAGCGCACAGGGAGAGATCCACTGAAAACTGATCGGAGGCAGCCCGGTCACCGGATCGATGCCAAAGATAGAGCCACAAAACGCGATCAGCACCGCCACCGTAACACCGGCAATGGTGGCGATCCAAACGCCGGTCGCGTTTGCGAAAGGAACGAACATCGCAAAGAAGAACAGGAGGAAGATCGGCACGGTCAACAGATTCACCGTCTTGTTCGTCACCTCAAAGAAATTGCCGGGGATGTATTTGATCACCAAACTGAGCAGCACAACAATCGCCCCGATGGCAACCGCAAGGCCGCGGGCGAAGCGCATGTTTTCCGCATCAGATTTCGGCTGGTCGCTGAAGCGACCGATGAAGTCGGTGAGCGTTACGGCCGTAATGGAATTGACGCCGGAGTCGATGCTCGACATTGCCGCTGCAAAAAGCCCCGACACCACCAGCCCGGTCACCACCGGCGGCAGATGATGCGCAATGAAGTGCGGAAACAACTTGTCCGCATCATTGGCCAGCGTCATGCCCGCCGGCATCAGGCTCGGATTTGCCTGGAAATATCCCATCAGCGCCAGCCCCACCAGCCCGAGTGTCACACCGACGACCAGTGCCACGATCAGTTGCATTCCAATGGCGCGCTTCGCGGCCGCCGGATTCTCGGTCGCCATAAAACGCTGCACGGATACCTGATCCCCGGCGGAAGTACAGACCGTCCAGAGGAACACCGAAAGAATCGAACCCACCACCGTGACCCGAGTGGCCGGATCCAGACTGAACACCGGCTGCGTGTCCCAAATTTCTCCCTGCCATTCGGTTGGAAACCAACCGAAGCCGCCCATCTTGTAAGTCACCGTTCCAATGACCAACAACGCCCCTCCGTAGAGCAGAATGGTTTGGATCAGATCAGTCACCACCACCGCGCGCAATCCGCCCAGCGAGGTGTAGGTGATTGCGAATACTCCGGTGATAAACACGATCAGAGGAACCCACTTGGCATCCACCCCGATCATGACCGCGATGGCCTTGGCGGTCAGGTAGACCAGCAGGGACATCCAGACCAGCCGGAGCAGCAGAAACATGACTGCCCCCAGCAGCCGGATGCTGACTCCCAGTTTCAACTCCAGCAATTCGTAGGCACTGGTCACCCGGTTCCGCATGTAGACCGGCAACAGTATCGACCCCAGCACGATGTACACGAAAGGATAGGCGAGGTAACTCGAGAGATAGACCGGTCCTTTGCCCAGGACCTCACCGGGAATCGCCAAATACGATATCGTGCTCAGCAAGGTGGCGAAGAGCGAAACCCCGATCAGGATCGGGTTCATCTTTCCCGAACCCACGAAGTATTCCTTTGTGTTGTTCTGTTTCCGGCCGAAGTACCAGCCCAGACCGATCGTCGAGGCTGCGTACACAAAGACGATTATCCAATCGATAGGTGTCATAAGAGATGACGCGGATCGTGGAACGAGCACCAATACCTGTCCAGCCGTTTCCCGACGCCAAATCCCACGATATGGCGAACCTCGTGAGACTTTCTCCGACGCAGTTTGTTCACGGGTGCCCATTGGTCCTGGCAACGTGAAGGGGACCAAAAGCCTGACTTACACCGTCGCCGCTGGCGCACTCGAAAGTCTTGCGATTCCCGCTGCTTGGAGGCTTAGCCGAGAGAGTCCAATTGCGATCCGGCTACACGGGGACGATATCAGCCAACCGGTTGTCCTCATCGAAGGTCAGCCGAAAGATCCCGTTCACACCTTCCGGCGTGACCAGCCGTGGCAGCACCGCCGCCGGAAAGTGTACGGTGCGACCATCCAGGCTGCGAGCGACCACGGTTTCGGCATTCCCGCGATAAAAGTTCAGGATCTGCCCGGCTGTCAGAGTCAGCTGAACATCAATGTGCCGGGACGCGTTCATCCTCCGGTTCAGGCGCATGCTTGGATTGCCGCTGAAAAACCGTGTCGCTGGCTTCCTGGTGCGCCGTGCTTCCGCCGCGGCGCGCAAATCCGGTGTCGGTCACGGCTCCGGTGGCTCCCAGCATTTGTTGCCACTGTGATTCGCGGGCTCGCCGGGCGGCTTTCAATGCGCCGCGAGCGACGAACTCGGCATCGTCTTCCCCCGCCAGAACCACTTTCGGGTTGTCGTAGCCCTCTTCGAAGAGGCGACGCTGAAGCTCGGGTGCGAAGTTCCGGATGCGACTTCCCCCGCCAGTGAGAACGATATTGCCCAAAAGTTCCGCGACGCTGTCCGACGGCGTGCGTGCGATCAGGCGCTGCACAGCGGCGAAAACCCGGTCGAGCAGGGATTCGCAAACCGTGCGCACCTGATCGGTGATCGTGAGCGTCTTGGTCTTGCCAGAAAGAATCACTTTGGCCGTGACCTCTTCATCCACCGCGCCGACGAACGCGACGCGTTCCTTCAGTTCGCGCACCATCGTGGCGGAGAGATCGCATTCGGGATAGGTACGGCAAACGGCTTCATGGAGCATCTCGTCCACCTTGTCGCCGCCAAAGCGCAGACTGATCTGATCCTCCGGATTCGGGTAACAGCCCTGCACGAGGCAGAGATCCGTCGTGCCCGCCCCGATATCGACGAAGAGAGAATTCCGAACCGGATCAACATATCCCGGTTCGGCGACCCGGGATTCGTCACGCATGCCAAGCGCGGCGAGAAAGGGTTCCGGGATCGGAATGATGCAGTCAAAGACTTCTCCCGCGATGCGGCAAAGATTTTCACGAGCGGCCGCGTCGGCGTTGGCTGGCAGGCCAATGACGGCTCGCACTTCCGCCTGGTCGTGACCGATGAGGGAGCGCAGATGGCGGAGGAAATCCTTGGCGGCTCCGGCTTTGGCAATCACGCCTTCGTGAAGCGGCGCAGCCAATCGCAGATGCAGTCGGTGATCGATCGCTTCCTGTCCGTAGAATCGCAGCGCATTGCCGGGGAGGATGCCCTCGAGGATGCCATCCTTCGCATACCCCACGGTGGAGGGCACGATATGATTGCACAGGATATCCTGCGAATCCGGATGAGTGGCCTGAATGCAGGATTTGTTCGTCCCGAAGTCAAGACCAACCAACAGGGGCGCCTCTTTGGAGTGGGTCGGGATCGGAGTTTCAGAGCGGGCGATGTTCATTTCGGAATTTTCTGCGGAGTCTTTTTTCATAAATCAGGGATTTGTTGTGTGTGATTGGAAAAATCGAGTTTAGGCCACGGCCAATTTGCGGGACCCGGGGGCGGAGGTGGGCTCGTGGGCCCGTTGTTGTTGTTCGAGCACGAAGTCGATGATGTTGGGCAGGTCATCGATCGGAATCCGCGTTGACGTCTCGGGAAGTATGGGTGATGCCACGGTGACGGGTCTGGGCTGGAAAGGCGGGGAGTTGACCTCGGCTGGAGGAATCGGTTTGCGGATGACGGAACGCGCGCTCCGCGGCTGCCGAACCGGCGGTGCACCGAGCGTCAACTCGGCAAGGTTCTGCCCGACACTGCCCTGCACGGCCCACTCCCGTTGGATTTCGGCGCGCTCGCTTTTAATGGCGGTTTCGAGATCGGTGCGGCGTTGACGGGATTCCAGATGGTGCCGCACCCATTCGGATTCAACGCGGCGACGTTCCTGGCGCATGAGGTTGTCCACGAACAGTTTCTTGTTCTCCGAGCCGCACCCGGTTTCCCGGGACCATTGGGCGAATCGCGGCGCGAGTTCATCGCGAATGGTTTGTGACGCCGCGGCGGGGTCGCCGGCGCGTTCCAAATCGCAGGCGTGTCGGTAGACGGCCTTGATGTCTTCCCAGAGAGATACGTTGGAGGTGTTCATTAAGTGTTGCTCGCGTGACGCATGGAAAGCACGGCCTGTGCCACGCGCTGAAGTCCGCCGGATCCGGGGTTCTGACGCGCATTTGGATCAGGTGATGTTCGCAGGCCGGCAACTCTTTCCGATCGCAGGCAAATTGTTCCGGAAGAGCGATGTCTTGGGATAACTCTTCCTAAAGTGAAGTGAAGACGCCCACCTGCCGGTGGGATGCGTCAAGGATTCCCGCAGTTTATCTTCTGTTCCGCATTGTCACCTAAAGCCCCGCCCTGATCTGCCGATACCTTGTGTGTCGAAGGACTGGCGGTTGGCAGCCATAAAGAGCCAACGTGGCCAAAGGTGACAGCCACTATGAAACAGTCACCAGGCGGCACGGATGCCGTTTAAATGAAACCCCTCTAACGAGGGGCCCACGGAAGGAAAAATATGGTAATAAACACTAACACATCGGCGGCGAGCAGTGCTCGGCTCCTCTCAGAGTCATCGAACATGCTGGCGAAATCGCTGGCACGTTTGTCTTCAGGATCGAAGCTCGTTTCGCCTGAAGATGACGCGGCTGGCCTCGCGGTCTCAGCTCGTTTCGACGCGAAAATCAATCGCGTTGAAGCAGCGAGCTCGAACATCGGCAACGCCGTTTCGTTCAACCAGACACGGGACGGATACCTGCAGAAGGTGCAAAGCGCACTGGACCGCATGTCCGAACTGACGGTCCTCGCGCAGGACGAAACCAAAACCGATGCTGATCGGGCCCTCTACAACTCGGAGTTCTCCACGCTCGGATCATTCATCAATGACTCGGCGACGAAGGATTTCAACGGAGTCAGTCTGTTCAGCTCGACCGCGACGAACGTCACCATCGATGGCGAAGGAAACAGCTACGCCATGTCTGGCATCGACCTGGCAGCGTCCACCTACACCACGGCCACCGGATCCGGCATCACTACGACTGCCGCAGCTGCGACGGCCCTGACAAACGTGAAATCGGCAATTACCCAATTGGCGACGGACCGGGCGACGGTAGGTGCTTCGAATGCCCGACTCAATGCCCACAGCGATCAGCTGGGGATACTGAAGGACAACCTCTCGGCCTCCAACAGCCGCATCAAGGATGTGAATGTGGCCGAGGAAAGCACCAACTTTGCCAAAGCTAACATCCTGGTTCAGGCAGGCACAGCGATGTTGGCTCAGGCAAATCAGCAACCGCAATCCGCCCTCCGGTTACTCGGTTAAACGAAGCCGGTCGGATAGTAAATCCGCGGGACCGGATGACGTGAAAACGCCATCCGGTCCTTAGCCGTCCGGTCCTTGGATCATGATGAAAACTGAAATTCGAAATTCGAAAACAGCACGACCTGCCGGCTCCCGGGACGGGTATTCGGCTCGCGAATTTCGAATTTCAGTTTTCGAGTCCGCCACTTTTGGCACAAAACCAGCTAACTTACCCGCTCGATGGCATTAGAACTTGCAGGTTTGGCCTCCGGATTCGACTGGCGATCGTTCATCGACCAGATCACCAGCGTGGAACGCGCGCCGCAGTTCCGTCTGCGCGGCGAGCAGAACGATCTGGCCCGCGTCAACAACGCCTATGGTTCCCTGAAGACCAATCTGAGCGTTCTCAAGAACCGGGTCGACAATCTCGCTGACCCCGCCTTCTTCAACAGCCGCCTGACGCGCACGAGTGACGAGACCGTGGGTTCCGCGACCGCCACCTCCTCCACTCCCAACGGCCAATTCAGCTTTGACGTCACGCAACTCGCCAGCAGCAGCAGCTACGCGGGATCCTCCGATGTGGGCAGCGGCATTCACACCTCCAGTGATCTGTCCGAGATCACCGTCGCCGGAGCAAACTTTTCCACCGATGTCACCGCCGGGTTTTTCACTGTGAATGGCAAGCAGATCACGGTCGGCACCACGGACAGCATTTCGGACGTCTTTGCGCGCATCAGTACGGAAACCGGCAGCGCAGTGACGGGGAGCTATGATTCCTCCACCGACAAATTCACGCTGACCAGCGCGAGCGAAATCGTGCTCGGCAGCGCCACGGACAGCAGCAATTTCCTGCAGGTCTCAAAACTCTACAACACCGGCACCGGCAGCGTGAGCAGCACCGGCAAACTGGGCGCGATCAACCAGTCTGACCTGCTCACCAATGCCACGACCTCCACCGCCATCAGTGACGGTGGTGCGGGTGCGGGTTCCTTCAAGATCAACGGAGTCTCGATCGCGTTCAACGCCACCACGGATTCGGTGGCGGCGCTCCTCTCACGGATCAGCGATTCTGACGCGGGAGTCACCGCGAGCTACGACGCCGAGAATGACCGCTTCAACCTCGCGAACAAAAACACCGGCGATGTCGGTATCGCGCTCGAGGACGTGACCGGAAACTTTCTGGCCGTATCCGGTCTCACCGGCGGCACGCTCTCCCGGGGGAACAACGCGCTGTACACCATCAATGGCGGGCCTTCACTGGTGAGTGCCTCCAATACGATCACGGATGCGAGTTCCGGCATCTCAGGCCTTTCAGTCACGGCTCTGAAGGTCGGTTCTGTGGATCTCAACATCGAGTCCGACAAGGCGAAGCTGAAGGCGGAGATCAAATCCTTCATTGGCGACTACAACCGGGTCCAGGCGCAGATCGATCGGGACACGGCTTCGACCACCAGTGCCGATGGCAAAGTCGCCGCCGGCATCCTGCAGGGCCAATCCGATGCGCAGGATATTTCGAGCACCCTTCGCTCCACGATCAACGCGGTGGTCTCCGGGCTCTCCGCCAGCCTGAATCAGGTGGCTGACATCGGCATCGTTTCCAACGGCAATGACAACAGCATTTCATTGAGCGACGAACCCGCCTTGGATGCCGCCCTCGAATCCAATCTCAGCGCGATCAAACAATTGTTCTCCGACGAAACAGATGGGCTCGCGAACAAGCTCCAGACCTATCTCGAAGCGCAGGTCGGCGACGAAGGCAGCTTGGTCGATCGTCAGGATTCGCTCACTGAACAAAGCGCAGACATCGATGAGCAGATCAAGACGATGGAACGCCTCGTCCAGGCCAACGAACAGCGGTTGGTAGACAGTTTCGTGTCGATGGAAGTCGCCCAGGCGAACATCAACCAGCAACTCCAGTTTCTCAGCCAACGCTTCGGCACGAGCAGTTCAGCCGCCGGCTGATCCCCGCGCGCCCGGTGAACATGAGTCGGATTGGGGAAACGCTGAACAGCCGCCTGCCGGTAAGGAACCCCTCAACTACCCCGCCCGTCTTGCCGATAACAGAGGCATGAGCTTCATGGCGGAGCCATCCGGAAACCCCACGATTGGCCGGGTGCTGCTGGATGGATCGGTTATTGCCGTGCCCCCGGAGCACCGGGAATCTTTTGCGACTCTACTCGCACATCTGGAACTCCTCGCCCTTCGCAGCCGACGGGTTCTGACCTCCCTCAATGTCGATGGGGTGGCCGTGCGGCTGGATTGTCCGCCCGATTGGCAATCCCGCTGGGACGAGGTCGAGGGACACTCCATTTCGTTTGCCGAACTGAGTTCACGACTCATCAGCAGTGCCGCAGCAAATCTGACCCAACTGCGCAAAGGCGTCGAAAAGACCGTGCTCCTCGTGATGATCAACGACCCTCGTTGTCTGGAGCGGACCTGGTCCAGCTGGAATCCGGACGTCGGCAACACCCTGGCCGTCTTCAGCCTGCTGCGCCAACTCTGGCACGCCCAACGCTTCGACAATTGGCTCGCCCCTTCGCTGATCGATGAACATAGCGAAGATATTGAGCTGCTCGCCGGCGAACTGCGGGTCGCGCTGGTCAGCGAATCGCCGTCCGACCTCGATGCCTCTCTCGTAGTTTCCGAGCTGTTGGAGCAACGAATGCTCCCGTGGCTCGACCGCACCGGCGAACTGCTGGAACACCTCCACACAAAAATTTCCAATGACTGAAGCAACCATCAAACCTCTGGCCGTCACGGTCCTGCTCCTCACCGCCCTCGGCTGTACTTCCATCCACGAGTCCGACTACGTGAATGGCCCGGACTACGTTCCCGCGAACGTGTACGAAATCCAACTTCCGCCCGAAGTCCGTCGGGTCGCCATTCTGCCGTTGTCCTCCGCGCGCCGAGATCAGAACCACCTCGAAGGCGTCAAAATTTCCGAGCCCTTGCTTCGCCGGGAGCTCTCCGCCCGACAGGCCTTCGAATCCCGGTCGGTACCTGCCGCCTGGCTCAAACGCCACACCGGCAAAAGCCATTGGCGGGCCGACGAACCGCTGCCGCCAGAATTGCTCTCCCTGCTCGAATCGCGCTACGGGTGCGATGCCGTGCTGTTTGCCCATCTCACGGAGTATCATCCCTATCCGCCCATCCGGATGGGATGGAATCTGAAGTTGGTACAGGCGACGAATTCGGCAGTGCTATGGTCCGTGGATGAAATCTTCGACGCCAGCCGACAGGAGGTCGTGAATTCCGCACGGCGCTATTACAAGGGACACGAATGGGGGATCCGGACGGTCGGGAATTCCCGGGCCATCCTCGATTCACCGCGCCGGTTCGCGATGTACACCTTGCACCAGATGATCCGCACGCTCGGGAAGCCCGAAGTTTCTACTACAGTTTCCCCGGCGAATGCCGAAGAAGTAAGCAGCGGTAGCTCTAGTATAACAAAAACATCCCGTCTGCCTGGGAAGGAATGAACAGAAATGCGTATCAACACAAATCACAGTACGCCGCCAGTTGAGCAAGCGGAGGGGCCACAGAAGGCCGCAATGCCTCGTTTGGCTGAACAAGATCGCGCGGATTTTCGCGCTGCGGAATCGCTACGCGACTCGTTGGACACCATACCGGATGTCCGCTCCGCAGTCGTCGCGCGTGCCCGCACTCTGGCAGAGGATACAAACTATCCCGCACCGGAAGTAATTCGTCGTATTGCGACCCTGCTGGCCCTCGGGCTCGAAGAAAGCGAATAACCCATCAGTAGTACCATGACGCAAGCAAATGCCCTCAAATCCTACAAAACCGTCGCTACTCAAACGGCGGCTCCTGGAAACCTGGTACTGATGCTCTATGACGGCGCGTTGCGATTTTTGCAGCGCGCCGTGGAGTCGTTCCAACACACCGACCCCGTGGAGTTCAACCAGGGTGTGAACAACAATATCCTTCGTGCGCAATCCATCATCAACGAGTTGAACACTTCGTTGGACATGGATCAGGGTGGCGAACTCGCCGACAAACTGCGCGGGCTCTACAACTATTTCGATGAGCGCCTCCAAGAGGGCAACATCGCCAAAGAGCAGCAACCCGTCGATGAAGTCATCGACCGCCTCAGCGTCATCCGTGACGCCTGGCGCGAAATGCTCGCTCAACAGCAACCCCCCGAACTGGCGGCCGCCTGAACATAGGTTTCATCGACCGCATACGACGGTCCGCAGGGCGTTGCGCAATCCGCAGCGCCCTTTGCAATCACACACCACCACCTGCGTTTCCTCTCCCGATCATGAGCCAGTCCGAACAACTCACCGAACTCCTCCGCGAATGGGAAGTCCTCACCGAGGCGGAATCCGAGGCCATCACGCAGGACGCCTGGAATCGTCTCCATGCTGTGCAGGAACAAAAGACACAGCTACGCGCAGACATCGCCGACCTGCACGACCGCCTGATCGCCGGCGGCGAAAACCCCGGAACTTCTCCCTGGCAGCCGATCGTTGCCCGACTCGTTCGGCAAGAGTTCCATAATCAGGAAAACCTTACCCGACGCCGCACCCAGCTGGAAACCGAGCGACTCTCCCTCCAACGCACGGGCGCGCGCCTGAACAGCGTGCATCAGGCCTACGTGCCGGATCCCGAGCGCCAATGGTCCACCTATTCCTGAACGCCCTTCCCCAACGTTCCCCCCTGGCTGCTATTTGCGTTCGCGGAATGCCGGGCCCCAGGTCTTGTCGTAGAGCGGCCAGAAATCTTTTGGCGCGGGTCCCCATCTCACCTGGTTTCCGAACTGAACGCTAATGGCCTTCAGATGTGGAAGCGTTCGCAGTCCAGTGAGATTGAGCTTCGCTCCGGGGCTGGGTGGGGCGGAAAAAGTCACAGATTCCAGATCGCCGCAGTCACCGAGCGGCACTGTGTCATCGCTCAGCAAACTGGTGCAGCCGTAGAGATTGAGTTCTCGAATCGGCAGGGTGCGTAATGGATCGAGGTCTTTCACCGGACAGCCACCGAGATCAAGGCGGGCGAGCTTGTCCGCAGATTGTAGCGGACTGAGGTCGATGACGCGGGTGCGACTCAGGTTGAGATTCTCCAAGGGCATGCCGGCCAGCGCTGTGATATCTCCCACCGGAACGCCCATCAGATTCAGAGACGTCAACGGCAGACCGGTGAGTGGCGCAAGTGAAGTCAGCCGACTGTTCGAGGAGATATCCAGTTCCTTGATGCTCTTGCCGGCGAGGGCTTGCAGATCGGCGAGCTGATTGTTGGCGACATTCAGCAACTGGAGTGGCAGATCACGCACAATACCCAGTGAGCGGAGTCCGCATTGGGAGAGTTCGAGTTGCTGGAGCGGCCAATTGGTAACGGTGTGTAGTTCCGGCGTCGGTCCGCTGGCATAAAAGCGGACGAGCTTGAGGTCTTTCAGTGGGGCGAGCGTTTCAAGTTGCGGACAGTTTCGGAGGTGGAGTTCGGTAAGCGGCAGCTTTCGCAGGGGGCTTAGGTTCGCCACGCGCGTGCCGCTGAGATTGAGGGACTTCAACGGCATACCCCGCAACACGCGCAAATCTTCAATATCGGTTTCCTGCAAACTCAGCTCGGTGAGCTTCAGATCCCCCAGCGGACTGAAATCCTCGACGCGGGTTCGTTCCAGATTGAGACGCTTCAAATCGGGATGGACCAAGGGGGTGAGATTCGTGATTGGGACACCGGCAAGGTTCAGATCCTGAATCGGGAGCGTGCCCAACAATTCAAGACTGGTGATGCCCGACCGGCTCAGATCCAGCGTCAGCCGTCCTTTCACGTAGTTGAGCCGGCGAGCGAGTTTCGGGGTGCCGCCGTTGCGGACGAGTTGTTGGCGGAAGGTGTCCAACTCCTCCTGCCGATCAGTATCCGCTTCGGCAAGTCGGGGGGCGATGGCGTCCATTTCCGCGAAGCGCCGCTGGGTCTTCATCAGACTCCGAAGCCGACTCAGATCCGCTTTTCCGATCGTCCCCGTTCCTTCAAGGTCGAGCGAAATACGAAGACCCCGTTTTGCGAATTCATCGTCGGGAGTCAGGCGTAGTGCTTCTTCGTAACAGGCGATGGATTCGGGAAACTGGAAAAGGCTCTGGTGAAGTTCGGCCTTGAGCCGGTGATATACGGCCTGGGTGGGC
Source organism: Limisphaerales bacterium (assembly GCA_047608975.1). GTDB lineage: Bacteria > Verrucomicrobiota > Verrucomicrobiia > Limisphaerales > JAYPXF01. The sequence continues at coordinate 24,335 of JBLFYM010000046.1, read as the reverse complement.
TCCAATGCGATGCATTGATCAAGACGTTCGATAGCTTGGGCAAACTTGCGTTCCGTGATCAACGCGCGGGCCTCGCCTTCGAACATGGGAACTGCGCGGCGCAGTTCCACGAGGGCGTTCTCAGCCTGCTGTTTGCTGCGCCGCACTTTCACACCAAACCCGACCGCCAGACAGAAGATAAGGACGATGGCGCTGGCGACAACCCAGTTTCGCAGGAGCAGCAATCCCAACTGCCGGAACAGACCGGCCTTTTCCGCGGTGGTGGCGTAACCATCGGTCCAGGCCTTGATATCCGTGTGCATTTCCTTGGCGGACTGGTAGCGGTTCTCGGCTTGAACCTCCATCGCCTTCAGGGAAATGGCCGCCAACGCATTGGGCACCCGCTGACCAGGACAATGCACGAGTGCAAAATCGGAGCGGGTGAGGGGAAACAGTTCGGTTACCCGCTCCAAGATGGAAAAGGATCCGGGATGCTCGATATCCCCTTGGTGGATGCGCGCAAGGATATCCATCACTCGCTGGCCATGGAATGGAGGATGTAGGGTGAGGATCGCGTAAAGAATTCCACCCAGAGCAAACACATCGGAACGGGCATCGATATCCGCAATCCGACCCGTGGCCTGCTCGGGAGACATATATTGCGGCGTGCCCATCACGGCCCCTTCTCGGGTCAGCGAACCGAGTGAGGCGGAGATGGTTTCGGAGCCGCTCTCATACAGTGATTCGTGGTCGCCCAACTCGGTTTCGAAAAGCTCAGACCCGCGGGCGATCTCCTTTTCGCCGAGCACCTTGGCGAGTCCCCAGTCCATCAGCAGGACTTCGCCGTAGTCACCCACCATGATGTTCGCCGGTTTCAGGTCACGATGGACGATGCCGTGGGAATGGGCGAAGGCCATGCCATCGCAAATGCCCTGGAAGATCACGAGCAGACGACTCAACGGGTATTCCGCAATGATCTCCTCAACACCCCGGCGCAGGCCCGAGAGGATCTGCTGCAGGGTGCGGCCTTCCACCTTCTTCATGGTGTAGAAGGGACGCCCCTGAGCATCGGTCTTGAGGGCGTGCAGAGGTATGATGTTGGGGTGTTCCAACTTCGCCAGAACCTTCGCCTCCAGAAAGAACCGTTCCCGCGACTCCTCGGATCGGAGCGCTTCGGGATGCATCACTTTCAAGGCGACCGGCCGACCGGTCTGGGCTTCGTGAACCTCGAGAATTGCCCCCATCCCACCGGCCGCAATAAACGCGCGCGGATGGAATTCCGGATGGTCAATCTTGTTGTCGAATCGTTCGTCGTGGTACACGGCAATCAGATTTTTTTGTCGCGCCGGGCGGCGGCCAGGTTTTTCCAGAAGCGCCAGAGCAGACGGTTTTCAGAGCTACTGCTGGTGTCGATCGGAACCACCACCGCGCGGGGCAGGCGTTCCTGCAACATCGGCAGATTCGGATCTCCGGCACTGACCGTCACCTGGCGCAACCCCTTCACCTTGAGGAGCGGAGCCCAGTCCGTGATGCCGTTGCAACCGTGAAGAAACAGGGTGTGAATCCGGGTGTTCCGCGTGAGCGGTCGCAGGTCGGAGATCCGCGTGAAACTCAGATCAAGGAAACGGAGCTCAGCCGTGGAAAGAACTTCGAGATCTCGGATCTGGGACTGTGAGAGATTGAGCCAATCGACGAGCGTGCCACCCAGCGGCGCGAAATTGGTGGCGGAGATTCCGTCCAGCCACAGTTCATCGAACACGCAGTTCTCGAGGACGCTCAGATCGCTGAGCTTGGTCCGGGAAAATGTCCCGTGCTTCAGCGTCCGGATGCCACGCAGGAATTCGAAATCCACCACCGGATGATCCGCCAGTTTGAGGATGCGCAGTGGCTTGCCCCTCAGCATCGTGAGATCCCCCGCCAAGGTGCCGCCTATTCCGATCGATTCCAACGGCATGTCCCGGATGGGTTCCAATGATTGGATTTCCTCACACCGACCGAGAAACAGGTGCCTGATCTTCGCTCCGGCCAGCGGAGACAGATCACTTACTTTGCTGTTGTCGATGGCGAGGGTCTCCAACGGTGCCCCGCTCAACGGAGTCAGGTCACTCACGGCGGTGTTGCGCAGGCTGACCGTCCGCAGGGGCATGCCTTTGAGAACGGAGATGGAATCCACGCGGGTCCGGCTGATGTCAATGTACTCAAGCAGAGCTTCGGCGAGGGGGGCCAGATCCTCCACGGGTGCGTTGGAGAGAATCAGTTCCCGGAGCGGCATTCCCCGCAAGGGACGCAAATCGCTGACCCCGGTGTTGGCAAGATTCAGTTTTTCGAACGGCACCCCCGCCAGCCAGTCGATCTCGTCGATATCGAGTGAGTGAAGATCGAGCATGAGCCGGTTCTCTTGGTCGATGTTCACGCGCAGCAGCACCTCCTCGGGGGCGTCCTGTTCCCGCAATGACTGCCGGTATGCCTCAAGTGCCTCGGGCGATGCGGACGGCATCTCCACCGAATCATGACGGTCAGCCAAGCGCTTGGCTTCGGCGAAACGGCGACGGCTGTTGAGATGTTCGAGCAACAGACGAATCCCCTCCTCGGTGGGCTCACCCGAGGAATCAGTCATCACCTCAAGCTTTTCCGAAATGTCGATACTTTCCCGCATTACGTCGCGATCGGCGCCGACGCTGATGGCTTTGCGGTAGGCCTTCGCCGCCTCCAAAAAGCGGAGGAGGGACTGCAACAGATCGCCTTTCTGAACGTGGTAGTCGGCATCTTCCGGCAGAAATACCAGCAGGGTTTCCACGCGATTCAACGCACTCCCGAAACGCCCGGCGGTAATCTGACTGCGGACATCCGCCTGGATGAATGGAATTCCCTCCCGCAACCGGTTGAGTTCCGCCTGCGTATGCTGCTCCTCAACGTAGGCGCGGGTCAGGAACACCAACCCGGACAGGAACACCGCCAGCAGTGCAAACGCCGTCGCCTTGTGGCGGGCGACAAACAGCGCCGTCCGTCGCTGCCACCCGGCGTTCTCCGCCCGGGTCGCGTGACCGGATTGCCAGGCGGCAATGTCTTCCTGCAGCGCCCGGACGTCGGTGTAACGTTCCGCGGCATCAAAAGCCATGGCGGTCATCGCCACTTTCGAAAGCACATCCGGAACCCGTTTGCCCGGACAATGACGCAGCAAGATCACGCGGTTGTCCCCACCGCCAACCCCGGGAAAACGGGCGAACTTCACCTTGTTGTAAATGATCGGCGGCGCGATGTATCCCGTGCGCATATTCTCCAAAACCTCATCCACTGTGCTGCCGGTCACCGGCGGGCGCAGGGTAAGGATCGAATAGAGAATTCCGCCCAGTGAAAAGATGTCGGCGCGATGATCGATCTCTGCCAAGCGACCCTCAGCCTGTTCCGGCGGCATGTAGTTCGGAGTGCCGATGACCGAACCGTCGCGGGTATGAAATCGGCCGGATTCGCTGACCGCCTCGTCATCCACGGGGCTGTCAACGGGAACATCCACATGCAGCACATCGGGCACAAAACCCAGAAAGCCAAGGCGCAGCGGAGAGTCCTGCATCAACTTCGCCAGGCCCCAATCCATCACCATCACCTCACCGAACTCACCGATCAGGATGTTCTCCGGTTTCAGATCGCGATGTACGACGCCCTTGGAATGCGCAAACGCCATCGCGTCACAGATCTTCTGGAACACTTCCAACAACCGGCCCAGCCGATACTCACGAATCATGTCCACATCGCCGGCCTTGATCGCGCTGAGCACCCGCTGCAACGTTTCGCCGCGCACGTGTTTCATCGTGTAATAGGGCACGCCTTTTTCGTTCACCCCCAGCTCATGCATCGGCACGATGTTGGGATGCTCGAGAAACCCCATGACGCGGGCCTCCTGTTGAAAGCGAAACTGTCCCTCAGCGGTCGCCCCCCTTCCCTGGAGCATCTTCTTGATGGCAACCGTACGGCCGGTATTCAGATCCTGGGCCTCCAGCACCGTACCCATACCGCCGCGTGCGATCTCGGTCTTGAACACGTAGTTCGACTGCATGAGATCCGGAGTGGCCGCACCACCGTGCGATTGGAAATTCGCCTCGTATTGAGATTCTTGCTGCGGATTGTTCAGCTGCACTTTCAACACATCGTTGCCCAGCACCACCGTCTGACCGGGAACGATCTGCGTCTCGCTCTGAGCCGGAGAGCCGTCGATGTAGGTCCCGTTTATGCTGCCAAGATCCTCCAGGAACACTCCGGTCTCCCGAACCGTCAACCTCGCGTGTTTGCGTGAAATACCGTCGCGATCGATGAGGATTTCGCATTCCTCACTGCGACCGAACAAGAACGAACCCACTCCCAGTTCCAAGAACAGCGGCGGTTCATCCTTTGCGTCGATGCGCAGGTTGACAGTAGCCATGCTCATCTCATCGCGCCGCCATCACATCGGCGAAACGTTCGTTCAAGCGTTCACGATTACTGCCCACCATTATTCTATCTTCCTACTGTGCAACGGTTTAGATCCCGCGTTTGACTGTTCCGGTTACGATTTTTTCAAAGTGCCCAGAAACAGATGAAGGATTCCAGAATAATATTTTACCCGTTATAGTAACGGAGGAAGTGCGTCCAAGGGATGACTGTTCATAGATGCGGGAGGAAAACTCCAAGCTGCAAAACCCAATCCAATCCAAATCGCCCGCTCACACCCGCCGCCGCGGATTGAAGCTTGAATTGTGGCGCGTGGAATTTTCCACCTCTCCGTCACCCACCGATATAACTCATCGTCCGGTCAGGCTGAACGAACCCCTATTCTCCGATGTGATGACGTTCCTCCTTCGTCAGGACAATCTCGCGCAGGCGTTGGCTCAGTTCCTCCTAGGTCAGGAACTTGGATTTCGGCTGCCACGAGTAGGTGATCGGCTTGGCCTTATCCGCATCGAAGCGCTCGCGATAGAAGTTGGCCGCCTCTTCGTTCTCGGGCATCGGGACAACACAACACCGCGAGTCGGCGGCCGCTTCCTAGTTCTTGGGGGTCAACGCACCCGGCTGATCAGATCCAGAATTGGCCGGAACAGAGGGCTTGATGGAAACCGTGCCGTCCTTGTTCAACTCAACCTCAAGCGGGCTGGGCGCGATCTTCTCGCCAGCTTCCACCTTCGGCTTGGCCGTTCCGCGGGTGCGGTTGACGAGCCACTTGCCACCCTTGTGGCCAGAAAGATAAACACCTTTGCGGATGAGTTCGATGCGGCGCGCCACGTTGGCTTCGGATTTGAGACGGGAAAGCTGCTCCCGAACGAAAGCGAGATCGTTCATGTGATTCTCCATTCCCTCTTTGTCCGCCTGCATGCGCTGCAGCTCTATGAGCAGGAATTCTTTGTCACCCTTGGTGTTGGTGAGTTCCTTCTCAGCGGAAGCCATCTGTGTTTTGAGCGTGGTGATCGTGGTGTTGAGCTGGCCAATTTCCCCGTTGAGGGTGTTAACCGTGCGGTTCAACTCTTCCTTGTTCGTTGCCAGCTCAACGACGCGTTTGTCGAGGGCAGAGATGGCGGTGTCCTTGGATTTTTCGAGATTCGCGAGTTTCTGCGCGGCCTCAATTTTTGCGGCTTCCGTCTTGGACCGTTCAGCGGCAATCAACTTGTCGGCGGCTTCAGCAGCGGCGCGGGCCTTGGCAACGGCTTCGGTAGCAGCAGCAGCGTCGGCCTTCGCTTTTTCAAGCGCGTTCTGGAGATCCGAGTTCAGCGGATTCGGAACAGCGACGGTGTTGGTTACGGTCGAAGGTTGGCTTGGTGCCGCTGCGCCGGTCGCGCTCAGATCAGTGCTGGCCGGCACGGGGGCTGGAGCTGAAGCGGTGCCGCCCGCCTTCATTCCATCGAGCTCGGCACGCAATTGGCCAACGAGTTTGGTGTTCGTTTCCTTGTCGGCCAAGGCTTGGTTGTGGGTCATCAGCAGCCCCACGCCCAACAGAGCGCAGATGGCCACCAACAGTACTACGGCGACTTTACTATTCATAATCTGCAGACAATGCGGAGTCCCCCATTGTTTGGCAAGCCTCCGCCTATGAATTGTTTTGTGCTTTGTTTGCAGGCGTTTTCAAGCCCACGCTTGCCGAGCCACCGGCTATTGCGCAACATATTCCCCGAACATGATTCATCCCACAGCCATCGTGCATCCCGGTGCCGAAGTCGATTCATCGGCCCGTATTGGCGCCTTTTCGATCATTGATGAACACGTCTCGGTCGGTCCGGACTGTGAGCTCGCTCCACATGTCCACCTGACGGGTCACACGACCATCGGCGCCCGAAACGTCTTCCACACCGGCGCGGTCATTGGCGATGCCCCTCAGGATCTCAAGTATCGGGATGAACCCACCAGATTGAGCATCGGTGATGGAAACACCTTCCGCGAACACGTCACCGTGCATCGCTCAAACGGTGAGCAGGAGGATACGACGATCGGATCGGACAACTTCCTGATGGCGCACTCGCACGTCGGACACAACTGCCACCTCGGCAACCGCATCATTTTGGCCAACGGTGCCCTGATCGGCGGACACGTCGAGATTCACGATCGGGTCTTTATCTCCGGGAACTGCCTGGTTCATCAATTTATCCGCATCGGCACGCTGTCGCTGATGCAGGGTGGATCGGCCATCAGTCAGGATCTGCCGCCCTACTGCATCGCCTGGGGAGACAACGGAGTCTGCGGCCTGAACGTGATCGGACTGCGGCGCAGCGATGTTTCGACCGAGGAACGCGCTGAACTGAAGAACCTTTACCATCTGATTTTTCGCAGCGGCGAAAGTCTCAAATCAGCATTGGAAGTCGCCACCAGTCGATTTCAGAGTGATCCCGCCCGAGAGATGATCCGTTTCGCGACTAAATCAAAGCGGGGCATCTGCCGCCACAAATCCCGTATTCGGGAGTGATCCCACCCCAACCGGCCCCATGATCGTTATCATTGCTGATGATATTTCCGGCGCTGCAGAACTCGCCGGGGTTGCCCACGCGTCCGGTCTGCGATCGGAGGTTCATACGGAATTCGAGCCCACCTCCACGGCTGAGGTCGTGGCAATTGACACGGACTCGCGTTCCCTCTCCGTTACCGACGCAGCCGCAAAGGTTCGGTTGATCGCCGAGAAGATCGCCGCCGCCAGTCCCAAATGGATCTACAAGAAGACGGATTCCGTATGCCGAGGGAACATCGCCGCTGAAATTCAGGCGATCATGGACGTGTTCGAATTGCCCCAATGCGTGCTGATTCCTGCCAATCCCCGGAAACTGCGAACGATTCGGAACGGCCGCTACCTCATCAACGGCGTGCCGCTGAACGAAACCAGTTTTGCCCACGATCCGGAATACCCCGCGAGCTCAGCCAATATCCGAGATTTGCTGTCCGACGATGACCGAAACGTCGTGCCTCTTGGCGCGGACGAAGATCCGGAAGCGGGAATCAATGTCCCGGATGCCTGGGAAAGCTCCCACCTCTCCAGTCGTGCGGCGCAGCTGGATCGCTCGATTTTGCCGGCGGGAGCAGCGGAATTCTTTGCTGCGGTCCTCGCCCAACGAAGGCCGCGCAAACCGGCGTCCGCATCGCCGATCATCGAGAAAAATATACGCCAACTTTTTGTGTGCGGCAGCTGTTCCGGTTGGGCCAACGGCCGCCGTCGTGAATGCGAGCAGAATGGCATTCCGATCGTGGCAATGCCCGTGCGGATGTTTGGTCATGATCACAACGCCGCGGACGTGCGGCAGTGGGTCGATGATGTCTACGCGGCGTTTCAGATTTCAGATCGGGTCATGATGGCCGTTGGCGGAGAACAAATCAGCGGTGGTGACCCAGCGCGCTTTGTGAATCGCCTGATCGATGCGCTGGCGCAGGTCCTGGATCGCACAACCCCAGACCAGCTTTGCCTGGAAGGCGGAGCGACCGCGGCCGCAGTGGCAAGACGCCTGGGCTGGAATCAGCTGGAAGTCTTGGATTCCTTGGCCTTCGGCATCGCCTCCCTCCGCGTGAAAGATGCGCAAGCACCGCTGATCTATATCAAACCGGGGAGTTATCCCTGGCCGGAAGCGTTGTGGGGAAATGATCCGTAACACTAAGTCGTGAGGATACAGCTGGGACTATCCGTAGGATGGACCTGTGCACCAACGACGCGTTACCCAACCGCCCATTGTTACGGCTACGATCCCCGAAGCTTCAGGAAACAGGCAGGAGATTCTCAGCGACGTTCGTGCGGTAGGCCTTGATGGCCGGCACAATTCCAGCCAAGGCGCTGAGCCCGATCATCGCGGCCGGCACCCAGAGCATTACCGGGTTGAAAGCGAACGGTTCCAAAACCACGCCCGTCTGCGATCGAATCACGGTCGCAGCACCATTCATGATGCCCGCGTAGACAAAGAAGGAGGCAACCATTCCCAAGGCGGCGATGGCGGCCGATTCCAGAATCACGGAGGCGATGATCAGGCGACGTCGAGCCCCCAATGCGCGGAGGATCGCGATATCGCGTCGGCGCTCATTCATGGAGTTGTAGATGCTGGCCAGCACGGAGGCGGTGGCAACCAGCGCAACCAACCAGGCGACGAGCGCGAGGATCTGATCGAACCACGCAATCTTGCCGAAGAGTTCCGAGACAATCTGGGCGATCGGCCAGGCGAAGGTCAGCTTGTTCCCCTGCTTGTTGTACTGGAGGTCCAGCAGGCGACCGACAATCGGCGTGTGCAGCTTCACGAGGACGGCACTGACGTCATTGGCCGATTTCGGATCATGACCTTTCATGTTCTGGATTCCGGCGATCGGAATCCAGATCACGCGATCCGCCGGCGTATTCGAAGGCTTCATCACACCGGTCACCACATAGGTTTCCGCGTGCTGCTGTTTCTCGTTGAAGATCAATCCGTGGTAGGGATGAAACTTGTCCCCGACCTTCATGCCCAACCGCTGCGCCACGAAACTGCCGATCACGGCTTCAGCATACCCATCCGCAAAAGCTCGCCCCGACGCCATGGTGTATTTGCGATCGGGCGCGAATTCCACTTCGGTGAACAGATTCGTCAAGGTGCCCACCAGGCGGTAACCAAGATAGTTGTCGCCGACGGCAATGGGCAGCGCGAGCGAGACGGCGCGATTCTTCCGAATATGAAGGTAGTCCTCCCATTTCATATTTCCGGGAGAGGCCTCCAGATGAAAGATGGCGTTGAGAACCAGCTGCAGCTTGGCTCCCCGCGCGCCCAGCACGGCATCGAAGCCCGCATTCTGCTGGGTGAAAGCCTGACGTGATTGCTCCTTCACCACCCAGACCGCCATCAACAATCCGCCCGCCAACGCAATCGACAAGGCCGTAACCGTCGTGCTCAGCAGGTGCTGGCGTAGGCTCTTGCTAACGATCAATGGGAGAGTCATGGGCTTTACTGACGGGTGGCCGGTGCGGCTTTGTTCAGGTCGAAGAGGTCTTCGTGGGAATCGAACTGGTCGAGGATCTTCGGATCGTGACTGACCAGCAGCAGCGCCGCCTTATTCTCGGTGCAGGTCTCGCGAATGAGCTGCAGCGATTCCTGCGCGTTGCTGAGATCCAGGTTGCCCGTCGGCTCATCCGCCAACACGAGTTGCGGCCGTTTGGCGAGCGCCCGGGCGACGGCCACGCGTTGCTGTTGACCGGTCGAAAGCTGACGCGGGTAGTGGTGAACGCGGTGACTCAGGCCGACCCGATCCAAAACCTCGCGGGCAAACTTCCGGTCGGCACCGGGACCGAAGGACATGCCCAACAGGACATTCTCCAGGCAGGTGTAACCCTGCAGCAGGTTGAAGGTCTGAAAAATGTAGCCGATGTGATTCGCCCGCAGACGGTCGCGCTGACCTTCGCTGGCGCCTGCCATATCCTTGCCGTCAATTCTGACAGACCCGGAATCAGGCGTAAGAATTCCGGCGATGAGATTGAGAAAAGTGGTTTTACCCGTGCCGCTTTCGCCACTCAGGGCCAGCTGCTGCTCGGCCTCCAACGAGAACTCAGCGACGTCGACGACAATCTGTCGGTCGCCATCTGGTCCTACATAGGATTTTTTCAGTTGAGAAACTTCAAGAATCGGCATCGCGTTCAGTCAACAAAGACTTGTGATCCAGCGTAAGTTGTCAACGTTTGAGTTCCGATTCGCCACCCGTTACGCTTCTGTGCCGATGCCCGTCATCCAAGTCGACAAGTTGACCAAGACCTACCGGACGTACAAAAAGCAACCGGGATTCAAGGGCGCCTTGCGCGGGTTGGTCACGCGCGAATATGAGGACGTGCATGCGGCCCGAGACGTCTGCTTCTCGGTGGAGGAAGGCGAATTGGTCGGTTTCCTCGGGCCCAACGGTGCAGGGAAAACCACGACTCTCAAGATGCTCGCCGGACTCCTCTACCCATCATCCGGCACGGCCGAGGTGCTTGGGTATGTCCCATGGGAACGCGCGGACGGATACCGCCGTCAGTTCGCGCTCCTGCTCGGTCAGAAAAACCAACTCTGGTGGGATCTTCCCGCGCGTGAGTCGTTGGAATTGAACGGCAAGATCTACGGCATTCCTGAGGACTCCATGAACGCCACGATCGCCGAGATGACTGAGCTGCTCGACGTGAAGGACAAGCTCAACGTCATGGTGCGTGAACTGTCATTGGGCGAACGCATGAAGATGGAACTCATTGCGGCACTCCTGCACCAACCCAAGGTGCTGTTCCTGGACGAACCGACGATCGGCTTGGACGTCATCTCGCAAAAGAAGGTTCGCGAGTTTCTGCGCCAATACAATCGACGGCACAAGACGACGATCATTCTCACGAGTCATTACATGGCTGACATCCAAGAACTTTGTGACCGGGTGGTGATCATTGATCGCGGCACGATTTTCTTTGATGGACTGCTGGACGAGGTCATCGATCGCTTCGCCGACTACAAACTCATCACCATCGACTACGACCAAGGCGATCAGGCACAAACCACGAGCGAGGCAGAACTGGGTCGCCACGGTGAGATCCTGGAATGCACCGACTCCCGCCTGCGCCTGAAGGTCAAGCGGGACCGCGTCGTCCCCGTCTGCAAGGAACTGTTCGATACCGTCAGTATCCGAGACATCGACATCGAGGAGGTTCCGATTGAAGACATCATCCGCGAACTGTTCGATCGGCAGAAGGAAACCGCCGCTCCCGAAGCATTGAAATGAATTGTGAATCCCGCCAAGCTGCGCGCGCTCTTCGAACATGAAACTGAACCACGGAATCCATCTCGCCTACTGCACCAACATTCATCGCGGCAGCAGCTGGGCGGAGACCTTTGATTCGCTGAAGACCCATGTGTTGGCCGTGCGCAAACGCGTCTGCCCCAACGACGCCTACGCCATCGGCCTGCGACTCGGAGCGGACGCCGCTCGGGAACTGAGCGATCGCCGGACCCTGCTGGGCTTCCAAAAATGGTTGGAACAGGAGAACTGCTACGTCTTCACCGTAAACGGGTTCCCCTACGGCCAGTTCCACGGCACGCGCGTGAAGGAACAGGTCTACGCGCCGGATTGGACGACGCCGGAACGCGTGGACTACACCAACCTCCTCTTCGATCTGCTCGCCGAGATCGTGCCTGCCGGAGTCGAAGGCAGCGTCAGTACCGTGCCGGTTTCCTACAAGGAATTCATCAAGGACGACCGCCAACTCGGCGAGGCGCGGAAGAACATTTGGAAAACCGTGGAGCACATCAGCAAGGTCGCCCGGAACAGCGGCAAGGAGCTTCACCTCGGACTCGAACCCGAACCGCTCTGCCTGCTCGAGACCAGCGAGGAGATGGTCCGATTCATGGAACAGCTCCGCTCTGACCGCCCCGGTGATCTGCGTGTGGATGAGCATCTTGGAATCAACTACGACTGCTGCCATCTCGCCGTGGAATACGAATCCGCCGCTGAAGCGATTGGCCGCCTGAAACAGCACCAGATCAAGTTCAGCAAGATCCACATCAGCAATGCCTTGAAGGTCACCCCCACGCCCGACGTGCGCCGGGCACTCCACGCCTTCACCGACGACATCTACTTTCACCAGACCATCGCCCGCTCGCAAGACGGCACCATCACGCGTCATCGGGATCTCGACGAAGCCCTCGCCACCCACAACAAACTCCCACCCGCCAAGACCGACGAGTGGCGCATCCATTTCCACATCCCCCTGCACGCCAAGCCCACCGATCTCTTCGGCACCACCGCCGATCACGTGCAGGGAGTTCTCGATCTGCTAAAGGAAGATCCCGGCATGTGTTCCCACCTGGAAATGGAAACCTACACCTGGGAAGTCATGCCCGGTGAAATGAAGAAGCGCAACGTCGTGGATCAGCTCGTCGGCGAATACGAATGGACCCTGGGCGAATTGGCTAAACGCGGCCTGGGAGCTTCGTAATCGAAGGGCGATTGGCGGGGTGACCGTTCCAGTGGCTGAACCGAGTCAGAAACATATCCAAGCTGGGCCATCGTTTACGCACCACAGATATCATAGTGGGCATGTCAGAGCGTTGTTCAGGGGGCCAGTTCTTCCTGTCGGGTTAAGCAGCGATCAGTCCCATCTTCCCGATTTGGCGCTGGTGATTCGAGGAGCGACGGAGCGCTCTCCTTCAAGTTACCGTGATCGCATGAAACGATTTCCAGGCGGAGGTCTCTCACGGGGTGCATGGCTGAGTTTGCTTGGTGCCATCGCATTGGCGTCGCATTCGCATGGCGAAGCACCTGAACCCGGCACCATCCCGGTCACGGCCATCAATCACATGGTGATCAAGGTGTCGGACCTGGAACGATCACTCAAGTGGTATCAGGGTTTGTTCGGCCTACCGATTGTGGCTCGGCAGGGGGATACGGTGATTCTTCAAATCGGCGACGGACCTCAGTTTCTGGCCATTGCCGGCGGGCACAGTTCAAAGCCGGGAATCGCAAGCCTTGGTCTTGCCGCGAAAGACTTTGATGCTGACAACGTCGTTGAAATTCTGAAAGCGCAGGGGATCTCGTCGCGGCAGGAGCGCAAGCATGAGGTGAGCTTTGGAGATCCTGCCGGAATCGATGTTCGGCTCCAGGACGGTACTCTGCCGGGGAATCCGAATCGACCGGAGCCGGCCCCAAACCGCAGCCTGTTGTCGCTGCGCGACTTCAATCATTTCACCATCTTCGTGCCCGACGCCAAACGGAACGTGCAGTTCTACCAACAATTGTTTGGCCTGGGCATCGACACCTATCAGGGTCCCATGCCGATCATTCGTGTGGGACCGGGCAACCAGTTCCTGGCGTTCGTCGGCGGTCGGTCGAAACCCTACATCCATCACGCTTGTTTTACGGTCGAGAAGTTCGATCCCGACCGGATCCTCGGCTTACTCGCGGACTACGGTGTGAAACCGCGCACGAACAAGCGAGGAGCCGCCGGGCCGCTAGAATCGTATGTGACGAAGCGCATGCCGAATCGCGGTGGCGCAGTGGAAGGCACTCCGGAACTCTACCTCACTGATCCCGACGGCATCCTTCTCCAGATCCAAGACGTGCGTTACTCCGGTGGTGGGGGCTACCTGGGAAACAAACGCGGAGTAGCCAAGATCGCCAGGTGAGCAGGCCTTCTTTGTGAAGCAGACTAACCGGGAAAGAGAGATGAATGACCAATGCTCAGATGGCCAATCGTCTTACGAATGTCGTTGCCTCAACGTTCATGCGAAGATGGACGATCCTATTCCAGATTCAGTCAATCTGTAATGTCGCAGGCGCACACATCGTATTCCCCATCAACTCAGCAATGAGGCCCGTGGAACCACGCAAAATAGGGCCGATCAATTCTTCAGTGTCCGTTCAAAGAACCGGCGCACTACGGCGCTCATCTCCGGGGTTTTGAAAAGTTTGCCGCCGTGCCCAGCGCCTTTGACGACCTGCCAAGTCACATCGACCTTGGCGGCGCGGAGGGCCTTCACGAATCGTTCACTCTGACTGATGGGCACGCCGGGATCTTCGTCGCCGTGCATGACCAGGAACGGTGGATCGTCCGCGCTGACGTGATACAGGCCGCTCGCGTGTCTCGCCTTGTCCGGAATATCGCGCACGGTCGCTCCGAGAAGTTTTGCGCCGTTCGATTTGGCGACCATTTCCAAGCTTCGATCTTTGGAGACTGTGTTGGGGGGCATCGTCAGCAGATCGGTGGGACCGAACCAATCGCAGGCTGCCTGCACCCGACTCGAAACTTTCTCACCAACCGGTGCATCGATGGTTCCGAGGATTGCGACGAGATGCCCACCGGCGGAAGAACCCCAGATTCCAATATTGTTCCCGTCCAGGCGGAATTTGCCGGCGTTCTTGCGCAGCCAACGAACCGCTTCCCGACAGTCATTGATTTGGGCGGGCCACTGCGCTTCCGGGGTGAGGCGATAGTTGATGCTGGCGACGGCAAAGCCGTGGGTTGCCAGCCAGCTTGCGGGGCATTTGTCTTTGCTGCCGTTCTTCCATCCCCCGCCGTGAATCCAGACGACCACGGGCAGTTTCTTGCTCACCTGCTTCGGCCGATAGAGATCCAAGAGCAGCGGGCGTCGGAATGGCTGTTTGTATTCCAGATCACGAATCACCTGCACGCCCGCCGGGAGTTTTTCCACCGGCTTTCGTTTTTTGGCTGCTGCGCTGAGCGGGGTCGCATCGATCAGTAGACCTACGCCCAAAAGACAGAGAAAGAATTTCCGGATTTCCATTGGCACAAAGGTAAACGCTTCGCTGACTGACGGCCAACCGCGAAGCGAGCATGATCTTCGGTGCGGAATTGCCCAAACTTGTGTGCGCGTCACGCCGGATTGTTCACTCCGCACTCGGGTCTCCTTTTCCCTTTGCCCCAAGGGCGGACTCGCAAGCTCATCCCTCCATTTCAGCTGCGAACGTGCTTCGAGCCGCTACGAGAAGTCGAGGCGGCTCTGGCGGAATCCCTTTGGGATTCAACTCAAGACGTTGCTCCGGGACTGAAGTCAGATACCACCGGCAAAGCCGGGGGGTGATCACACACTGGACCAGGGTGAACGTTCGCGTTGGTTGATGAGGGAATTTGCACCGGCATCGCCCTTGAACTGTTCCTTGCGCGCGTCCCATTGGAGCGGTCGCGCGAGTTGGTAGGCGAGGTTGGCGAGCATGCAGACCGAGTTCGTGCGATGACCGATCTCGACATCAGCGACCGGCTTGCGACCCGAGCGGATGCAGTCGATCCAGTTGCGCTGATGATTGCTGCCGATCTCTTCGAGACGCTCATCGGATTTCGTAAGCGGCTGCGTGAGGATCTTCTCGGGAGTGCATTCGATCTTGGCACGCTCCACGTAGATCTCGCCTTCGGTGCCAACGAAACGGCACCCGCGCCGTCCTTCAGCCTGGCTATGCACCATCTCGATTCCGGACTTGTAACGAAAACGCAAACCCTGTGTCGCCGTCGGATCGCTGGGAGGAATGATCTGCACCGGCCCGCTCGCATCCATCCGCATCGCCCACTGAGCAATATCAAAATGATGGGCACCAATGTCAGACAATCGTCCGCCGGCATACTCCCGGTAGTCGCGCCAGCGTGGAAAATGTTTATGCACCCCGATCGGGCAGAGTTCGGAATTAAATCCGCGCTGGGGCGCCGGCCCCAACCACATGCTCCAGTCCGTGCCCTCCGGGGTTTCCGCTTCCGGCAGATTGTCGGGCATGGGCGGCGCCCCGACACCGATGTAGATTTTCTTCAGCTTCCCGATCCTGCCGTTACGCACGTACTCGACGGCCTGCCGGAACTTGCCACCGTATTCCGTGCGTTGCTGACTGCCGGTCTGAAAAGTGATCTTCGCTTTCCGGGCGGCATTCACGACGGCGCGGCCTTCGCCAATCGTTCGTGTCAGGGGTTTCTCACAATAGATGTGTTTGCCCGCCCGCGCCGCGCGGATGGCCATGATCGCGTGCCAATGATCAGGCGTGCCGATCGCCACCGCGTCGATGGACTTGTCGGCGAGCAATTCCCGAAAGTCGGTGATCTGCTTGAGACCGGGGGCGGCGCGTTGGCGTTGGCGGTAGAGGTCCGCGATCCGCTGGGCACCATATTTTAGCCGGGCGTCCACGCAGTCATTCACGGCGACGATCTGGACATCCTTGAAGTCTGAGAACGAACCGACAATCCCGGTCAAACGGCGGCCCATCCCGATCGCACCCAGTTGGATACGACTGTTCGGTCCGTTACCCGCCAGGGAATTGCTCCAGAATCCGGCGGGAAGAATCAGGGGCGCGGCGGTCAACGCGCCAGCGCGCAAGAAACCACGGCGCGTAAGCGATGAATGCTGTTGGGGCATGGGTGCATTATGAATTCCCGCAGCGCGAAATTGTCCAGTGTATTCGCCTCTACGTTTGCTGCGAGCTGGCGCCGGGGCTGTCTCTATTCGGTTGACCCATCCTACTTTGCCTTACCGCTTCACGACGTGAGTTCCAACTGCATCTTTACGACTGCGACAGGAATACCGAATCCTGGGGACGCTCCACCAGATGAAGCAGATTGCCCTCCGCATCCGCGAAGAACTGGACGCTTCCGCCACCGCCAGCCGGTTTCGGATCTTCCGGAAAACTCACGCCTCGTGAGGCAAGTTCCTCCCGCGCGGCTTCGAGCGACTCGACCTGTAACGCAATGTGTCGCAGACCCGCTACCGTGTTGTCAGACACATCCTCGACGGTTCGGCCACATGGACCGATCTCCAGCACGGTCCCGCCGGGCAGCCGGACAAAATACACCGGCACCGAATCATCCGACCAAACCAGTTCAGCATCGAGAACCCGGACGTACCATTCATGAAGCGCCCGCGGGTCAGAAGCGGGGAGTCCGAGGTGTTCGACAGTCCAGGATGGCTTGCTCATCGCCGGATTCCACCCGTGTCTTCCGATGGACGCAATGAGAAACGGCAAAGTGTCTTTATCCTTGTCGCGCCTGCCCCCTTGAAGACACTTGCCGCCCTTGAGCTTGCTTCCAGACATCACCTGGCAGATTTACGCCGGTGCCTTGTGCGGGGCGTTCTGCATGGGGTTCTCCAAAACCGGATTTCCCGGCCTCGCGCTGGTGAACGTCCTGCTGATGGCGGAACTCTTCGGTGCCAAACAGTCCGTCGGCATCATCCTTCCCTTGCTGATCGTCTGTGATGTGACGGTGTTTCCGATGTTCCGCAAGTATGCGACCTGGAAAGATGTGACCCCCCTCTTGCTACCGATCTTTTTCGGATTGCTGGCCGGTTTCTTTGTGCTGGGTCGGATCGAAAACGACGTCGCCCGCCCCGCCATCGGCATGATCATCCTGCTGATGGTCAGCCTGCAATTGGTGCGGGTTTACAAGAACGAATTCCTGACGCACCTCCCCGACTCCTCCGCCTTTCGCTGGGGCAGCGGCATCACGATGGGCGTTTCCACCATGATGGCCAACGCTGCGGGGCCCGCGTATTCCATCTACTCATTGGTGCACAAGTTGCCGAAGAACGAATTTCTCGGAATTGGCGCGCGCTGTTTTCTCCTGGTCAACATCATCAAAGTCCCCTTCATGACCGGCCTCGAGATCATCAACCCGGATTCGCTTCGGATTGATCTGGCGCTGTTGCCCGGCGTTTTCACGGGGATCTTGGTGGGGCGCAAATTGATCCGGAAGATTCCCCAGAAGGTGTTTGAAATCCTACTCTACCTATTTTCGATCATCGCCGGCACCCGCCTCGTTTTCTTCTGAACTATCACCCGCCGGTTCGGGCTTCATGCGTCGGAAGGCGATGCCAAAGTTCCCTCGCTCCCGCCAGCCGAAGTAAGCCTGCGTCCGGTCGCGGCGGTATGAAACAAACGGAAATGGGAGCAGCTTCGCGTGACTCCACGCCCAATTCCAACCGCCGTGCGGATTAAACACTTCGGCGGGGTGATTACCAATACGCGTGAATTCCAGATCAGCAATTCCGAGGATGTAAAATGTGAAGTTGTGAAACGGATTGCGGACATACCATTTGCGCAGCCGTTTCGAATCATCGGGACGATACCAATCAGGAGGTTCCGGATCGTCGTTATTTCCCAACCAGAAGACCGGGCTGATCTTTTTGCAGGTTGCGAACGGCCCATACTGATTTGGAATGGGGAGCGGATCGTCGGTTCGTTTCGCAGCCTCCTGCCACAGCGGTTCCTGGCTGATCTTTTTCACCGAACCGCAACCGGCAAACAGCAGGAAGGCGGAGACTGCCAAACCGCCGGTCAATACACGAAGATTCATACGGGCCTTTGTGCTCTTGGTGCCTTTGTGGTTGAAGTCCATTTGATTCATTCCCAGTCCTACTCACTGCTCCCGCTGATCTGCACCCTCTCGCGCTGCCAACTGAGTAATTCAGGCGGCACCGCATCAGGATAGAGGCGTTGGAGGCAGGCGGCAGCAGCGTCGCTGAGGACGCGCGGAAGTTCGGACGATTCCCGATCGCCAGATTTACGAAGTTCGCCGAACTCGAGCTCGAGCACGTTCTCAAAGGAGGCCACCACGGATTTCACCTCGACGACCCAATGCTTGGGATGTTCGGCGTCGCGCCACTCACCGCGACCCCGGCCGAAGTGGGCGACGGCGAGATATCGCAAGATCAACGATTCCGCGACCCCCTGAAGAAACTGAGGCGACCAGCTCACATGCGCTTCATTCCGGCCGCTGATGAAGTTGTAACTCTGCGCCGCCAACACTCCACCGGTGGCCCCCAGAATTCCTCCAATGACCGCCCCGCCGCCGAAGGTCAGTCCACCGGCGGTGAAGTCTGCTGCCAGTCCGGTCAGCGCACCCGCAAGGAAACCTGAGATCGTTCCCGCGACTCCCTGATTGGCGGGTTGCCTCACCGCAAAATCATCTTCGAACCGTTCCTCAATCTGGCGGGCGGATTCACCCGACAGTTCGTGAATCCGAATGACATCAGTGACCGCCTCGACAAGTTCCTTCATCATCCGCTCACCGAGCCGCGTCATCGCAGCCTTCTGCGGTGCCTTGAGAGAATCCATCACCGGGCTAAGAATCTTTTTCGCCAAGCTCTGCGGGGGAAGCGCTTCACGATCCAAAGTCAGTTCTCCCAATGCCGCGGCCAGGCGCACGATGGAGCGGCGGAAAATCTCCACGTCGCGTCGCTGCCATTGCGCGAGGCACGCATCCATTACCGGGTGTCGATTTTGAACCAATGCGGAGCGCACCGTTTGCCACAGGACATTCTCCTGCACCCAACAGCGGGCGAACGCATCGAAAGCCATCACATCGCAGGTCACTCCCAGTTGACTGAAATGCTTCCGCCACCGTTCGAGATCGGCCGCTTCGGATTCCTTGTCCCGTGGGGGCCCCATCTGGTTGAGCAGGACCACGATCGGTTTTTTGAGCCAGGCAAGAATCTCCAGCTCAGGTTTTACGTAGGCCGCCTCCGCCGGATCCTCCGCGGCGTTGGCCAGATAGAGCACCACGTCCGCGTGATTGCGCACATTCAGTATCGCCTGCTGGCAACACCAGAAAGGTCGATCGGTGAAGCGGTCCCACACGTTGTTAACGAAGCCGAGCACAGCGGTTTCCGTTTTTTGCAGGCGCCGCCAAAGTCGGAACGAATCACCGAATCCGGGCGTGTCCCAGAGCTTCAAAGCAGCCGACTCCGTTTCAATCAAAGTAAACCCTTCGGCCAGATCGGTAACGTGACACTGATCAAAGACCTCACCCACATCTCGCCGCAACAGCGTTCTCGCCAGCGTCGTCTTGCCGACGTTGGTGTGCGAAATGAGACTGAGATGGATGGACTCGTTCACGCCTTTGATTTTCTGGAGACCTGAAGCGGCACGCCGTACTCCTCGCTGAACCGCGTCCAGTTTTTCAGTCGCGCCGCGAAGCGTTCTTCATCATCGCCGAAGCGTTTGAGAAAACCCGAAGCTTCGAGCAAAATGAACACGCTGGCCGCAGATCTGCCAGCCAGTGCCTGACATCGTTCCACCACGTCGCCATGGATCTCCTTCTCCGGAGTGGCTCCCAGGCTGAACGTGATGGCGAGTGCAGCGGGCGGCGAATCGGATTGAAACTCCAACTCACCGAAGTAATCCCTCACCGAGTCATACTCGACCGATTCCCGGAACTCGACATTGGGCGGGCCTGATTCATCAGCCAAGGTGGCCCGGAGCGATTCACGCATCGTCGAATCCAGACTGACATTGAACGGAATGACACAAACCCGCTTCGCATCGGGCGCGACCGCCATAGAGCTCTTGGTGGAATCAGTCTCCATCTCCCATTTGAACCGCGCCCATTTTTGCTGAGCCCGATACGCGAGATAGGCGCGCGGAAGGAACACATAGGAGAAACAGGTTTCGGCATAGAGATGAATCCATGGCGCAGCATCGCCGCCCTTTGGATTCACCGACCAAGCCAATTCGCCCAGCACCGCCGGATTCGGAATCGGCACGTCGAGCATGGCCGCGGAAGGACCCAGAACAATCACGAGGAACCGATACAACGACTCCGCGCCCAGGAACGTGCTACTCCAACCCGCGCGATACTCGAACCCGAGCCCGCGCACATACATCCCCACCACGATACCAAGGACAAGTGCGATCGCCGCGCCATGGAATACGGCCAGCAAAAGACTCCGGTGGCGCTCACGATTTCGTTCAAGCCAGATCCGAATGAAGCGCGTGCGTAGGAGCGACCAGGTGTCGTCCTTCCCTTGGCCATCGAGCAGTTTGCGCATTTCACCCAGCCGTTGCGCAACCCATTCACCAATCCAGTCAGTGGGATTGGATTTGATCGCGGGACGCAATTTCCGGAAAACGATCCAGGCATACACCACGAGGTTCCAGACCAAGAGCGCAAGCAAGGGTAGGGAAAGCAGTTGAATCTTTCCGCCCGACGTCAGCGAATCCGTTGCGAGGCCGACGACGAATGCCACCGCGATCGGAGCTGCGATCAACCATTTGGGAACCGGAATGTTCAGCTGCCGATCGTTCTCGGCAAGTTCTGGAAACTGCCGCGCGAGAGTATCAAATATTTGAGTCGGTTCAGCGGCGCCACAGTCATCACAAGATTCCTCCAGTTCTTTGAGCTCCCGACAAATCGGCCGATCACCGATTTCCGTCGAATCAATCGCCTCCAGCCAGCACAACGCGCGTGCTGACTGCTCATCGATTTCAATGTGATTGCTCATGCCAACCAAGACCTGAATGATCCAAATGGTTCGAACGGGCCGCATTCCTAGCACGCCCTCCCGGCGGATTAAAGATCCCGACACGGAATGTGGCGCGCGGGGCGTGACGAAAGCACTGGATCATTACATGTTGGCCATCCTCGCGACCGATCAGAAAATTCTGCTCGAACTCGACACCGAATAGGAAAATTTCCAACAGAAACTGATCCCCCGCCAGGTCGGGCAGACGATGGTCTTCCCGAAAAGGCACCTTAATGTCTTCGAATCACAGCCATGTTTCATTCTTTATCCCAACGGGATTCATGGAGGTGCGGATTCGCCGAGAGGTTGGAACTTGTGGGTAACCAACCCTCTCATGGGCCGACCGCACCGCGGCGCACGTCCTCGATATCGTTAGATCTCCAGCCCTGGCACCCGTCATGACGACGATCTTTGTAATCCAGGGATTGGCCAGGGTGGCACCGTTTGAAATGCCCCACCTGGTCCGCAGCCGGGCCCGTTCCATAGTGGCCATCCTACTGGTGAATCTCGCACTCCTACTCGCATGGCTGAGCCCGGAGACAACCGTCCCCATCGCCGCGGCGTTCGGATTTACTTTTCTCTATTCCTTCGCAGTGGGAGGATACCGGTGGTTGGCACCGGCCTTAACCACGTCCCTCAAACTGGACGAACCGACAATTTACGACGCGAAATCCAATTGATTTCACACAAACAAACCCGCAAAGCAGCCGTTGTTCCGCGGGCCACTAAACCAAAAAGAAAGAACAATACATGGGCGACAAGTCACCAAAATCAAATCAGAAGAAACAATCCCAGAAAGCAAGTAAGACCGCCAAAAAGGACAACAAAAAGAAGCAGGGAATTGCCGACAAAAAGAAGTAGGCCCAACCGGATCGTTGCCTCGGAGCAACGATCCGCTCTTGTACCAAGAGCTAACTGTTCAGTGGAAGAACCGCGGATAGCGCGGATTTCACGGATGGTCTTCGGTGAATCCGCAGACCAAAGACCGGGAATGAACTCACCATTTGGTGAGTTCATTTCAAACGGGCCCGTATCGTATTTCCCCATTATCCGCGTCATCCGTGTAATCTGCGGTCAAATCAGTTCTTGAGTAACAGTAGTTACTCAAGAACTGGATTCGGGGGGCGACCGTAACTGATCGAGCTATTGAGAAACAGTTGATTGCAGCAGGTTTTCCGGCCCAACGGCCCAACGCTAAGTCAGCCTGGGGCGACGCCCTGGGTTGGAGTCGTGACCGCGATTACAGCCCCCAAACGGGGCGGCGCTACTCGGAAGCCCTACCTAAGGTGACATTCTATTGGTGCCGCCCCGCTGGGGCTTGCCCTTCATTATACCGATCTCCCAGGGCGTTGCCCTCGGCTGACTTAGGATCGACCCTTCGGGCCTGAAAATCCTGAACGCAACTGCAACCCGCAACGACGTGAGATGCGACTTGGAGCGCGTCGATCGCGGGGGCGCTTGATAGCGGTGGGTGTTTGTGGCATCCCTGAGGTTCATTCACCATGAACCGTACCTGCATCGCCATCCTCACCGGTCTTTCCCTGCTCTGTTCGGGCGCGGTCACTCACGCCCAGTCAGACCCGCTGGCGTGGCTCGATGAGACGCTCACCTACCAAAGCGAAAACGGCGCGATCGTCGGTGAACTGAGCGGTTTGTTCGATTCGGAAGGTTACTACATTGATCGAATTCCGCCCGGTCTGCTCTTCCAGAACGAGAGCTTCTACAATCCACGTCTGAGCCTGTTCATGGATCTTGAACTGGGCGAGCACCTCTACGTCTTCACACAGGCCCGGGTGGATCGCGGGTTCGACCCCGGTTCACAGATCAACGATGCGCGCTTCGATGAATACTTCCTTCGCTACCGCACGGGGAATGAAGATCAGATAAGTCTGCAGTTCGGCAAATCGGCGACGATCTTCGGCAGCTGGGTGGGCCGCCATTTTTCGTGGGACAACCCGTTCATCAACGCCCCGCTCGCTTACGAAAATGTGACCATCATTACGGATCAGGCCGCCCCGGGCGCTCCGGGACCGTTCCTGAATCGGCGTAGCGTTCCGGACAACAAACCGGCTTGGCTGCCCGTGCTTTGGGGCCCCGCCTACACGACTGGCGGCACCTTGCTCGGACAGGTTGGCAAGTTGAACTACGGAGCTTCGATCAAAAACAATTCGATCAGCTCGCGGCCGAAGTTCTGGGACGCCAAACATCTGGGCTGGGAACATCCGACCTACACCTTCGACGCCGGTTACACGCCGAATGCCGCATGGCATCTGGGCAGCAGTTTCAGCTATGGCGCCTACCTCCTGCCGGTCGCTCAGGCGTCATTGCCCGCGGATACCCACCGGGGTGACTTCAACCAATACACCCTCGGCTGGGATCTTAAATACGCGCATCGGAATATTGAGGTCTGGAGCGAGGTCATTCTTTCGCGGTTCGAAGTTCCGAACGTGGGCGACGCGGACTCGGCAAATTACTATATCGAGACCCGCTACAAGTTCGGATCACGTTTCTACGCGGGGCTACGCTGGAACCAGGCGTTCTTCGGAACCGTGCCGGATGGCACCGGGGGCGAACAACACTGGGACCGAAACGCATGGCGGGTGGATGGAGCGTTGGGCTGCCGTTTTACGCGGCATTTGCAGGGCAAGGTGCAGTACAGCTACAACCACCAACCGGGCGCTTTTCAACAAGGGGAACAGCTGGTCGCCGGTCAGTTGACCATGCGCTTCTGAAGGATCCGAAATCGCGTAAGAGATCGGGAGTTGCGGAAGCGGAAAGCTCAGAGGGTCTGGATAAACTCGTCCACGGTCTTGATGGACACGTTCATCTCGTCAATCAGCTTCCCAATCTCACCCTGAATGTTCAGCGCCTCGCCCTTGAGTGAAGCGATGGCAGCGGCGTTGAGATTGTGTTTCAGAAAAATGACGTGCTCTTTGAACTTCTGCAGCACGGGACCCATGTTGGATTCTGCTTTCTTCAGGGCCGCAACCATCGTCGTGTAACGAGAGCGGGTATCAATGAGCAGTTTCTTGCTCTTTACCTTCAACGACATGGTCTTGATTTCCTCCAACTCCGCCTCCCACTCACCGAAAAGATCGGTCGCGACGGTTGCCACCGAATCGATGCGTTCCTTCACCGTCCCGGCGATCTCAGCGGCGGATTCAT